>NZ_JAUEUE010000006.1:0-409316 GCF_032485055.1 Bradyrhizobium sp. SZCCHNRI20481
GGATGGTTCGGAAATCCAATCCTAACCCTTCTTGACCACCCGCCGCCCCATAGGATCTGTGGTACCTGCCGCCTGCACTTTTTCCGCAGGCGGGCCACGGGCCTCAGTCGAGGCCCGGCCTTCCCTGCGCCCTCACGCTCAACGAGGGCCGACGGACCAGCACACCCCGGACATCCGATGTCGCGGGAACGTGAAGACGCGGCCTGCGTATCCTTTGATAGGCCGGACCACGGGGCCGGATCCCGGCAGACGCCGCTTGAAATCAAACCATCACAGAGGGCACTTAGGGTGCGGATTTGGCCGGCAGCCCCGCCGGCGCGAACCAGCCCTCAGCGCCATGACAAGGAGACGTCCGGAGCCGTCGGCTGCGGACGACGAGACGAGACACGCGGATGATGCTTCAGGACCTCCGGACAACCGTGCTCCGCGACGCCGTCCGTCCCAACGTCTGGGACGTGGTCGCGCTGATCATCGTGGTCGGCGCCATGGTGCTGATCGTCTATGGCGGCGAGCAGACCACGCTGCCGCTGTCGGCGCTGGACACGGCGCCGGTCTCGCTCGATCCGTCCAACCTGCCGCTCTACGCGCTGCGCACCACCTTGCGCATGCTGCTCGCAATCACCTGCTCGCTGGTGTTCACCTTCGTCTACGCCGCGCTGGCGGCCAAGAGCCGGCGCGCCGAGATCGTGCTGATCCCGCTGCTCGACATCCTGCAGTCGGTGCCGATCCTGGGCTTCCTGACGTTCACCGTCGTGTTCTTCATGAACCTGTTCCCCGGCAAGGTGCTCGGTGCCGAGCTCGCCTGCGTGTTCGCGATCTTCACCAGCCAGGCCTGGAACATGACCTTCAGCATGTACCAGTCGATGCGCAACGTGCCGAAGGATCTGGAGGACGCGACGCGCAGCTTCCACCTCTCCGGCTGGCAGCGCTTCTGGCGGCTCGACGTGCCCTTCGCGATGCCCGGCCTGATCTGGAATGCGATGATGTCGATGTCCGGCGGCTGGTTCTTCGTCGTGGCGTCGGAGGCGATCACGGTCGGCAACACCACGGTCACCCTGCCGGGCATCGGCTCCTACGTCGCACTCGCAATCCAGCAGAAGGATCTCACGGCAATTGCCGCCGCGCTGCTGACGATGCTGCTGGTGATCACCGCCTATGACCAGCTGCTATTCCGTCCGATCGTGGCCTGGGCCGACAAGTTCCGCTTCGAGCAGACCGCCTCCGGCAATCCGCCGACCTCCTGGATGCTCGATCTGTTCCGGCGCACCCGCGCGCTGCGCAGGCTGTCCGTGCCTTTCGCCGCGCTGAACCGCACCTTCTCGAACCTGCGGATCAACTGGCCGAACGCCTGGAGCGGCCCTGTCCGCCATGCGCCGCCCTCGCAGCTCGTCGACGGTCTCTGGCTTGCAGTGGTCGTCCTCGGCTGCGCCTATGCCGGTTGGAAGACCACCCTCTATCTCTCGGCGACCTTGGCACCGTCCGATGTCCTCAGCGCGATCGGCTACGGCCTGATCACGCTGGTGCGGGTGGTGGTGCTGATCGCGCTGGCGTCGCTGATCTGGGTCCCCGTCGGCGTCTGGATCGGGCTGCGGCCGAAGCTCGCCGAACGGATGCAGCCGCTGGCGCAATTCCTCGCCGCATTCCCGGCCAACCTCGCCTTCCCGGTGTTCGTCGTGCTGATCGTGCGCTACGGCCTCGACGCCAATGTCTGGCTGAGCCCGCTGATGATCCTGGGCACGCAGTGGTACATCCTGTTCAACGTCATCGCCGGCGCCAGCGCCTTCCCGACCGACCTGCGCGAGGCTGCCGCGAGCCTGCAGCTGACCGGCTGGCGCTGGTGGTTCAAGGTCGTGCTGCCCGGCGTCTTCCCCTACTACATCACCGGCGCCATCACCGCCTCCGGCGGCTCGTGGAACGCGGCGATTGTCGCCGAGGTCGCGAGTTGGGGCGATACCCATCTCACCGCGAGCGGCCTCGGCGCCTACATCGCCGCGGCCACGGAGCGTGGTGACTTCCCCCGCGTCGTGCTCGGCATTGCCGTGATGTGCATTCTCGTCACTCTGTTCAACCGGCTGCTGTGGCGGCCGCTCTACGCCTTCGGCGAACGCCGGCTGCGGCTGGGCTGACCGGGAGAATTTGTCATGCGCGACCAGGTCAAAGACACATCGCTGATCGAGATCAAGAGCGTGAGCCGGCTGTTTCCGAAGGGCAGCGGCGAGGATCTCGTGGTGCTCGAGAAGGTCGACCTCACGATCCGCGCCGGCGAGATCGTCGGCCTGCTCGGACGCTCCGGCTCCGGCAAATCGACCTTGCTGCGGATCATCGCCGGCCTGGTGTCGCCCTCCTCCGGCGAAGCGCGCTGCCGCGGCGAGATCATCGCCGGCCCCCCGCGCGGCGTCGCCATGGTGTTTCAGTCGTTCGCCCTGTTTCCCTGGCTCACCGTGCTGCAGAACGTCGAGCTCGGCCTGGAGGCGCTCGGCATCGAGGCCGCTGAGCGGCGCAAGCGCGCGCTCGCGGCGATCGATCTGATCGGCCTCGACGGCTTCGAATCCGCTTTTCCAAAGGAGCTGTCGGGCGGCATGCGCCAGCGCGTCGGCTTCGCCCGCGCGCTGGTGGTGCATCCCGACCTCCTGCTGATGGACGAGCCGTTCTCGGCGCTGGACGTGCTGACCGCCGAAACACTCCGTACCGACCTCATCGATCTCTGGACCGACGGCCGGCTGCCGATCAAATCGGTGCTGATGGTGACGCACAACATCGAGGAAGCGGTGCTGATGTGCGACCGCATCCTGGTGTTCTCCTCCAATCCCGGCCGCGTCGCCGCCGAGTTCAAGGTCGACCTGCCGCATCCGCGCAACCGGCTCGATGCGGCGTTCCGCCAATTGGTCGACAGCCTCTACGCGCGCATGACGCAGCGGCCCGAGCCGAAGCTGCCGAGCACCGCGAGCGCCGGCGTCGGCATGGTGCTGAGCCACGTGTCCTCGAACTCGATCTCCGGCCTGGTCGAGACGCTTGCCGGCGAACCCTATAATGGGCATGCCGACCTGCCGGTGCTGGCGGGCCATCTGCAGCTCGAGGTCGACGAGATCTTTCCGTTGGCCGAGGCGCTGCAGCTCTTGCGCTTCGCCCAGCTCAGCGAAGGCGATCTGACCTTGACCGAGGCCGGACGGCGGTTCGCCCATCTCGATACCGACGAACGCAAGAAGCTGTTCGCGCAGCATTTGATGGAGAACGTGCCGCTGATGGGGCTGATCCGCCGCGTGCTCGACGACCGCCCCGCGCACGCAGCACCAGCGGCGCGCTTCCGCATCGAGCTCGAGGACTACATGTCCGAGCACTATGCCGACGAGACGCTGCACACCATCGTGTCATGGGGCCGCTATGCCGAGCTGTTCGCCTATGACGAGCAGTCCGAAACCTTCAGCCTGGAGAACCCGCATTGAGGCCAACGGCGTCACGGCGCGATCGTGAGGGTCGCTTTCATGTTCGGGTGAAAGCGGCAGTAGTAGTCGAGCGTACCCGCCTTCTTGAGGACCGAGCTCACCGTCTTGCTCGGCGGCAAAGTGACATCGAAGGCGCCATCCCGCGCCGTGGCCGTATGAGCCAGCGCATCCTTGTTGACCCATTCGACGGTGTCGCCGACCCTGGTCGAAACCACGGCCGGCGAAAACGCGAGCTTGTCTATCGTAATCCGGATCGTGGCCGCGCGCGCCAGAACGCTCACCGCGGCAAGCACGACCACACTCAGGAAGGCGAGACGTCCCGACAGCATCGGCTGATCCTACTTCAGATCCGCCGCGACATGCTCGGCGTGCTGCTCGTGCCCCTGAAACAGCTTGAGGCCGGTCTGCAGCAGCTCCTTCAGCTCGGAATTGCTCGCCGATGGAATGAGCTGCGTTTCCAGCGCGCCATTCACCGTCTTGTGGTAGACGACCTCGTTGGCGATGTAGGCCTTGTCGAACGCGGCGCCCTTGAGTTTGCCGAGTTCGTCGAGCTTCTCGCTCGCCTGCTTCGACAGCGCGCGGCTGGTGTCGTTGTCCTCAGGCGTGACCTTCAGCTTCTTGACGAGCGCGAGGGCCTGTTTGTTGACCGCCTCGTGGTCGCGCACCATGCCTTGGGCGAACTCCTTGACCTCCTTGCTGCTGGACTTGTCCAACGCCTGCTTCGCCGCCTTGATGTCGATTTCGCCCGCAGTGTAGGCGATATGGGCGATCTGCGGATCGTTGAGCTTGGCGCCCTGCGACAGCGCGACACTGCTCGTGAGGCAGAGCACGACGACCATCGTGCCGATATGCTTGAACATGGCTCTCATCTCCTGTGCCGCCGGACCTCGTGGCCGGCGGATGAATGGCTGCACAGGGATTGGATGAAAAACGGGAGCCGACGTTCCCAAGAATCTTCAGCTCGGACGTGCCAGACGCTCAAGCACGGCATCCGTCAGCCGCTCGCAACGCGCGCCAGCGAAGGGAAACGCGTCCATAAGGACGGGGCCGATCTCTTTTTCGACGTTCTCGCGCAACATGCCGCGGGCGCGATGCAGGCGCGTCTTGACGGTCTCGGGCTTCAACCCCAGCAAGTCCGCGGTCTCGTCGATGCTCATCTCCTCGATCACGCGGGCGATGAACACGAGGCGAAACGGCTCGGACAGTTCATCGATGGCCCGCTCGACGACGGCCTGGACCTGGCGCTGTGCCACAGACTTCTCCGGATCGCTCGACGTGGCGGGAAATTGGATCACCTCGGCCCCAGGTTTGTTCCCTCGCTCCGCATCCAGTTGCAATGCCGGTCGCTGTCCGCGCAGCCGCCCCATCGCTTCGTTCATCGCGATGCGAACCAGCCACGTCGACAGGCTGGACTGGCCGCGAAACTCGTCCAGATGGGTGAGTGCGCGGACATAGGTTTCCTGCACGACGTCCTCCGCCTCGCTGTCATTGCGCAGGATGCCACGGGCGATCCGGAACAGGCGGCGGTTGTTGGCCTGCAGGATGGCCCGAATGGCCGCCTCGTCGCGGGCTTTTACCCGTCGGATCAAGTCATCCTCGGCGGTCGTCGCCGCAGAGAGTGTGGTCGCTATGGTCCAAGGCATTGTCGATCATCCCAACTGAGCACGCATGGCTTAGATGGAATTCGAGCCCGGAGGTTCCTAAAAAAGATTGCGCGAGGCGCTTCACTGCACCGCCGCGAACGTATCAGGCCGCGCCAGCGCCCAGGCATCACGGAAGCGGATGTCCTGCGTACCCTCGAGCAGCTCACCCGGCCGCAGCGCCGGATAGAGTTTTGCGAAGGAGGAGACCTCGGTGGTCGACGTCCGCTGTGAGAAGTGGATGGGACGCAGGTCCTGCGGATGTTCCAGGCCGGCGGCAGCGAGCAGCTCGGCCAGCGCATGCAGGGTCGCGTGATGATAGTTGTAGACGCGATCGATCTTGTGCGGAACGACCAGCGCGCGAGCGCGCGTCGGATCCTGCGTCGCAACGCCGGTCGGGCAGCGGTCGGTGTGGCAACTCAAGGACTGGATGCAGCCGAGCGCGAACATGAACCCGCGCGCCGAGTTGCACCAGTCGGCCCCAATCGACATTGCGCGGGCCATGTCGAAGGCGGTGGCGATCTTGCCGGCGGCGCCGATCTTGATCCGGTCGCGGATGTTCATCCCGACCAGCGCGTTATGCACGAAGTTGACGCCCTCGCGCATCGGCATGCCCAGATGGTCCATGAACTCGAGCGGCGCCGCACCGGTGCCGCCTTCATTGCCGTCGACGACGATGAAGTCGGGATAGATGCCGGTCTCCTGCATCGCCTTGCAGATCGCCAGGAATTCCCAGGGATGGCCGATGCACAGCTTGAAGCCCGCGGGCTTGCCGCCCGACAGCCGGCGCATCTCGCCGATGAACTGCATCATGCCGATCGGCGTCGAGAACGCGCGGTGCGCCGCCGGCGAGATGCAGTCCTCGCCCATCGCGACGCCGCGGATCTTAGAGATCTCCTCGGACACTTTGGCAGCCGGCAGCACGCCGCCGTGGCCAGGCTTGGCGCCCTGGCTGATCTTGAGCTCGACCATCTTGATCTGCTCGGTGGCTGCGACCCGCGCGAACGCGTCGGCGTCGAACGTGCCGTCATGGCGGCGGCAGCCGAAATAGCCGGAGCCGATCTCCCAGATGATGTCGCCGCCCATCTCGGCATGGTACGGGCTGAAGCCGCCCTCGCCGGTGTCGTGCGCGAAGCCGCCGCGCTTGGCGCCACCGTTGAGCGCGCGCACCGCATTCGGGCTCAGCGCCCCGAAACTCATGGCCGAGATGTTGAACACCGAGGCCGAATAGGGCTTTGCACAATCGGGGCCGCCGATGGAGATGCGGTATTTTTCCTCCGCACGCGGCTTGGGCGATATCGAATGGTGCATCCATTCATAGCCCTCGCGGTAGACATCCTCCTGGGTGCCGAACGGGCGCTTGTCGAGCACCATCTTGGCGCGCTGATAGACCACCGCACGGGTGTCGCGCGAGAACGGCATGCCGTCCTTCTCGCTCTCGAAGAAATACTGCCGCATCTCCGGCCGCATCTCCTCGAGCAGGAAACGCAGATGCGCCGCGATCGGGTAGTTGCGCAACACCGCGTGGCTCTTCTGCATGAGATCGCGGACGCCGAGCAAGGTCAGCGCGCCGAAGATCAAGAGTGGGATGAGGACGAGATCGAAGATTTTGCGGTCGTAGATGCCGAGGATCAGCAGCAGGGCGGTCGCCGTGGCGCAGATCGTCAGCACGATGAAGCGCGGCGAAAACGGGAGCAGCAGCGTATCCATGGGAGGCCTCGAGGCGGCTCGTGGAAGGTCTGGTGTCACCATACTA
Organism: Bradyrhizobium sp. SZCCHNRI20481; assembly: GCF_032485055.1. NCBI lineage: Bacteria > Pseudomonadati > Pseudomonadota > Alphaproteobacteria > Hyphomicrobiales > Nitrobacteraceae > Bradyrhizobium > Bradyrhizobium sp. SZCCHNRI20481. Next base: position 6,840 of record NZ_JAUEUE010000006.1, read on the forward strand.
CGCGTATCGCGAAGCAATCGTTACACAAGCGCGCGCAATCGGCCATCGATGATATCACAACGTCGATAGCCGCCTTCTGTCGACTGCCGCGCTGCGAGATCGAGCCGCAGCGCCGGGCGGGCCTCCGAGACTCCCGGCGCCGATATGCACTGTTCGAAGACGGCAGCCGCTTACCCCTGCGCGAACAACCCCGAATGCGCTTCGCGCAGCTGCCGCTTCAGCAGCTTGCCGCTGGGGTTCTTGGGCAGCGCATCGACGAACACGATCCGCTTCGGTGTCTTGAAGGTGGCGAGCCGGCTCGACGCCTGCTTCAGCACCGCCTCCTCGGTCAGCTCGCAGCCGGACTTGACCACGACCATTGCCACGACCGCCTCAACCCAGCGCGGATGCGGCAGGCCGATGACGGCGACCTCCGACACTTCCGGGATCAGATAGAGCGCCTCCTCGACCTCGCGGCTGGCGACGTTCTCACCACCAGTCTTAATCATGTCCTTCTTGCGATCGACGATGGTGATGTAGCCCTCCTCGTCGATGGTCGCGAGATCGCCGGAGTGAAACCAGTCGCCCTGGAAGGCCGCGGCGGTGCGCTCGTCATCGTGGAAGTAGCCGAGCATCAGATGCGGCGAGCGGTGCACGACCTCGCCGACCAGGCCCGGCGCGACGTCGTTCATCTCATCGTCGACAACGCGGGTCTCGACATTGAGCACGGCGCGGCCGCAAGACCCCGGCTTGCGCAACTGATCATCGGGTCCCAACATCGTCGCCAGCGGCGCGATCTCGGTCTGGCCGTACAGATTCCACAGCCGCACCTTGGGCAGCCGCTGCGCCAGCTCGCGCAGCACCTCGACCGGCATGATCGACGCGCCGTAATAGCCCTTGCGCAAAGTCGACACGTCGGTGGTCTCGAACAGCGGCGAGCGCAGGATCGAGATCCACACCGTCGGCGGCGCGAAGAACGAGGTGATGCGATATTTCGCGATCAGCGGCAGCAGATTATCGGGCGTCGGAAACGCCGTGATGATGTTGGTGGCGCCGACATAGATCGACGGTCCGAAGAACACGTCGAGCTGCGCGCAATGATACAGCGGCAGCGCGTGCAAGGTGACGTCCTCGGCCGCGATGCCGGCGTCGACGATGCAGCTGACATACTGCCAGATCACGGCATCATGGGTCAGCATTGCGCCCTTCGGCAGCGACTCCGTGCCCGAGGTGTAGACGATCTGCGCCACGTCGCTGCCTGCAATCTCGACCGCGGGCACTTGCGCCGTCGAGGCCGCAAGCTCGGCAAAATCGATCATGTCGCCCTGCCGTTCGCTCGCGCCCTCCGACGGCAGCCAGATCAGCTGCTCGACCGCCGGCACCAGTGCCTTGGCGGCGCGCGCCACGCCGGCGAAGCCGCTGTCGGTCGCGAGCAGCCGCGCCCCGGCGTGATTGAGGATGTAGGCGACCTCCTCCGGCTTCAGCATGAAGTTGATCGGCACCAGCACGGCGCCGAGCCGCGCCAGCGCGAAGCGCAGGGCGGCAAAGGTATGCGAGTTGCGCGCGAGGATCGCGACGCGCTCGCCCTTGCCGACCCCCTGGGCGGCGAGGCCGGCCGCGAGGCGGTCGACGATGGCGTTGAACTCGGCGTAGGTCCAGCTGATCTCGCCGCAGATCACGGCCGTCTTGGTCGGTGTCCGCGCCGCGCTCCGCCGCAGGAGATCACCGAGCGTCTGTCGCCGTACGATGGAATCCATGCTCATCCCCTCTGTCATCACGGGGATGGCCGCCACGCGGGCAATCCAAGTCCCCTCCCTGTTTCGCGCCGGACGTCTGAAGGCCCGGTCTTGGCGCCGAAAATCGCACGGCCGCTCGGACGCGCGCAAGGAGGATATTGCCAACGAAAAGAGCGCCCCGATTGCGTCGAGGCGCTCTTTCAGAAAAGTCGCAAACGAAGGGTCGGCGGCTCAGCGCTCGACGAAGGCCTTCTCGATCACGAAGTGTCCGGGCTGGTTGCCGCTGCCTTCGAGGAAGCCTCGCGACTCGAACATGGTCTTGAGCTCCTCCAGCATCGCCGGGCTGCCGCACATCATGATGCGGTCCTTGGCGATGTCGAGCTCATGCTGGCCGATATCGTTGAAGAACTGCTGCGACGAGATCAGGTCGGTGATGCGGCCGCGGTTACGGAACGGCTCGCGGGTGACGGTCGGATAATACTGCAGCTTGCCGTCGAGCAGCGGCCCGAACAGCTCATCCTCGCGCAGCTTCGCGACGACGCTCTCGCCATAGGCGAGCTCAGCGACCTGGCGGCAGCCATGGACCAGCACGATGCTCTCGAACCGCTCGTAGACGTCGGGGTCCTTGATCAGGCTGGCGAACGGGGCAAGGCCGGTGCCGGTCGACAGCAGCAGCAGCCGGCTGCCGGGCAGCAAATTGTCGGGGATCAGCGTGCCGGTCGCCTTGCGGCCGACCAGGATGGTGTCGCCTTCCTTGATCTGCTGCAGCCGGGAGGTCAGCGGGCCGTCCTGCACCTTGATGCTGAAGAACTCCAGTTCCTCCTCGTGATTGGCGCTGGCCATGCTGTAGGCACGCAGCAGCGGGCGGCCCTCGACCTCGAGGCCGATCATCGCGAACTGACCATTTTGGAAGCGGAAGCCCGCATCGCGGGTGGCTCGGAAGGAGAACAGGGTGTCCGTCCAGTGGTGAACGGAAAGAACTTTCTCTTTATAGAACGCGCTCATGTCGTTTGTTTTTTCACGTGGGCTGAAGTTGGAAGAAACAAGTCGTGACGGAGGCAGGACCGCAAAAACCCTATAGATCCAGCGATTTCGGCGCCTGATGTACGTGAAAACAGCGAATAATCAACCCGCATGGACGCACCATTGATCACGATCAAATGCATGCCGGCTGATGCCCGGATTCGCCTCGATCGGCCGTTCGTTCGTACACAAACGATAAGGGTAATTTACTTGCCGAGATTCCAATTTTCCAGCACTTTAATTCCGCATCCTGGCCCAATCCTTGAGCAATGATTAACCATCCGCAGACCCAGCTCGCCGCCATCACCCGCTACTGCGTCGAACGAGGCATCGCGCTCGACGTGCGGGAGGACGGCTGGCTGCTGGTGCTCGAGGATGCCAACCGGCGTCACCTGATCTTCGGCTATGATCTCGGCCTGAACAGTGCGGTGGCGCACAGACTGGCCTGTGACAAAGCGGCGACCTCGGCGCTGCTGAGAGCCGACGGGATTGCCGCGGTTCCACACGCGTTCTTTCTTGCTCCGGCCCTTAGCGGCCAGCCCGGGCAGACGGCCGAGGCCGCGCTGGCGCTGCTGGAAACGTATCCGCGCGGGCTGGTGGTCAAGCCCAACGAGGGTACCTCTGGACGGATGGTGGTCCGCGTCACGGGAAAGGATGAACTGCTGCGCGCAGCGAACCGCATCTTCGGGACCGGCGCGAACGTTGCGATCGCACCGCTCATGGACATCGTCGACGAAGTCCGTGTCGTGCAGCTCGATGACGCGTCCATGATCGTCTACCGCAAGCAGCGCCCCACCGTGACCGGCGACGGCGTGCAGCCGCTGCTCGATCTCGCGCTGGCGGCGACTCCGGCCACGGGGCACGCACAGCTCCTGCGGCGCCTCGATGGGGAATTCGACGCGTCGGCCTTGCGCGCGATCGTGCCGCGCGGCGAGCAGCGCCTGCTGAGCTGGCGGCACAATCTCGAGTTCGGAGCTCACCCCGAGCTGCTCGAACCAGGCGCGCAGCGGGACCTCTGTGCCGCGCTCGCGACCGCGGCGGCACGCGTCATCGGCATCCGCTACGCATCGGTCGACCTCGTGCTGGCCGATGGGCGCTGGCAGGTGCTCGAAATCAATTCGGGCGTGAAGATGGAGGCGCTCGGCCGGCACGTGCCGGAGCTGGTCGAAAGCACCTATATCGCCGCACTCGACGCGATCTTTGGCAGAAGCCCGTCGGGGTGACCTGCGGCCGCCGGCTCGATCTTCAGCAATAAGATTTCCCTGGCCTCGATCGAAATGAGGGATTAGTCTCCGATCCAAACTAAACAGTATACTGTCAATGTGGAGGACGCCCTTGCGCATCGCCGTGCTCGGCGGCGGCCCTGGCGGGCTGTATTTCGCCTATCTCTGGAAGAAGCGGCACCCCGCCGCCGTGGTCGATCTGTTCGAGCAGAACCCGGCCGGGGCGACCTGGGGCTTTGGCGTCGTGTTCTCCGACCAGGCGCTCGAATTCCTGCGTGCCGACGATCCCGACACCGTGGATGCGATCGCGCCGTGCATGGAGAGCTGGCGCAACATCACGCTCAATCTGCGTGGCGAGAACGTCGAGATCGACGGCGTCGGCTTCTCTGCGATCGGCCGGCTCGAACTCTTGAAGCTGCTGCAGGCGCGCACCGAAAGCGTCGGCGTCGTGGCCCGTTACGGCACGATCATCCAGTCGCTGGATCAGCTCGCAGGCTACGACCTCATCGTCGCTGCCGACGGACTGAACTCGCTGGTTCGCCGCAGCTTCGAAGGCGATTTCGGCTTCTCCGTCTCCTACTCCAGCAACAAGTTCGCCTGGTACGGCACGTCGAAGACCTTTGCCACGCTGTCGCAGACCTTCGTCGCGACCGACCGCGGCAGCTTCAACGCGCACCATTATCGCTATGCGCCGGACATGAGCACGTTCCTTGTGGAATGCGATCGCGCCACGTGGCACGCCTATGGCTTCGCCGAGATGTCGGTCGATGAATCCCGGCGCGTCTGCGAGCAGGTGTTCGCCGCCACGCTCGATGGCCACGCGCTGGTCTCCAACCGATCGGTATGGCGCAATTTTCCCTGGGTCTGGAATGAGCACTGGTGGCACCGGAACATGGTGTTGATCGGCGACGCGCTGCATACCGCCCACTTCTCGATCGGCTCCGGGACGCGGCTGGCGATCGAGGATGCGATCGCGCTCGCCAAGGCGCTCGATGCGGAGACCAGCCTCTCGGACGGCCTCGCCCGCTATCAGGCCGAGCGGCAGCCGATCGTGAAGAAGCTGGTGGCGGCGGCCCGGACCAGCGCCGAGTGGTACGAGTCCTTCTCGGCGCACATGACGCTCGGCCTGATGGAATTTGCCTACAGCTATATCACCCGGTCCGGCCGCATCGACGACACGCGGCTGCGAGCCATGGCCCCGCAGTTCATGGCCCGCTACGAGGCATCTCGGAACACGGGAGCACGCGTATGACGCGAGAGATCGCCGACCACGTTCCGCGCGACAGCGCCGGCGCGCGTGAGATCGGCTTCGCGATTCCCGCCCGCTACAATGCCGGCCGCGTGCTGTTCGACAATCTCGCAAAGGGCAACGCGGACAAGCCCGCGCTGATCGGCCCGGCCGGTCAGCGCAGCTATGCCGAGCTGTGTGCCGAGGCCTGCCGCTGGGGTAACGGTTTCACCTCGCTCGGGCTCAGCCGCGGCGACCGTGTCCTGCTGTTCCTAGACGATACACCGGCCTATCCGGCCGCGTTCTTCGGCGCAGTGCGCGCCGGCTTCGTGCCGCTGCTGATCAACACATTGACGCCGCCGGATCTGCTGCAATTCTATCTCGCTGATTCCGGCGCCAAGGTCGCGGTCGCCGATGCCGAGTTTGCGGCACGATTCGACGCGCAGGCTTGTGCCGATACCGCACTGCAGACGCTGGTTGTCGTCAATGGCGAGGTGCCGGCTACCGCCGCCGCAACGACGGTCGCGGTCGATGCGTGGCTGCCAGGCTTCACCGATCAGCTGCCAGAGGCCGACACGCACCGCGATGAGATGGCGTTCTGGATGTATTCGTCCGGCTCGACCGGACGTCCCAAGGGCATCGTCCATCTGCAGCACGACATGGCCTATAGCGAGCAGGCGTTCGCCCGCAACGTGCTGCGGCTGAAGCCGGACGACGTCTGCTTCTCGGTGCCCAAGATCTTCTTCGCCTACGGCTTCGGCAATGCGATCACCTTTCCATTCTCGGCCGGAGCGACGACGCTGCTGCTGCCGGGCCAGCCGAAGCCCGCCGCCATCTTCGATGCGATCAGCCGCTTCCGTCCGACCGTGTTCTTCGGCCTGCCGACGCTCTACACCGCGCTCACCAAGGCTGAGGGTGCGAAGGAGGCGGACTTCTCGTCACTGCGGCTCGCGGTCTCCGCGGCCGAGGTGCTCTCGGCCGAGGTCTTCAACGGCTGGAAGAGCCTGACCGGCCTGGAGATCGTCGAAGGTCTCGGCTCGACCGAGGTTCTTCACGTCTATCTCTCGAACCGCGAGGACCGCAAGAAGCTCGGCGCCGCCGGACTGCGCGTTCCCGGCTACGAGATCGCGCTGCGCGACGGCGAAGGACGCGAGGTCGCCACCGGCGAAGAGGGCATTCTCTGGGTGCGCGGCGACTCCAACACGCCGCTCTACTGGAACCGTCCGGACAAGACCGCGGAGACGATCCGCGACGACGGCTGGATCTACACCGGCGACCGTTTCGTGCGCGATGCCGACGGCTTCCATTTCTTCCGCGGCCGCGCCGACGACCTGGTCAAGATCTCGGGCCAATGGGTCTATCCGCTCGAGGTCGAGCTCTGCCTCGCCGAGCATCCCGATATCAGGGAATGCGCCGTGTTCGCGCATGAGCTATCGGATCGGCGGATGAGCCTGAAGGCCGTGGTGGTGACCAATGGCCGATCGCACGACGCGTCGGCAATGACGAAGGCGCTGCAGGACTACGTAAAGGCGAAGCTGCTGCCTTACAAATATCCGCGCGAGATCGTCTTCATCGACGAATTGCCGAAGACGGGCACCGGCAAGATCGACCGTCAGGCGGTGATGCGGCTGTGAGCCTATGCCTTCCGCCCGACAACCGCGGACTTCCGCGATCAGCCGGTCTTGCCGAGATGCTCAAGCGCATCCTCGGCACGCAGCGGCACCCGCGAGACCTCGTTGTTGAGATCGACGAGCTGCGCCAGCAACGCCATCAGCATCTTGCGATCCGCGGCCTTCAGCGGCGCCAGCATGCGGGCCTGGGCGCGATCGACCGCAGGCATGATCGCTCGGAGCAGCGCGCCACCTGTCCTGGTCAGATAGAGCAGCTTGACGCGCTTGTCCTCGGCCGACGGCCTGCGCTCGATATGACCCTTGCTCTCCAGCCGCTCGATCACGCTGCCGAGCGTCGAACGGTCGAAGGCGATCACCGCCGACAACCTGGTGGCATCGATGCCCGGGTGCGTCTGGATCGCGACCAGCGCTGCATATTGCACCGGCGTCAGGTCGAACTCCCGGCACTCCTCGACGAAGATCGACACCGCAATCTGCTGCATCCGCCGGAACAGATAGCCCGGCTTGGTGTAGACTGCGTCCATCGTGATGTCGGGCGGCCTACTCGGCATCGGGCTGACGCTCCGGAGCAGCATCGGCGAAAGCCGGCAACGCCTTCGCCGCGGCTTCGGCCTGCAGCAGGCGCGGGAACGCTGCGACATCGACGCCGAAGCGGCGTGCATTGCCAAGCTGCGGCACCAGGCAGAGATCGGCCAAGGTTGGCGTCGCGCCGAAGCAGAATGGGCCAGGCTCATGCCTGATCAGCGCTTCGCACGCAGCGAGCCCCTCGCGGTTGGCCCAGCCGGCCCAAGCCGTGACCTTGTCCTCGGGCAGGCCGAGCTCACGCAGCCGCGCCAGCACCTTCAGGTTCTGCACCGGATGGGTGTCGCAGGCGAGCACCTGCGCGAAGGCACGGACCTGGGCGCGGCGCAACGGATCCTTCGGCAGCAGCGGCGGCTCGGGATGGGTCTCATCGAGCCATTCGATGATCGCAAGCGACTGGATCAACGCGGCGCCGCTGTCGTCCTCGAGGGTCGGGACGAAGCCCTGCGGGTTGAGCGCGAGATAGTCGGGCGCGCGCTGCTCGCCCTTGCGGAGATGATGCGGCAGATGCTCGGCCGTGAGACCCTTGAGATTGAGCGCGATCCTCACGCGATAGGATGCGCTGCTGCGGAAATAGCCGTGCAGCTTCATCATGGCAGTCCTCCCGAATTGATAGCTCTGGTCGCAATTGACGGTAGCGTGATTGACAGTATACTGTCAATCAATAACGACATCTGATCGGGAGGCGCGCATGGCCGCAGTTTCGACCCCGGAACGCGAGGCGTTCTACAAGAAGATCGACGGCGAAAACATGACGGCGCTGTGGACCGTGATGAGCGATCTCATCACTCCCGAGCCGAAGAGCGCCTGCCGTCCGCATCTTTGGCAGTTCGCGGCGATACGCGACTACATGGTCGAGGCCGGGCGTCTGATCACGGCGAAGGAGGCCGAGCGGCGAGTCCTGATCCTGGAGAATCCGGGCCTGCGTGGGCAGTCCAAGATCACCACCTCGCTCTATGCCGGCATTCAGATGGTAATCCCCGGCGACGTTGCACCCGCCCATCGGCACAGCCAGTCCGCGTTGCGCTTCGTGCTGGAAGGCAAGGGAGCCTTCACGACCGTCGAGGGCGAGCGCACCCTGATGAAGCCGGGCGACTTCATCATCACGCCGTCGATGACCTGGCACGATCACGGCAACGAGACCTCCGAGCCGATGTTCTGGCTCGATGGCCTCGACATTCCCCTGGTGCAGTTCCTCGACGCCTCCTTCGCGCAAGGGTCGCAGGAGGATCAGCAGAAGGTCGCACGCCCCTCAAGCGACAGCTTCGCCCGCTATGGCCACAACCTGCTGCCGGTCGACGCCAAGCGCAGATCGCGGACGTCGCCGATCTTCAACTATCCCTATTCCTACACGCGGGAGGCGCTGGAGAGCGCCAAGCGAAGCGAGGAATGGGATGCGTGCCACGGGCTGAAGCTGAAATTCTCCAATCCGGAGACCGGCGACTTCGCCATGCCGACGATCGGCACCTTCATCCAGCTGCTGCCGAAGGGCTTCAAGACTGCGCGCTATCGCTCGACCGACGCGACCGTGTTCACCGCGATCGAAGGCAAGGGCCGCAGCCGCATCGGCGACCAGACCTTCGAATGGGGACCGCGCGATCTGTTCGTCGTTCCGAGCTGGCAATGGGTCAGCCATGAGCCGGACGAGGATGCCGTGCTGTTCTCGTTCTCGGATCGCCCAGTGCAGGAGAAGCTCGACCTGTTCCGGGAGGATCGCGGCAACACCTGACACCGCCGGATCAGCGCCAGCGCAGGAGCCGCGCTTCCAGCATGCTGATCAGCCGGCCGACGGCGAGGCCGAACAGCGACAGGATCAGGATCCCCGCCATCAGCTGATCGGTCTGCATCAGATTGCCGGCCTGCAGCACGAAGGTGCCGATGCCGGTCTCGGCGCCGATCATCTCCGCCGAGACCACCAGCATCAGCGCCACCGACGCGGTGATGCGGAAACCAGCGAGGATCGAGGGCAGCGCCCCGGGCCAGATCACGCGGCGGACGATGGTCGGGAACGGCACGTCGAAGCTCTGCGCCATGCGGATCAGGTTGTGCGGCACCGCATCGACGCCGCTATAGACCGAGATCGTGGTCGAGAAGAACACGCCGAGCGCGATGGTCGCGATCTTCGGCTGCTCGCCGATGCCGAGCCAAAGAATCAGCAGCGGCAGCACGGCGATCTTCGGAATCGGAAACAGCGCCGAGACGAAAGTGATGCCGATGCTGCGCGCAATGCGCCACAGGCCGATCGAGAAGCCGACGACGATGCCGGTGGCGGTGCCGAGCGCCCAGCCGGATACGATGCGCACGAACGATGCCGAGACATGCTGCCAGAGCGCGCCACTTTCGGCCAATCGATACAGGGCGCGCAGGATCGTCAGCGGCGTCGGCAGGAACAAGGGATTGACCAGGGCGAAGCTGCCGATCAGTTGCCACAGACCGAGAGCCGCCGCGAGCGCGAGCCAGCCGGCCCAGCGGCTTGCGGCCGGCGTGAAGCCGCCGCCCCGGAACGGCACCTTCCGGGCCTGCGTGCCGACCACCTCAGGCGGTTCGGCCGGGGAGCGTTCAAGCATTCTGAACCTCGCGCTCGGCATCGATTGCCTCGGTCCGGATCAGCCTCCAGAGCTCGTTCTGCAGGTCCAGCAGTTGCGCGCGTACTCCGGTATCGCCGCGGCTGCGCCGCGTCGCCGGGACGCTGACGACCTTCCGGATGCGGCCAGGACGACGCGACAGCACGACGATGCGGTCGGCGAGCCGCACCGCCTCCTCGAGATTATGCGTGACATAGACCGCGCCCATAGTGCCGTCGGCGAGCAGATCGACGAAGTCCTCCATCAGCAGCTCGCGGGTCTGCGAGTCCAGCGCCGACAACGGCTCATCCATCAGCAGGATCGCCGGGCGGACCGCCAGCGCCCGGGCAATGCCGACCCGCTGGCGCATGCCGCCCGACAACTGCTTGGGATAGACGGTCCGGAAGTCTGCCAGCCCGGTCCGCTGCAACGCATCGTCGACGGCGACGGCGCGCTGCTGCGCCGACAGGGACGTATGGAGGAGCGGAAAGGCAACATTGTCGGCGACGCTTGCCCACGGCAGCAGCGCGAAGTCCTGGAACACGAACGTCAGGGGATTGAGGCTGCCGGGCGGCGGGGCTCCGCGCAGCAGCGCCTGACCTTTGCTCGGCTGCAACAACCCTCCGAGGATCGCCAGCAGTGTGCTCTTGCCGCAGCCGGACGGCCCAACGACGGCGACCACCTCGCCGGCTCCGACGGTGAATGATACGCCATCGAGCACTTCGAGCGCGTCGAAACGATGGCTGATGGTCTCGGCGATCAGGTCCATGTCAGGCGATCCCGCTGCAGTTCCGCGCTGCGCCCGCCTTCATCAATCCGGCTTCACAAGGTCTTTGGCGATGATCGCGGCCGCATCATAGCCCTGGTCCGCGAACCCCTGCGCCTGCAGCCATTTGATCTGGCTGTCGATGTTCTTCACATCGAGCTTGCCGTCAGGATCGATATAGGCGCAATTGCCGACCACCTGCTCGACCGGTAGGTTCGTATACTTGCCGATGATTTCCAGCAATGGCCTGGTCTTGCCGTCGATCGCGGCAGTGCCGTCCTTGACCGAGGCGAGCACGACATCATGATACTCGCGCTCGGCGCGCTGAAGCGACGTCAGCAGCTTGCCGACCAGCACGGTGTTGGCCAAGGTTTTCGGCCCCGCGAACACGCCGCTGACCTGCCACGGCGTCTCGTCGCCGACCCAGCCGAGATGCTTGACGGCGCCCTCCTCCATCAGCTTGCGTGCGACGGAAACCGGCATCAGCGCCGCGTCGACGGTCTCACCCTTGATTGCCGCCGACATGTTGGACATCGATTGCAGCGGCACGATCTTCACGTCGGCGAGCTTGAAGCCGTATTTGTCGGCCAGCAGTCCCACCGAATAGTGAAAGCTCGACCCGACCTGGGTCATCGCCACGCGCTTGCCGGCAATATCCTTCGGCGCCTTGAGACCTGCCTCGTAAGCCTTGTTGCTGGCGAAGTAGCCGATCAGCGGAAACCCGGGGCGGTCACGGCTCATGCCGGCGATGATCTTCAACGCGCCCTTGCCTGCGAGGTTATACAGTCCTGCGGTGAAGGCGGTCACCCCGACATCGACGTCGCCGGTGGCCGTCGCCACGGCGATCGGTTGCGCTGCATCGAAAAACTTCAGCTCGACGTCCAGGCCAGCTTCGCGGAAGTAGCCCTTGTCCAACGCGATGAACACCGGCGCGGACGAGGACAGCCGGAGAACGCCGATCCGGAGCTTGGCATCGTCGGCCAGCGCGGTGCTGATCGATACGAGGCTCCAGAGCAGCCCCAGGACGAAGCCAACGCATCGGAACATCACACTCTCCAATATCTGGCGACCTGCACACCCGGCCCAACGACGACGCCGACTTGTTGCAATATTTCGAGCCTGATGTCGCGCCAAATTTTCGGGAGTCGGGAGATCGCAGCCTCAGAGGACGGGCGTCTTGCTCCAAGCCGGCTCGTCCATCACGGTAACGCGTGTTGAGCTAAACGCCCTTGCAGTCGGCGGTCCGGTCCTTCCGCGACCGTGAGCTTCTTGCAGGCGCCGTGAAACGTCTCGATCCCCTTCAATCCATCCTCTGCACGGACCGACTTGGCCGGCAGGCTCGCCACGCCGAGGGCCAGCGGCCAAACGGATGAAGCTGTCTCTCTCATCGCGATCCTCTGACAAAGTGGATATTGCCGAGCAGGCCGGATTTGCCGCGTGGACCGTACGGTGGCGAGTGACGACCGGCGACGCAGCGACGAGCTCTCCTGCTGGCTCATCCTGCTTGCGCACAGGGGTGACGGCCTCAGAAAGTCTGCATCACTGGCTTCTCGCCATTGGACAGAAATAGCCCTTCAAAGCGGCCGATCTCGCTGTCGGCCGTGCATTCGATCAGGTCGGGTCCCTTGAAGGGATTGCCGTGACGGCATTGCCCCTTCGCCGTCACCTTGTTGATCGTCTTCCGACTTTGGCCAATGATCATCATATCGACCGGCGTGACGAACTTGTCCGGTCCGGGTTGCTCCTGCAGATCGCCGCGGTTCGAGAACGTGACCACGCTGCCGTCGAGCAAGGTGAAGTAGAAGCCGGTGCGCTGATCGTCATAGTCGGTATTGAGCAGCGCGCCCTTGCATTCGGAGCTGCGATCCTCTCCCGCGACGATGAGCTTCTGGCAAGTCCCCTTCACGACCACCATGCCGGTGAGCCTGGCATCGGCGCGCGACGGAGCTGCAGAGAGCATCAGCACGCCGAGCGCGCATACCGACACCGCCAACACTGCCGACCTCATCGAACTCCCCTCCCTTTTATTATAACTATGCCTCAACCTCTGGTGACGGAGAAGTTCTATTTTTGTTCTCATGCCATTTTTCTCCGAAAGAGGCGCTCGGCGCGTCAGCCGGCACGCGCTTCCAGGGTCTCCAGCCACGCCGCGAACGCCTCCGTCAGGTCCTCCATGACGGCCCGATCATTCCGGCCGGAGCGCGCAGGCACGTGGAAGGCGTGGTCGGCCTGATCGATCCAATGCACGGTCGCGCGCGGTCCCAGCCGCTTCACGACGGGCGCGAGCAGCTCCATCTCCGCCAGCTTGTCGCGCGTCCCCTGCAGGAACAGCATCGGGACCTCGATCGGAGCGAGATGATCGGCGCGCACAATGGAGGGCTTGCCGGCGGGGTGAAGCGGAAAGCCGAGAAAGGCGAGCCCGGTCACGCCTGGCAGCGGCGCTGCACTCTGCGCCTGCGACGTCATGCGCGCTCCGAACGACTTGCCGCCCGCGACGAGCGGCAGCCCCGGACAGAGCCGCGCGGCCTCCGCCACGGCAGCCCGCACCGCGGCGTGGGCGAGTGCGGGCGGATCAGGGCGCTTGCTGCCCTTCTCCATGTAGGGAAATTGAAAGCGGAGCGTCGCGATGCCGCGCGCGGCAAGGCTTGCGGCCGCTTGGTTCATGAAGACGTGGGTCATGCCGGCGCCCGCCCCATGGGCGAACACGAAACCGGCGCGCGGCCGCGGCGGGGCCATGAACAGCGCGGACACGACGTCCGCGCCGTCGACGGGAAACGCAAGGGAACGCGGCTGGTGCTCGGTCATGCCCCAGCGTGTGAGCCTGCGCTCCTTGCGTCAACTCCAGTCGCCACCGACTTTGCAGCTCAGGCCGCGGTCCGGATCGTCTGCAGGAAGTCGGCGACATTGCTCTTCAGCGAAGCGGCCTGCTGCTGCAGCGCGGCGGCCGCCGCCAGCGCAGCTTCAGCGCCGGCATCGGTCTGCCCGGCCACGTTACGCACGTCGCCGATCTCCTGCGTGACCGCCGCCGTGCCGCTGGCCGCCTGCTCGACGTTGCGGGCGATCTCGCTGGTCGCAGCCCCCTGCTGCTCCACCGCGGCGGCGATCGCATTGGAGATCTCGGCAATCTCCCGCACGGTCGTGCCGAACTGGGCGATCGCGCCGACCGTCTCCTGCGTCGCGCTCTGGATGGTCGCGATCTGGCTCGAGATCTGCTCCGTCGCCTGCGCGGTCTGCGAGGCGAGGTTCTTCACCTCGCTCGCGACGATCGCAAAGCCGCGGCCGGCCTCGCCGGCGCGCGCCGCCTCGATGGTGGCGTTGAGCGCCAGCAGGTTGGTCTGGCTCGCGATCGCCTGGATCAGCTGCACGATGGTGCCGATCCTCTCCGCCGCGCTGGACAGCCCGTCGATCAGCTCGGATGTCCGCTGCGTCTCGTGCGTGGCCCGGGTCGACACCGTGACCGAGCGCTGGACCTGGGAGGAGATCTCCCTGATCGAGGCCGCGAGCTCCTGGGTCGCCGAGGCCACGGTCTGCACATTGACGGAGGCCTGCTCGGCCCGGCTGGCGACCGCTTCCGCAAGGCCACGGCCGCGTTCGGCGACGCGCGCCAGCTCGCTGGCGCTCTCGCCCATCTCGGTCGCACGCCCGCCGACGCCGGTGATGACGCCCTGCATGCCCTGCTCGAATCGACCAGCCAGATCGGACATCATGCGGGCGCGCTCGGCCTCCGCAGCTTCACGCTGTGCCGCGGCCTCCTGCTCCATGCGGCGTACAGCAAGCGCATTGTCACGGAAAATCTCCACGGCGCGCGCCATCCGGCCGATCTCGTCGCGCTGCTCGCCGCCGGGAATCGGCTGATCCAATTCGCCGGCCGCCAGCGACTGCATGCGGTCGGTCATGCCGCGGATCGGGTTCGACACGCTGGCGCCGATCAGCCAGGCCAGCACCGCTCCGAATATCACGGCTGCGGCTGCCGTCACGATGATGGTCTGCTTGGTATCTTCGACCGCGACGCCGGTCCTCGCGGCCTGCTCTGCGCGCGCCGCACCGAGCTGCTGGTTGATCCGGCTGACCTGGGTATCGATCGAGGCGCTCGCCTTGGCGAGCTCCGCCTGCTTGGCGCGCAGGTCAGTGGCCACCTTGATCACCTCCTCGAGCGCAGCCGCATCCGCCGTGAGAGCCTCTTTCAGCGCAGCAACCAGCGCCTTCAGCTTGGCATCATCGACACCCGCGATCTCGGCCTCCGCATCGGCAATCGCGAGCTTCGCATAGACGAAGGTGAGCCTGGCATCGTCGGCATCGCCATTCGACAACGTGTTGGTATAGCGCATCACCGCGATGCGGACCGCGTCGACGACGCTGGCCAGACGCAACGGATTCATCAACGGCTCGCTGCCCGCGCGATTGGCGAGGGCAACCTGGATGCCGCCCATGTTGATTCCGGCGACGGCGCCCAATGCGTCGGTCTTGGTCGTCGCCGCGCGCAGGCGGTCCACGGCCTCGGCCGCGGCAGCGAACGATGAGCGATAGGCCGCCAGCGCGCTTCGCACCGGGCCCATGCCGTCAGCCAGCACCTTCAGCCTGCCGGACTGCTTCTCGACCTGATCGGCGAGACCGCCGACGGCGTCGATGGCCTTGCTGGCCGCATCCTTGTCACCGACGTTCCAGGTACGGATGAATCTCTCAACCGCGCCGTTGGCAGCGAGCAGCGCGGCACGCACCTGCGACATGCCGGCGTCCCCGGCCGCGCTGGTGACGAGTTCGTCCACGGTGCCGCCGATGCGCCCGACCTGGATCATGGCGAAGCCGCCGAGCAACACCAGGAAGCTCAGGATCAAGGCAAAGCCGCCGAAGATTCGCGGGCGGACACCGATCCAAGACATCAGAGAAGACAATTTCATCGATTTGCCCGGCTGTTTCACGGAGTGGACCTGATAGTGGCGAGCAGCTCCTTGCCGAAGCGCTTCTCGAAGTCGGGATCGAGCGGCCTGACCGCATCGACGAAGGTCTTGCGATCGAACGTCTCGATCACCTCCATGCCGCCCTTGCGCAGCTCATCGAGCTTCTGCGCATCGAGCTGGGCCTGCCAAGTGACCTCCGCAGCCGCCTTGGCGGCGGCAACCAGCGCGTCACGGTCCGCCGCATCGAGATGATCGAACATCGCGCGGTTGGCGACGAAGGCGATCGGCGCGAAGAAATGGCCGGTGAGCGTCAGATATTTCTGCACCTCGTCGAAGCGATTGGCCGCGATGGTGGCGACCGGATTTTCCTGACCGTCCAGACGACCGTCCTTGAGCGCTGCATAGACCAGCGGAAAATCCATCGGCATCACGTCGGCACCGAGCGCCTTGAAGGTCATCTGGTAGACGGGATTGGGGATCACGCGGATCTTGAGGCCCTTGACGTCATCGACGGTACGGACCGGACGCTTCGAGTTGGTGAGATTGCGAAAGCCCTGCTTGCCCAGCGCCAGCAGCACCAGTCCCTTGTCGGCGAACTTGGCGCCGATCGCGGCGGCGACCGGCCCTTGCGCAACCGCCTTGGCATGCGCGGTGTCACGGAACAGGAACGGGATGTCGAAGACGCCAAGCTCGGGAACGACCGCGCTGGCGATGCCGCCGGACACCACTGCCACGTCCACCGCGCCGCTCCGGGTCGCAGCCAGCACCGCCGCCTCGCTGCCGAATGCGTTGCCCGCACGCTCATCAATGATGAGCCGCTTGCCGGCCAGCGCCTGCAGCTTCACGCGAAATTCGTCCGACCCGATCTGCTGCGGGTTCTGAATCTGCGAGTTGAAGACCAGCGACACCATTCGCGGAGACGCCGTCGCCGCTTGGGTTCCGAGCAGGGTTCCCACCAATGCCAAGAAACAAACTTCAAGCAGCTGTCTGCGCATGAAACACCGGGTTCGTTTTTCCTCGATGCACAACTACCAGCGAGATATGGTTAAGATGTTAAGACGCGATTCCCGTCTTGCCCGCTTCAGCCGTTCACTCCCTGATAGTCACATGCGATACGGCCGTAAAACTACGGAGATCGCCGAGTTCACCTGTCGATCCAAAGCCTGAGGCGCGGCGCGATACTTGATTTCGATTTATCGAAAATGGTGAGACCAAGCCGCTACGCAAGAGCGGCAGGCTCGATCATCGGCGCATGGCCCCTGACAGCATCACTCGCGTGCCGGCAACCGTAGGAACAGCCATCAGCAGTGCATTGGCGACGTCCGCCGCCGCGATGGGCTTGTAGTTCGCCGGAATCAGGAAGCCGATGATGCTGTTCAGCCTGTTGCCCCATTCCTCGCCCGGCCGGCTAGGCTGTCCCAGCTCCGCCCGCGGGCCGACCAGCAGCGAAGGCCGCGCGATCACCAAGCCCTCGAAGGGCAGCGCGGTCAGATCGTCCTCGAGCTCGCCTTTCACCCGGCTATAGAAGACGGGCGAGCTGCTGTCGGCGCCCATCGCGCTGACCAGACCAACGCGCCTGGTGCCGCTCGCGAGCGCGGCCTTGGCGACGGCGAGGTTCGCGTCGTGATCGATGGCGCGGAAGGCGGCCTGGCTCCCGGCCGCCTTGATCGTGGTCCCGAGTGCCAGATAGAGCTCGTCGGCCGGCGGCAGGGACGGCAGCGCGGTGAAATCCACGACATGCGCCGTCAGCTTGGGCGAATGGTCAGGCGGCGCGCGGCGGCCGACGACATGCACGCGATCCACGGTCGGGTCGGCAAGCAGGCCGCGAAGAAGCTCCCGTCCCACCAGCCCGGTCGCGCCGGCAATGATCACGGTCCGGTTCGTCATGCTCGGTCTCCGCTCGCGGCCCGCCGAGCAAGGTAAGCATCACCGCACAGATAGGGAAGACGGCAACGACACGCCGCCGAAGGCCATGACGCCGCAGACATGACGCCGCAGAGGGGACATGCCCTCCGCGGCGCCTCATCGCCATCCGCCTCAGGCGCCCTTGCGCCGCTCCGCCGCCTTGGCCATCGCCGCCGCAAGCGCGCCGCCGCCCGACGACTTCTCCTCACGCGTGGTCATGCGGGCCGCCGGCGGCCGTGCGCTGGTCCGCTTCTCGCCCTTCGCCGGCAGCGGATCGGACAGCCGAAGCGTCAGCGAGATGCGGTTGCGCGGCACGTCGACGTCGAGCACCTTCACCTTCACGACCTGCCCCGGCTTCACCACCTCGCGCGGATCATTGATGCGCTTCTCGGACATCGCCGAGATGTGGATCAGGCCGTCCTGGTGCACGCCGATATCGGCGAAGGCGCCGAACGCCGCGACGTTGGTGATAGTCGCCTCCAGGATCATGCCGGGCTTGAGATGGGTGATCTTCTCGACGCCCTCCTGGAAGGTGGCCGTCTTGAACTCCGGACGCGGATCGCGGCCGGGCTTCTCCAGCTCCTTGATGATGTCGGTGACCGTCGGCACGCCGAAGCGCTCGTCGGCGAACTTCGTCGGGCTCAACGCCTTCAGCACCTTGGTCTCACCAATCAGCGCCTTGATGTCGCTCTTGGTCGCCTCGAGGATCTTCTTCACGATCGGATAGGATTCCGGATGCACGCCGGAGGCGTCGAGCGGATTGTCGCCGTCGCGGATGCGCAGGAAGCCGGCGCATTGCTCGAACGCCTTCGGTCCGAGCCGCGGCACTTCCTTCAGCTTGTCGCGGCTCGGGAACGGGCCGTTGCTGTCACGGTGCGCGACGATGTTCTGTGCGAGGCTCTCCCCGATGCCCGACACGCGTGCGAGCAGCGGCGCCGAGGCGGTGTTGAGGTCGACGCCGACGGCGTTCACGCAGTCCTCGACGGTGGCATCGAGCGCGCGTGCCAGCTCATACTGATTGAGGTCGTGCTGATACTGGCCGACGCCGATCGAGGCCGGCGGTACCTTGACGAGCTCGCCGAGCGGATCCTGCAGGCGGCGCGCGATCGAAACGGCGCCGCGGATCGACACGTCGAGATTGGGGAATTCCTTCGCGGCGAACTCCGAGGCCGAATAGACCGACGCGCCGGCTTCCGACACGATCGCCTTGGTCAGCTTGAGATCCGGCTTCAGCTTCATCAAATCGTTGACCAGCTTCTCCGTTTCACGCGACGCCGTGCCGTTGCCGATCGCGACCAGCTCGATGCGATGCTTGATGCAGAGCTGCGCGAGCGTCAGCATGCTCTCGTTCCACTGCCGCTGCGGCTCGTGCGGATAGATCGTGGCGTGGTCGACGAACTTGCCGGTGCGGTCGATCACCGCGACCTTGACGCCGGTGCGGAAGCCGGGATCGAGGCCGAGCGTGGCGCGGCCGCCGGCGGGAGCAGCGAGCAGCAGATCACGCAGGTTCGCCGCGAACACGCGCACCGCCTCCTTCTCCGCCTCCTGCCACAGCCGCATGCGGATATCGAGCGCCAGCGAGGTCTTGATGCGGGTGCGCCAGGCCCAGCGCACGGAGTCGGACAGGAACTGATCGGCTGGGCGGCCCTGCCGCGAGATGCCGAAGGTCACCGCGATGCGATTCTCATACAGCGACGGGTCCTTCGAATCCTCCGGCTCGCCATCGCCGAAATCGAGCTGCAGCACCTCTTCCTTCTCGCCGCGCAGCATCGCCAGGATGCGGTGCGACGGCAGCTTGGTGAACGGCTCGGAGAAGTCGAAGTAATCGGCGAATTTCGCGCCCTCGGTCTTCTTGCCGTGCCGCACCGTCGCCTTCACGGCGCCGCGGGTCCACATCTCCTCACGCAACGAGCCGACGAGATCGGCATGCTCGGCGAAGCGCTCGACCAGGATCGCGCGTGCGCCTTCCAGCGCCGCCTTGACGTCCTTGACCGGATTGTCGCCGTCCTTCTTGATAAACGCCTTGGCCTCGACTTCCGGAGCCTTCATCGGATCGCCGATCAGCATGTCGGCGAGCGGCTCGAGTCCGGCTTCCTTGGCGATCTGCGCCTTGGTGCGGCGCTTCTCCTTGAACGGCAGATAGATGTCCTCGAGCCGGGCCTTGGTGTCGGCGGTCGCCAGCGCCAGCTCGATCTCCGGCGTCATCTTGCCCTGTGCCTTGATGCTCTCGATGATCGCGGTGCGCCGTGCATCCATCTCGCGCAGATATCGCAGCCGTTCCTCCAGCGTGCGCAGCTGCGTGTCGTCCAGCATGCCAGTCGCTTCCTTGCGGTAGCGCGCGATGAACGGCACGGTCGCGCCGCCATCGAGCAGGTCGATCGCGGCCTGGACCTGGGCATCCCTGACGGCGAGCTCAGCGGCGATGATGGAGGCAAAATTCGACACGGTGTTCTTCCGAGATTCGTGACGGGGCTGATTGGATAGGAGTGCACGCGCGCCAGCGCAAGCGGCTGGCGGACGCTCTGTGGGCAACCGTGACAAAAAAGACCGGTTGCGAATCATGTAAAACGCTGCCGCGACCGGGCCATCGCGTTGCACATGAGGCGCAAATCACTGATTCTTGCAGGCTGAGGGACGATTCGTGCAGGCCACGGCTGCGACATATCTCGACGATCTCAATCCGGAGCAGCGCCGCGCCGTCGAGCATGGCGGTGCGCTGGCCGCACCGGGCCCGCCGCTGCTGATCATTGCCGGCGCGGGATCGGGCAAGACCAACACGCTCGCGCATCGCGTCGCACATCTGCTCGTCAATGGTGCCGATCCGCGCCGTATCCTGTTGATGACGTTCTCGCGCCGCGCGGCGAGCGAGATGAGCCGCAGGGTCGAGCGCATCGCTCGCAAGGTGCTGGGCGGCAAGGCCGAGCCGATCACGGCCGCGCTCACCTGGGCCGGCACGTTTCATGGCCTCGGCGCGCGGATGCTGCGCGACTACGCTGAGCGCGTCGGCCTCGACCCTGTGTTCACGATCCATGATCGCGAGGATTCCGCCGACTTGATGAATCTGGTGCGGCACGAGCGCGGCTTGTCCAACACGCAGCGGCGCTTTCCGACCAAAGGCACCTGCCTTGCGATCTATTCGCGCTGCGTCAACGCCGACATGCCGCTCGACGAGGCACTGGTGCGGCACTTTCCATGGTGCGCGGAATGGGCCGGCGAGCTGAAGGGCCTGTTCGCGGCCTATGTCGAAGCCAAGCAGGCCAATGCCGTGCTCGACTACGACGATTTGCTGCTGTACTGGGCGCAGATGATGGCGGACGAAACCATCGCGCGCGAGATCGGCGATCGCTTCGACCACGTGCTGGTCGACGAATATCAGGACACCAACCGGCTGCAGTCGCAGATCCTGCTCGGCTTGAAGCCCGACGGCGCGGGACTGACGGTGGTCGGCGACGACGCGCAGTCGATCTACGCCTTCCGCGCCGCCACCGTGCGCAACATCCTCGAATTTCCCGATCAGTTCAGCCCGCGCGCCGACATCGTCACGCTGGACCGCAACTACCGATCGACGCAGCCGATCCTCACCGCGGCCAACGGCGTGATCGGGCTGGCACGCGAGCGCTTCACCAAGAATTTGTGGACCGACCGCACGAGCTCGCGCAAACCGCAGCTCGTGACGATCAGCGACGAGACCGACCAGGCGCGCTACATCGTCGAGCAGGTGCTGGCGAAGCGCGAGGAAGGCATCGTGCTGAAGCGGCAGGCCGTCCTGTTCCGAACGTCGTCGCACAGCGGGCCGTTGGAATTCGAGCTCACGCGCCGCAACATCCCGTTCGTGAAGTTCGGCGGGTTGAAGTTCCTCGATGCCGCCCATGTCAAGGACGTGCTGGCCTGCTTGCGCTTCGTCGCGAATCCGCGCGACCGCATCGCCGGCTTCCGCGTGCTGCATCTGATCCCCGGCATCGGACCCGCGTCGGCGCAGCGCCTGCTCGATGCCATCAGCGAGAGCGCCGATCCGATCGCACGGTTGTGTGAGCAACCCGCGCCGGCGCGCGCCGGCGAGGATTGGACGGCGTTCGTGCGTGCGTTGGAGCAGTTGCGCGTCTCGGAATGGCCCGGGGATATCGAGCGCGTCAGGCACTGGTATCAGCCGCATCTCGAGCGCGTTCATGAAGATGCGGAGGTGCGAACCGCCGACCTGCTGCAGCTCGAGCAGATCGCGAGCGGCTATCCATCGCGCGAGCGTTTCCTCACCGAGCTGACGCTCGACCCGCCCGACGCCACCTCCGATCAGTCCGGCGTGCCTTTGCTCGACGAGGACTATCTGATCCTCTCCACCATCCATTCCGCCAAGGGCATGGAGTGGAATTCCGTGCACATCCTCAACGTCGTCGACGGCTGCATGCCCTCCGATCTCGGCGCCGGCACGAGCGCCGAGCTGGAAGAGGAGCGCCGGCTGCTCTACGTCGCCATGACCCGCGCCAAGGACGACCTGCATCTGCTGGTGCCGCAGCGCTTCTTCGTCCATGGCCAGCCGGTGCGCGGCGATCGTCATGTCTATGCCTCACGCACGCGGTTCATTCCGGAAGCGCTGGTGCCGCTGTTCGAACGCACCAGCTGGCCGCGGGCGCAGCCCGGCGCGGCGTATGCGAGCCAGGGTCCGCGCATCGACCTCGGTGCCCGCATGCGCGAGCGCTGGCGGTGAGCGGATCCTTCGCCCTCCCTGCTACGAACTGGGCCCTTGCTGCTTGCGCAGTTTGCGTCGTTTGGCGGGATCTCTCGCCGCGCAAGCGGGGCGAGGTAAGCACCGCGCTCGCCGCAGGATCTAATTTCATGACGTCTCGGCTTTCCTCTCCTTCCACTGCGCCCGAAACCACGCCCAGGTCTGCCGCGTCACCGCAATGTAGCCCTCGCCGCGATACTTGATCTCGCCGTCGACGATCGCATGCAGCTTCGGCAGCGCGTGGAACGGCACCGCGGGATAGGCGTGGTGCTCGACGTGATAGGGCATGTTCCAGGCGAGCCAGTGCACGGCGCGTGTGGTGAAGGTGGTGCGGGTGTTCTGGAAGGCGCTCCTGGTATGGTCGCAGCCGGTGTGTTCGGCGTAGAGATAGGGTCGCAACACCAATTGCCCCAGCAGCAGCGGCAGCACCCAGACCCACAGCAACAGCGCGCTGTGCAGCGCGAGCGAGCCGAGCAGCAGCAGCGCGTAGCCGGCGGCATAGGCGCGCGCCTCGCGTACGATGGTGGCGCGGCGGCCGGCAGGCACCCATGGCACCGTCACCTCGCCGGTGATCGCATGTTGCAGCAGCAGTCGCAGCCGGCCGGCCATCTGGACCAGGCCGGAATAGGCAATCGCGAGCTGCGTCTCCGAACGCGGCTTGGGGCCGACGATCAGCTCCGGATCGCGCAGGGGATCCTGGGTGTGGCGGTGATGCTCCCAATGGAACAGGCAGTAATATTCATAAGGCAGTCCGATCAGGAAGCCGGAGAGATAGCCGACCGCGAGGTTGAGCCTGCGGCTGTCGAAGGCGGTCTTGTGCGCGGTCTCGTGCACCGCCATGAACAGGAACGCGATGAGCACGCCCTGCACCGGCAGCAAGGGCAGCGCCCACAGCACACCATGCGTCGATGCTATCGCTCCGATCAGCGCACCCACGCCGATGATCGCGCCGTAATGGCTGAGCGTGCGTAGCGCGCCCTGCAGGTTGGAGCGCGTGCAGAGCTGCTGCAGCACCGGCGGTGTCAGCAGCTTCGGACGGGGCGCGAATTCGTCGGTGGGCACGTCGGTCATGTCGAACTCGGGTGTCAGCTCTGGAGAAGGGCGGAGACGTTGGCGTTGATGAAATCGCGGTCCGCCGGGATGCGGATCGGATTGCCCGCGCGGTGGCCGTGGATCGAGGGGATCGGCCGCAGCGCCGCGGAGCGGGCGTTCACGAGCTTGGGAAGTTCTCGCTCGTTGTCGCGCCAATCGAAGTAGCGGTCGGTCTGGCCCGGCATCAGCAACATGCGGGCGGTGATCGCGCCGAGCGCTCGGTCGAGATCGCCGCCGAACGCCGCGCAATTGCTGATGTCGCCGCCCTGCCAGATCGCGATCTGAGTCAGCAGGTTGTTCGCGTCGCGATGCGCGAAGGCTAAGTCCCAGGTGGCGGCGAGATAGTCCTCCTGCGAGCCAAAGCCCTGCGCGCGCCAGACCTCGTCGCGATAGAACTCGTAGGACATCGCCCAGCCCGCATAGATCCGCCCCATCGCGCGCAGGCCGGCCACCGGCTTCTCGGCGAAGCGGCCGTTGCGAAATGCGGGATCGGCCATCAGCGCCGCCTTCACCGCGTCGAGAAACAGGTGATTGTAGGGCGAGCAGCGCGCGCTGCCGCACACCACCGCCGCACGCTCCACCATGTCCGGATGACAGGCGGCCCAGTGATAGGCCTGCATGCCGCCCATCGACCAGCCATAGACCAGCGCGATCCGGCCGATTCCGAACTGCTCCTCCACGAGCCGCCGCTGCACCGCGACCGCATCATGATAGCTGATGGACGGGAACGGCGCGTCGCCGAACAGCTCGCGCGTATTCGAAGGCGACGACGACAGGCCATTGCCGAACAGGTTCGGAATGATGACGAAGTACTTGGTGGGGTCGAGCGCGCCGCCGGGCGCGATCAGCCATTCGGTGTCGATATGCTGGGCACCGAACGAGGTCGGATAGAGGATGACGTTGTCCTTGGCCGCATTCAGCGTGCCGTAGGTCTTGTACGCGAGCCGCAGCGACGGGAACGTCACGCCCGACTGCAACACGACGTCGCCCGCCTCGAAGATCTGATAGTCGCCGCCTGTCGTCATGCGCGTGTGTCCGGGTGAGAGGTGCCTTGAGCCTACGTGATGCGTCACCGGCTCACACGCCCATTTTTTGGCATGGCATGACCGCGCAAGAGGCGCGGGCAGCAATCGCATCAGCCGAGGCCATGGGTTCGCATTCCCGCGGCCTCTCAAGCCCGAGCTTTGTCCGGATCGCGTGCCCTCTGAAACGTGAGGGCGCAGGGAAGACCGGGAGCTCGCCGCCCCCATGGCCCGCCTGCGAAAAAAATGCAGGCGGCAGGAACCACAGGTTCGGCTGGGACATCCCGGCCTTCCCTGCACGATGGTCTTAACAGCTGCTTCGCGCTCTCCCTGGGGACCGGCTGTGTTGCCCCCATCGTCGGCGTGATGCGCTTCCGCACCATCATCCGGCTTGACCTCAGCATCGGGAGGCCAGGACCACGCGACTTGACTGTCCGCATCGGATCGTTCGTCGGCGCGACACCGCGCTGCGACCCGCTACGGCCACCGCATCCCCGCCTCGCGTCTCGTGACGACCGCGCGTACGCCCCTCATCGATGAGGCAGGATGGACGCAGTAGAGCACACTTTCGGTAAAAACGAAAGCAAAATATTCGAGCGCCGAAAGTGTCTCATTCCAGACCATTTGAGCCCCGGTCATTCCGGGGCAAGGCCGCCGGCCTTGAACCCGGAATCTCGACATTGCTTTCCTCACTTCGAGATTCCGGGTTCAATCGCCAACACGCAGGCGCTTTGCGCCTGCGTGCCGACGATTGCCCCGGAATGACGGTGGACACGAAGAGCTTAACCTTGTGTTTCGCGTCAGCCGCTTGCAATCCGGCTACGCCCCTTCCAGCTGACGAGCAGAGGCCGTATGACGGCCCGACGCAACGGAATGAGACATGAGCACAGCAATCGAATTCGGCCTGGACACGTTCGGCGACGTCACCCGCAACCCGGAGGGCGCGATGGCCGCCCATGCCCAGGTGATCCGCGACGTCGTCGAGGAGGCGGTGCTGGCCGACCAGCTCGGGCTCGATTTCATCGGGCTCGGCGAGCACCATCGCGGCGATTTCGCGATCTCGGCGCCGGAGGTGGCGTTGGCGGCGATCGCCGCACGCACCACGAAGATCAAGCTCGGCTCGGCGGTGACGGTGCTGAGCTCGGATGACCCGATCCGCGTGTTCCAGCGCTTCTCGACGCTCGACGCGGTGTCGAACGGCCGCGCCGAGGTCATCCTCGGCCGCGGCTCGTTCACCGAGTCCTTCCCGCTGTTCGGCTTCGATCTGAAGGACTACGAGGCGCTGTTCGAGGAGAAGCTCGATCTGTTCGCCAGCCTGCTACCGCAGCAGCCGCTGACCTGGCAGGGCCAGTTGCGCCCGCCGCTGAGGGATCAACTGGTCTATCCGCCGGTCGAACATGGGCGGCTGAAGGGCTGGATCGGCGTCGGCGGCAGTCCCGAGTCTGTCGTGCGCGCCGCGCATTACGAGCTGCCGCTGATGCTCGCGATCATCGGCGGCGACCCGAAACGGTTCGCGCCCTATGTCGAGCTGTACCATCGCGCGCTCAAGCAGTTCGGCCGCGAGACGAAGCCGATCGGCGTGCATTCGCCGGGTTATGTCGCCGACACCGACGAAGTGGCACGCGAGGAGCTGTGGCCGGACTACAAGACCATGCGCGACCGCATTGGCCGCGAGCGCGGCTGGCCGCCGATGGGCCGCGACGAGTTCGTCCAGGAGGCCGATCACGGCTCGCTCTATGTCGGCTCGCCGGAGACCGTGGCGCAGAAGATCGCCGCGACGATCAAGGCGCTCGGCCTGTCGCGGTTTCAGCTGAAATACTCAGCCGGTCCACTGCCGCATGCGAAACTGATGCGGAGCATCGAGCTGTATGGCAAGGTGGTGGTGCCGAGGGTGAGGGAGTTGCTGGCGGAGCAGTAGGCTGCCTACGCGGTCCGTCACCATGTCCGCAACCGCGCCTGGCTCTTGCATCACGGGACCTGGATCAGAGGCGCGACCAAAACGGCTCGTTCAGGACAATCCAAGCGAGCCGATTAATAGAGCCTTCGTGACACGCATCGTAAGCTCGACGTCGCGCGTGCCTGCTCCGATCAAGGGGGAGCAATCCGATCGGCTGCCCGGAGGCGGACGACAAGCTTGCAAGCCTGGGGACGAACTGATGTTGCTGAAGATCATCGCGGTGGTTTACGGACTCTGGTTCGTTCAGGCCGCCTTGGAGCCCGGCTTCTACGATACGCCGTCTCACATGGTGAGCTCGACGCTCGCGCTCGGCGGATTGCTCGCGCTGTTCGATCACGCCTTCAGGATGGGCTGGCTCTCCGCCAACATCTGGCGGATCGTTGCGCTTGTCTACGTCGCCGACGGCCTGGTCCACGTCGTCCCGAGCGCCAAGGCTCTGATCGAGGCGCAACGTTTCGAGGTGCTGGCGGGCGCTGCGGCGATCAGCTTCGTTTTCCAACTCCCGATGCTCTTCAGCTTGTGGCGATTGTCGTTTCCGTCCACGCGCTCGGATCAGACCGGTCTCGCACGCATGGCCATGCGATAAGCGTCAGGCCCTGTAAGCCTTCGACGTCGCTCACCGCCTCATACCTGCCCGGGCAACAACGGCCCGCGCTCACCTGCCGCCAGCCGCGCAAGCTCCCCGGCCGTCCGCGCCAGCACACCGTCCCAAGCCATCGGCTTGTCCTGGCGGAACAGCCGCATGGTCGGATACCACGAGGTGTCGGCGCGGTCGCGCAGCCAGCGCCAGTCGAGCGCATAGGGCAAGAGCACCCAGACCGGGCGGCCGAGCGCGCCGGCGAGATGCGCCACCGACGTGTCGACGGAGATGACGAGGTCGAGCGCGGCAACGGCGGCCGCGGTCTCGGCGAAGTCGCTCAGCAGCGGCGCGAGATCGATGACGTCGGTGCCAAGCTCGGCGAGCCCTAGCGCATCGTCCGGTCGCGGCTCCTTCTGCAAGGAATAGAGCTGCACGCCCGGCATCACCAGCCGCGGCAGCACCGCCTGCGCGGTGAGCGAGCGCTGGCGGTCGCCCTTGTGCCTGGGATTGCCGGCCCAGACCACGCCGACCTTCAATGACGGCGCGCGCCCGAGCACGTTGCGCCACGCGGCCACCTTGATCGGATCGGCCGCAAGATAAGGCACCTCGGCCGGAATCGTCTCCAGCGTGGTGCCGAAGATGCGCGGCAGATCCATCAGCGGCGCCTGCAGGTCGAATGGCGGCAGCGGCGCGCCGCGCGGCACCACGGTCACGCCCTCCAGACAGCGCAGCAGCGGCGCGATCGCCGGCTGCACCTGCAGCACGATATTGCCGTCCATCGTCTTGACGCGATCCACATAGCGCACGAATTGCAGCGCATCGCCGATGCCGTATTCGGCGAACAGCAGCAACGTGCGTCCCTCAAGCGGCTCACCCTGCCATTCCGGCGCGCCGAAACGCGGCATGCCCGCGGAGAGATCAGGACAGTCGCGGCCCCAGCGATGCTCGGCGAAGCCGTTCACGAGGTCGCCGCACATCAGCAGGAAATGCGCGTGATTGTAGCGCGCGAGCGCGTTGTCGGGCGCGAGCGAAATCGCGTGATGCGAGGCCGCCAGCGCGGCGTCGATGTCGCCGGCATTACGCAGCGCCACCGCGAGATTGGCGTAGCCCTTGGCATAGGCCGGATCGGCGGCGACGGCGCGGCGATGCGCCGCGACGGCAGCATCGATCTCGCCGCGCAGCTCATGGATGATGCCGAGATTGGTATGCGCCGGGGCGTGATCGGGCTGCAGCGCCAGCGCGTGCTCGCAGGCGGCGATGGCGGCGTCGAGCTGTCCTGTCCCGCACAGGCAGGCGGCGAGATTGCTGAGCACGACCACATCGGTGGGATCGAGCGCCGCGGCGCGGCGATAGGCCTCGACGGCCTCGGCCGGGCGGCCGGCCTCGTGCAGCGCGTGCCCCAGCAATCGCGCGGCCTTGGCATCGCCCGGCGCAAGATCGCCGGCGCGGCGGTAATGGATCGCGGCGTCAGCGTAGGCGCGCTGCTTGTAGAGCACGTCGCCGAGGGCGAGGTGGAGGCCAGCATCGGCCGGCTGCGCCGCCAGCGCATGCAGATAGGCGGGCACGGCCTCGTCATATCTGGCCTGGTCGGCGAGCACATGCGCCAGCGCCCGCCATGCACCGGGAAAGGACGGCTCGCGCTCGAGCAGCGCGCGATAGGCCGCTTCCGCCTCGGCACGCCGCCCCTGTCGGTTGAAGGCGAGCGCGAGATTCCAGCGCGCGCGCAACAGCGCCGGATCGAGCGCCAGCGCGTGGCGATAGGCGGCTTCGGCCTCGGTAAAGCGGGCGAGCTCCAGCAGCGCGCTGCCGAGCTTGCTGTAGATGGCGGCATCGTGCGGTCTCAACGCTGCGGCGCGCGCAAAGGCGTCGGCAGCGCCGTCGCGCTCACCTTTCACCGCCAGCGCGTCGCCGAGCGTCACATAGGCCGGCGCATGGTTGGGATCGCGTGCGAACACGCACGCCAGCAGCTCCGCGCCGTCTGCCATGCGGCCATCGGCGAAGGCGAGGATCGCGGACAGATGCAGCGCCGGCAGATGATCCGGCACCGCCCGGAGGATGTCGCTGCACAGGGCCTTGGCCGAACCGGCACGCCCGGCATTGTAGTGATCAGCCGCCTCGATCAGCAGCCGCTCGACGGCAACAGCCCCCATGATGTCCTCAACCTCTCGCACTCGGATGCAGAGTTGAACGTGTGGCAGCGCGATTCCAGGCGAGACTCGGGGCCGAGCCGGCTCAGCCTGCCGCCACCTCCATCCGCATGGCCGCCTTGCGGGCGCGCTCGACGTCGGGCGTGCGATAGGCCGCCTCCGGAATGGTGCCCAGCCGCGACTCGTGAAGGCGCGCGCCCAGGCCATAGAACTGCTGGAAGCTCATGATCAGCGGCCGCCATTTGTCCGGGTCGATACGGTCACGCGTGCCGTCCATCAGGATGGCCTCGTCGACATGGATCCGCTGCACCCGCACCTCGAAGCACTGGATGTGCCCCCTCAGGATCGCGTCGTCGTCGGCGATGCCATGCACCGACTCGATGCGCGCTTCGAGCTGGACCGCGCATTCGGCGACGCGCGGGGCCGCAACGGTCTCCGACGCCGTTGCGGTCAGCCCGGCGGCGGCGAACTTGTCGGACACGTGGCGATAGCCCTTGCGCTGCTTCATCGCCGGCACCGGGTCCGATCCCGTGGTCTGCGCCAGGCGATCGACGGCGGCGACGAGATCGACCGACGGCAGGTTCAGCACGCACTCGCCGGTGCGGCGCATGTTCTGCGGCGTCTTCGATCCGGCGGCGAGGCCCAGCATGCAGCGCCAGCCGAGCCAGAACGCCGACGACATCGGCGCGAGATTGAAGCCGCCGTTCTCATTGACCGTGCTGATGAGGACGACCGGCGTCCCAAAATAGAGGATGCCCGGCTCGATGGTCGTATGCATGGAAAGCTCTCCAGGGTGATGCATCTCGGCGGCGATTGCGCGCCGCACGGACGGGGCTCAGGCCGCCGTCTCACCCGGAGAAGTTCCTCAATGGCGACGACGCGCTCCACCCGATTCCCGAACGGGCCGGATCACGCGTGCGCCGGGCTTGATCTGGAGAGGTCTGCGCGCGCAAGGCTGCGGCAGTTGGCGATCCCGGCATGACTCGAACATGCGACCTACGGTTTAGGAAACCGCCGCTCTATCCAGCTGAGCTACGGGACCGGAGCCTGCACCGAAGTGCACCTGCTTCGCCGCCTCCATAGCAGACCCGGCCACCGACCGGAAGCCTCTCCGGTCGTCGCCTGAACCGGACGGCCGGCCGTGGCACAACGACGCTCGGGTCCTGTGAGGGGAAGACGGTGGGAACGCGGCCGCGTGATCCCGGTTGAGGCGGGGCGCCTACCGATCACAGGCCCGTAGGGAGGGGTGGTTTGACTATCCGGAAGGCAGCCGATGGTCTAAGAGAACGGCGCCGATCCGGACCCCAGCCTTGGGATCGCCGTATTGGTCGTGCCTGAGCGCGTCACGTGGCCGGGCCAGCCGTCCGGCGCGACGAGATCCGCTTCATCCAGCGCGCCTGCCCATTTCAGCCGAGGGAAACAGACAAGTCGATGCTCATCCGGTCGGTCATTTCAGGCGCGCTCGCAGCTCTGCTCTCCGTCGCCGCCGCAAGCGCGCAGGATACCCGCCATCTGCTGGAGTCCAAGGAGTCGCTCTACAACAACATCTATGTCTACGAGCAGGCGCCCTACCGTAGCATGACCTTCGGTCACAACCGGCGCATCTATACCGAGAGCGTCTACAACACCCGCGACGAGCTCGATCTGCCGGTCGACTATACCCGCTTCATGACCGCGAGCGTGATGTATGCCAAGGACGTCCGCTCGATCCTGGAGATCGGCTTCGGCGGTGGCCGCACCGCCTGGTACCTGCACCGCTCCCTGCCCATGGTGCAGGTGACCTCGGTCGAGCTCGATCCGACCGTGCTGGAGCTCGCCAAGAAATATTTTGGCATCAAGGAGGAGCCGAACTTCCACGTCGCCAACCGCGACGGCCGGCTGTTCGTGCAGGAATCCAAGGAGCGCTACGACATCATCCTGATCGATGCCTATCGCGGCCCGTTCGTGCCGTTCCATCTGCTGACCAAGGAGTTCTACCAGCTCGTCAAGGACCATCTCGCCGAGGGCGGCGTGGTGGCGCAGAACGTCGAGCCGTCGACCATGCTGTTCGACGCCGCGGTCAAGACCATTCACAGCGTGTTCCCGCAGGTCGACTTCTACGAGGCCGGCGGCAACATCGTCATGGTCGGCTATCTCGGCGACGAGCGGAAGCCCGAGGATCTCGCCGCCATCGCGCAGGAGCGCGACAAGGAGTTCGGCTTCCGCTACAAGCTTGCCGAGATGCTGGCGCAGCGCAAGCGCATCGACATCGACGGCGGCCAGGTGATCGATGCGAACGCCAAGGTGCTGACAGACGACTTCGCGCCGGTCGAGGCGCTGAAGAGCATCGAGCGCCACAACAGGAAGCTGCCGTGAGCGCGCCGGTGTCACGCTCGGGCCTGCTGGCGATCTATCTCTGCTCGTTCCTGGTCGGCTGCGTGCTGATGGGCTTTGAGATGCTCGGCAGCCGCTATCTCAACCCGTATTTCGGCAGCGGCATCGGCGCCTGGGCCAGCCTGATCTCGACGGTGCTGTGCGCGCTCGCGATCGGCTATTTCGCCGGCAGCGCCATCGTCGACCGCCAGCCGACGACACGCACCATCGGCACCATGATCCTGATCGCCGCCGCCTACATGGCGCTCGTGCCGGCGACGGCCGACATCGTCATGGCCGACATCCTCGACACGGTCGGCGACGGTCCGGCGGCCACGCTGATGGCCTCGACCGCGCTGCTGCTGGTGCCGCTGACCCTGCTCGGCACCTTCTCGCCGATCGCCGTCAGCCTGTTGACGCGCTCGGCCGACGAGGCCGGCCGCGTCGCCGGACTGGTCTACGGCGTCTCGACCATCGGCAACGTCGTCGGCACGCTGGTCACGACCTTCGCGCTGATCCCGACCATCGGCTCGCGCGCGATCACCTATTATTTCGCGGTGGCGCTGGCTGTCTGCGCCGGCATCCTGTTCATTCCGTTCGGCAAGAAGACGTCCTGATTTTCATTTTGAAGAGCTTCTCGATGACTGAGTTCTGGCCTCGCCTGACCGCTACGGTGGCAATGGCGGCATTGCTGTTTGCATCCCCCGCGGCACGCGCCGCAGAGGCGCAGATCGAGCTCTGGGACGGGCAGCGCGCGATGGCCCATATCGCGGACCTGCTGAAATTCACGCCGCGCTCGATGGGCGAGCCGGGACATCAGAAAACGATCGACTACATCAAGGCGGCGATGGCCAAGAGCGCGGCGGACGCGGTGCTGACGCAGAGCTTCACCGCCAAGGGCGACGACGGCAAGACGATCCCGCTGACCAACATCATCGCCCGCTTCCAGGCGCAGAACCCGCGCCGCATCATCGTCGCGACGCATTACGACAGCATCGTCAAGGCCTATCGCGACCCGAAATCGCCGGACGCACCGATGCCGGGGGCCAACAACTCCGCCTCGGCGGTCGCGCTGCTGCTGGAGACCGCACGCGTGCTGTCGCTGTCGCCGAAGCCCGACGTCGGCATCGACATGATCTTCTTCGACGGCGAGGAGGGGCCGAAATCGCTCGGCGCCGGCGATCCGACCTGGCGTCCGCTGGGCTCGCCGCATTTCGCGGCCAATCTGAAGACCTATTATCCGGCGCACAAGCCGGAGAAGGCGGTCGATTTCGACATGGTCTGCGACAAGGATCTCAAGCTGCAGCCGGAGCCCTCGTCGCTCGGCTCGGCGCTGCCGGAGCTCAAGAAGTTCTGGAGCATCGGCAGCCGTATCGCGCCGCAGGCGTTCTCGCCGGAGCCCACGGCGTATCCGATCAGCGACGACCACACGGCGCTGCAGCAGGCCGGGATTCCGAGCTTCCTCGTCATCGACTTCGACTACGAGCCGTATTTCAACACCACGCAGGATACGATCGAGCAGTGCTCGGCGCAGAGCCTCGAGACCGTCGGCCGCACCCTGCTGCGCTACCTCTATACGCCTTGATGCGCTGCAGCCGGCACCGGCCGCTCGCTTACGCCGCCCGTGACGGCTGCTCCCTGACGGCCCCCCGACGCGGCAGGTGACACGCGCGCCAGCAGGCCCGGCAGCAGGGCCTCCGCGGCCTCGGCGCCCGAGATCACCACGGCCTCCACCCCCGCTCCGGCATTGCCGCCGCCGGCGATGACGAGGTTGCGCAGCGGAGCCTTGGCGCCCTTCAGCCGTCCCGACCCGGCCACGCCATAGATCGCGCCGGCGCTGGCGAGGTCGTAGCGCGCATAGGTCACGGGGCTGGCGTCGGTGCGGTAGACGATATGCTGCGCCAGGCCGGGAATGATGGTCTCGGCGGCCGCAACCATGGCATCGCCGAGCTGCTGCTTGCGCGCCTCGTAGTCCGGCGAGCGCCGCCACGCCTTCCAGTCGTCGCCGCCCTCGCCCGGAAACCAGCCCTTGGCCTGCTCGTGAGGAACGAGGGTGATGATCGTCATCGTCGCATGTCCGTCAGGCGCCGCCGACGGATCGAGCTTGGACATCACCGCGAGGCCGATCCCCATCGGCGAGTCGAGATGCGTGGTGGGCGCGATGTCGGGCACCATGTCGAGGCCGAGATGCACCGAGAAGCACGACGTCGCCGGCGCGAGGGTGCGGGCACGCTCACGAAAGACGGCGGGCAGATCGTCGGGCCTCAGAAGCTCGGTCAAGGTGCGGCCGAGATCGGCATTCGAGACCACCGCCTGCGCGCGAACCGTGCGGCCATTGCCGAGCACGACACCCACGGCGCGGCCCTCCTCGACCAGGATGCGCGTGACCTTGGATTTCAGATGCACCTCGCCGCCGCGTGCGGTGATGGCCTCGGCCAGCACGTCCGAGAGGTGGCCGGAGCCGCCGACCGGATAAAAGCCGCCCTTGAAATAGTAGCCGAAGATCGGGACCATCTGGGCGCAGCTCAGCTTCTCGCTGCCGTCGCCGAGATAGCCCGACAGCGCATTGAGATAGGCGATCAGCTCGGGATCGGAGACATGGGCGGCGACCAGCTCGTCAAACGGGCGGTTCATCCAGCGGTACGCCTGCGGATGCTTGCGCGGGAAGGCCAGCATCTCCTCCAATGTGGCCGGCATGCCGGGAATGCCGCTGCGGCCCTGCCCCGTCGCATACATGCTCTCGAAGATGGCATGGATGGTGTCGAACAGCCGGGTCAGCCCATCCGCGCTGGCGGGAAACATCTCGCAGAGCAGTCGGACATAGGCGCGCCAGTCCTCGGGCACGTCGATGCGGCGGCCGGCGAGACGGTAGGAGTGGATGACCCGCTTCCACTGGATGCGGTCGGCGACGCCGAGCCGGCGCAGCACGCTGTCGACCGGCCCGCCGGGCCAGACGCCGGAGAAATCGTGCGGCCCGGCATCGAAGCGATACAGCACCGGCTTGTTGTCGTGGTGGGCCTTGCGCAGATAAGTGTGGCAGAAGCCGCCGGGCACGACGTGGTGGTCGAACACCTTCACCTTCAGCCCGGACTCCGCGAGCAGGGCTGCCGCCGTCAGCCCGCCGATGCCCGCGCCGATCACCGCGACGTCGCACTCGGTGTCGGCCGCTTGGGTGAAGCTCGGCGCCGGCCATTGGCACTCCTCGCGCGCGGCCCGCATGCGCAGCAAGGCCTGGCGAATCGCGAAGTGCGGGCCGAAGATCGAGATCAGCGCGCCGCCGACGACGATCATCGTCGTGATCCAGGAGGCGACGCCGGCCCAGCGGCACAGGCCGAGCACGAGGAACAGGACGCCCCAGAGCCCGGTCATCATCATGTTGATCAGGTGGAACTGGGGCGTCGCGGCGCTGTCGGCATAGGCCGACCGGGAATAGTCCGCTGTCCAGGGACGGCCGACGGCGAGCGAAGCGAAGCTGATGAGGCCGAGCGCTGCGAAGGACAGCCACAGCGCATTGCCGGCCGTCCAATTCGGCGCGACGTCGTTGGCGATCGCCAGCACGACGAACAGCGCGAGGCTTTTGAGTTCCAGCAGCGCGAGCTGGCCCCGGGAGGCTCGCCAGACGTTGGCGGCCAGCGCCAGGCCCAGCGCGGACCACACCGCCCATGCCGGCTGGTGCCAGGCCAGTAGCGCCCAGAACACGACGAACGGCAGCAGCGCCAGCTTGACCGTGAGGAACACTTTCATGGCAGCCTCCTCGGCGCCGGACGCGGCGCAGTTCATCTTTCCATTGTCAAGATATTCATAGGTGCGCTCGCCCGGTTCCGTCAACACCAATCTTTCCATCGTCAAGATTAGTTTCGTCAACTACGGCGGGATGAAAATGGTGGAAAGATGCTGCGTATCGTTCCGGCGCCACAGCAAGGTGCGATTCACGAGCGGCACCGCCGTCAATGCCGACCCGACTGTGGCAACCAGATCACGGAACCACGGCAAATAAAGAAGAAAGTCGCAAATTACGCAGCATTGGAGTCACACCTCGCCGCAAAATGGCGACAATCTCCCGTCATCTGAGGCGGGGAGCCGCTGAGGATTGCCGTTCGTGTACCCACCCCGCCTGCCAGTACTGATCTTTGCAGCGATCACCTGCCTGCCCGCCGTGCAACCTCCACGCGCGCACGCAGAGTGGTGGAGCCGCTCCCCGACGGATTTCGAGGAATGCGCCGACGCCGCCGAGAAGTCGGCCTCCAAGGAGGAGAAGACGGCGGCGCTGGCGCAGTGCAACGCTAAATTTGCCGGGAGACGGAAGCCGGGCGGCGGCTATGTCTATTACGACTTCATGCAGGATCGCAGCTTCGACATTGCCGGTCC
The DNA here is from genome assembly GCF_032485055.1 of Bradyrhizobium sp. SZCCHNRI20481. Lineage (NCBI taxonomy): Bacteria > Pseudomonadati > Pseudomonadota > Alphaproteobacteria > Hyphomicrobiales > Nitrobacteraceae > Bradyrhizobium > Bradyrhizobium sp. SZCCHNRI20481. Next base: position 42,613 of record NZ_JAUEUE010000006.1, read on the forward strand.
CAATCCCACGGCCGAAGAGCAGAAGTTCATCGACCAGCAGTATACGCAATACCTCGAGCGCCAGCGCCACGCCAACATGAGCTCGGCGATGATGTCGCGGCCGCAAACGCAGGACCTCCAGCCCTCGCTCCGGGACATGACGGCGCGGGCCGCGATCGAGCCGCCGAAGCCGGCCATGCCGGCCCCGCCGCCGCAACGGCCGAGCAAGCCGCCGGCTTCGTCCGCGCAAGGCGGATTGCCACCGCCGACGTCGAACGTGGAGGCACGCGCCCGCATCAAGGCGGCGCAATGTGCCAAGGACGGCTGGCGCCGCGATTCGTTCTCGTGCAACTTTCCGGTCCTGTCCGAGAAGCTCGACGAACTGAAGCGGATGTTCACCGGCCCGAGCCAGACCGCGGCCGCGCCGCCCGGGGCCAAGGCGCCGAAACGGGCCGAAGCCAGGAACTGAGCCGCGCGCGACACGTTCCCCCTGTGCGACCATTCTGCACGCGGCTTGTAACGCCGCGTGCAAGCCCATAGGTTTTGTCGGCGTGGGGCGCAGGAGGCAGGGTCATGGGTCTACTTGATATCCTCAACGGCATGCAGAACGGCCCGAACGGGCCGAGTCATCCGACCACGCAGAAGAGCGGCGGCATGTCGCCGATGACGATGGCGATCCTCGCTTTGCTGGCGTGGAAAGCGGTGAAGCATTTCTCGCAGAATGGGCAGCAGCCGAACGCGGCGCCAGCGCCGGTCCCGCCGCCCCAGCCGACCGGGAATCAAGGTGGACCGCTCGGCGGTGCGCTTGGTGGCGGATTGAGTGGCGGCCTCGGCAACATCATCGCCGGCGGCCTGGGCGGCCTGCTGGCGGGCGGTGCCGCCGGCAGCGTGCTGTCGGGCGGGCTCGGCGATCTCCTGCGCCAGTTCCAGGACAAGGGCCATGGCGACACCGCGAACTCCTGGGTCTCCCCCGGCGAGAACAAGCCGATCTCGCCCGGCGATCTCGCCAATGCGCTCGGCGCCGATCAGATCGATCAGCTCACCGCGCAGAGCGGGCTGTCGCGCGACGAGCTGTTGAACGGGCTGAGCCAGTACCTGCCGAAGGTGATCGATCAGCTCACGCCGGACGGGCGGCTGCCGACCGAGCACGAATTGGCGGGCCGGATCTGACGCTCCGCGATCGCTGACGGGAAGGACGACACTCATGCTGCACATTCTGATCGTCGGGCTGGTCGCCGGCTTCCTGGCGCGGCTTCTATCGCCGGGTCCCAACAATCCCTCCGGCTTCATCCTGACCATCGTGCTCGGAATCCTCGGCGCGTTCCTCGCCACCGCCATCGGGCAGGCCATCGGCCGCTACGGCCCCGACCAGGGCGCGGGCTACGTGACCGCGACCCTCGGCGCGGTCGTGGTGCTATTCATCTGGAACAGGCTGGTCGCCAGCGGCACGATCCGCGATTTCAATCGGTAACCGCCTCACGCCACGTCATTGCGAGCGACCACAGCGGCCGCTCGCCATGACCATTTCACCCCAACAGATGCATCCCCGCATCCATGCGCACGACCTCGCCGGTCATGTGGCCTGACGCCGGACTCGCCAGGAACGCCACGAGCTGCGCGATATCCTCAGCGGATGAAGCCGCGCGCAGCGGCACCCGCGCCACCACGGCATCGCGCACCTGCTTGGCGCCGGCCTCGCCGCGGCCCTTGGTGAACCAGGGCGTATCGATATAGCCGGGGCAGACGGTGTTGACGCGGATCGCGGGTGCCAGGGCGCGAGCCAGCGACAGCGTCATCGTGTTGAGCGCGCCCTTGCTGGCGGCGTAGGCGACCGACGAGCCGACGCCGCTGATGCCGGCCACCGACGAGACGTTGACGACCGCGGACGCACGCGCCGTCGCCTTGGCCGCCGCTTCGAGCAGCGGCCGCGCGGCGCGCACCATCTGGAAGGGGCCGATGGTGTTGACCGCGAAGATGCGTTGGAAATCCTCGGCCGAAAGACCGTCGAGCTGATCGTGCGGTACGTGCTTGGTGGTGCCGGCATTGTTGACGAGCGCATCCAGCCGGCCCCAGTCCGCAGCGGCGGCGACGATCTTGCGGCAATCCTCGTCGCGCGACACGTCGCCTTGGATGACGACGACCTCGGCACCTTCCTTGCGGCAGAGATCGGCGGTCTGCTCGGCCTCACTCTTGCTGTTCGAATAGTTCACGACGATGCGCATGCCGGCCTTCGCCAGCAGCAACGCGGTCGCGGCTCCGAGACCGGACGCCGAACCCGTCACGATCGCGCACAGACCTTCAGCCATTCCGCACCTCCCTGTTTGCTTTGCTTCTTCTTAGCCAACATCGCTGCATCTGCAAAATCGGCACAATCTCCGCAGCGCGGAAATCGCTCGCCTCCATGCGGCGAGCGGACGGGGCCCTGCAGCGGGCTACGCTTGTCAGGACCGTCGCTTGCGCTCATCATGCCGGCAAAACATCGCCGGCGCGCGCAGGACATGGCGCGCCGAGACCGACGACAACGAGGGCGAGGAGCGCTGTGGCGGAAGCCGAGAACATCGTCGTTGCGACCGCGGAAAAGATCTTCGCCGATCTCGCCGACCCGCAGACGATCAATCACGACAAGGACGGCCGCTGGACGGCGCCGCTGTGGCGGGCGCTGAGCGAGGCCGGCCTGCCGCTCGCCTGGGTGGGCGAGGAGTTCGGCGGCGCCGGCACTGACCTCGCCGACGGCTTTGAGATCATCAATGCCGCCGGCCGTTTTGCGATTGCGGTGCCGCTGGCCGAGACGCTGCTCGCGGGCTGGCTGCTGCAGCAAGGCGGCATTGCCTCGCCCGGCGGCGCCATGACGATCGCGCCGGCTCATCCGAGAGACCGGATCACGCTCGACACCGACGGCACATTGTCCGGCCGCGCCCGCGGCGTGCCGTTCGCCAGGACGGCGCAGCATGTTGCCGTGCTTGCCCACGGCGGAGACGGCGTGTCGATCGCGCTGGTCGAGACCGCGCGCCTGCGCATCGAGGCGGGCCTCAACCTCGCCAACGATCCCAGCGACACGGTGACGTTCGACAAGATTACGCCGCTGGCATGCCGAGCGGCACCGGCGGGCTTCGACGCCACGACCTTGATGCTGATGGGCGGCGTCGCCCGCGGACTGCAGATCGCCGGCGCGCTGGATCGGCTGCTCGCGATCAGCGTGAACTATGCGGGTGAGCGCGTGGCCTTCGAGAAGCCGATCGGCAAATTCCAGGCGGTGCAGCACAACCTGGCACGGCTGGCCGGTGAGAGCGCCGCCGCGAGCGCGGCCGCGACATCGGCCGCGGATGTGATCGCGCGGGCCACCGCATTCGACGAGGCGGTGTTTCTCGAAGCCGCCGCGGCCAAGATCCGCTGCGCCGAGGCCGCCGAGAAGGGCGCGGCGATCGCGCATCAGGTCCACGGCGCGATCGGCTTCACCACCGAGCACATCCTGCATCGCTTCTCGCTGCGCGCGCTCGCCTGGCGCGACGATTTCGGCTCCGAGAGTCATTGGGCCGTCGAGCTCGGCAGGCGCGTCGCTGCGCGCGGCGCCGATGAGCTGTGGCCGCTGGTCGCCTCGCGCTGACCACGAAGAGGATTGTTGCATGAGCGCACTTCGTTTCGATCCGATCCGGCTGCCGAGGGAATGCGAGGAGCTGCGCAAGGAGGTGCGCGCCTTCCTCGCTGACGAGATCGCGGCCGGCACTTTCAACCCATACCAGCCCAAGCGCGAGGATGCCGACGCGCGCGAGTTTGCAGCCCGCGTCGGCGCGCGCGGCTGGATCGGCATGACCTGGCCGAAGCAATATGGCGGCCACGAGCGCTCGTTCCTGGAGCGCTACGTCGTGACCGAGGAGATGCGCGTCGCCAACGCGCCCGTCAGGCGCTTCTTCGTCGCCGACCGGCAGAGCGGCCCGATCCTGCTGCGCTACGCACCCGAGCATATCAAGATGGACATCCTGCCGCGCATCTGCCGCGGCGAGCTGTGCTTCGCGATCGGCATGAGCGAGCCGAACTCGGGATCCGACCTGTTCGCCGCCAAGACGCGCGCGACGAAGACCGAGGGCGGTTGGCTAATCAACGGCTCGAAGATCTGGACGACGTCGGCGCACATGGCCGATTACATGATCGCGATCTTCCGCACCTCGCCGTCGACCAAGGAGAACAGGCGTCATGGCTTGACGCAGTTCCTGGTGAACATGAAATCGCCCGGCATCAAGGTGAATCCGATTGGCCAGATCACCGGGCAGAAGGAGTTCAACGAGGTCGTCTTCACCGACGCCTTCGTGCCGGACGATCATCAGCTCGGCGAGATCGACGGCGCCTGGAAGCAGGCCACCTCCGAGCTCGCCTATGAGCGCTCGGGGCCGGAGCGTTTCCTCGAAACCTATTACGTGCTGACCGAGCTGGTGCGCGCGGTCGGTCCCGATCCGGACACGCGCAGCGCCGAGGGCATCGGCCGGCTGGTAGCGCAGCTGCATGCGATGCGGCGGATGTCGGTGTCGGTGGCCGGCATGCTGCAGGCCGGCAAGGAGCCGGTGGTCGAGGCCTCGATCGTCAAGGACGTCGGCACGGTATGGGAGCAGCAGCTGCCGCACCGCGTCCGCGACCTCGCCGCCTTCGTTGAGGAGAACGCAGGAAATCGCGAGACCTTGGAGAACCAGCTGACATTTGCGATGCAGACCGCGCCGAAGCTGACGATCCAGGGCGGCACCACCGAGGTGCTGCGCGGCATCATCGCCCGCGGGCTGGGACTGAGGTGAGGCAGACAGCATTCCGGCGGTCGCGAACTGATAGCGCTGGCAATGACGCTCGGAAAGCAGAATCGGAGACCACAACCATGACCCACTTTCCTGACATCGGGGTCGAGATCCACGGCCATGTCGGCCTGATCGAGATTCGCCGGCCGCCGCTCAACTTCTTCGACATTTCGCTGATCAACCAGATCGCCGACGCGCTCGAAGGCTTCGACCGCGACATCGAGATCCGCGCTTCGGTGCTGGCGGCGCAGGGCAAGGCGTTCTGCGCCGGCGCCAACTTCACCGATCCGGCACGCCAGGCGCAGGAAGCGGCCGGCGCAAAAGGCGATCCGGCCGACAGCCTCGGGGCGATCAACCATCTCTACATGCAGGCCGTGCGGATTTTCCGCTGCAGGAAACCGGTCGTCGCCGCCGTGCACGGCGCCGCCATCGGTGGCGGGCTCGGCCTCGCCGTCTCGGCCGACTTCCGCGTCACCTGTCCGGAAGCGCGCTTCTCCGCCAATTTCACCAAGCTCGGCTTCCATCCCGGCTTCGGGCTGACGGTGACGCTGCCCGAGCTGATCGGCAAGAACAACGCCGAGCTGATGTTCTACACCAGCCGCCGTGTCACCGGCGAAGAGGCGCTGAAGATGGGGCTCGCCAATGAATGCGTGCCGCAGGACCAGGTGCGGACAGCAGCGATGAAGCTCGCCGCCGAGATCGCCGAATGCTCGCCGCTCGGCCTGCTGTCGACCCGCGCGACGATGCGCGCCAGCCTCGCCGACCGTGTGATGGCAGCAACCGAGCACGAGCTCGCCGAACAGACCCGGCTGCGCGCGACCGAGGATTTCAAGGAAGGCGTCAAGGCAACGGAGGAGCGGCGCTTCGCGAACTTCAAGGGGCGGTGACGAGCCTCGAGCTTCCAACGTCGTCATGGCCGGGCATGACGAGCAACTAACTGGCGACCGCCCCCTGCAACGCGAAGGCAACGCCGCCAATCGTGAAACAACCGCCTGAAACCGCATAGCCACGGGCGCGCGCGGCGTCGGTCACACGTGCAGCATCGGCGACGCGGAACGTCAGGCCGCTCATGAGTTCGCGCTCGCCGGGTTCGACACGGATACGGGCGTTCGGCAAGTACAACTGCTCAACACCATCGCTGCCGGCCGCCGGCACCACGTCGAGAATCCGCCCCCAATGCGCGGCGAGCGAGGTCGGCTCGGGGCTCCGCAGCACCACCTCGGTCATCGCCGTCGTCACGTCGCTGCGGATTGCGCGCGTCCAATCCGGCCCGGCGGGCGGATAGGCGCCAAGCACATCGTCGCTGCCCTCGGTGTGATTGAGCTCGATGAAGGCGGCGCGGCAGTCACGCGGATGCAGTTGCACGCCGTGATAGGGCGGATGATCGATCACGTTGGCGGTCCGCACACCCATCTCGTTGGCGCGGGCGGCGCGGCCATCGGGATCATCGCAGGAAAAGATCGCCATGTAGCCGCCGCGGCCGCCGGTCTTGTCGAGGAAGCGTCCCGCCGCGGTGTCATCGCGGGTCGGCGCAATCACCTCGAGCAGGATCGGCCCGACCGGCAGCAGCGCATTCTCCAGCCCGTATTTGGCGACATGCGGATCGCGATAGCAGACCTCCAGCCCCATGATCGCGGCGATGTCCGAGACCACCGGCTCGAGCCGGGGCGCGACCAGGCAGATCTGACGGAGGTGGAGGTAAGCCATCGCAGCCCTCTTTGAGGAATCACGTGTTCACACAGGCCCGCGGCGTCATTGCGAGCGACGCGACGCAATCCAGAGCTCAGGCCATGACCCTGGATTGCGTCGCTTCGCTCGCAATGACGGAGAACGCGGAGCTACCGACCCTGAAACACCGGCGCGCGCTTCTCGACGAAGGCTTTCGCCGCCTCCTTGTGATCCTCTGTGTCGCTGCAGCGTGAGTGGTGCATCGCCTCGGCGTCGAAGCAGGCCTCCAGCGTCATCGTCTCGGCATTGTTGATGTTGCGCTTGATGTAGCCGAGCGTCACGCTCGGCCCCTGCGCCAGCGACAGCGCCAACGCGCGCGTGGCGGCTTCGACCTCGGCGTCGGGCACGACCTTGGTGACCATGCCCAGGGTGAGCGCCTCCTGCGCCGTCAGGACCGGCGAGGTCAGATACAGCTCCCGCGCCTTGGCGCTGCCGAGCAATTGCGTGAGGAAATAGGTGCCGCCGAAATCGCCCGACAGCCCGACCTTGGCGAAGGCCGTCGTGATCTTGGCCGACTCGCCGGCCACCCGCAGATCGCAGGCCAGCGCGATCGACAGGCCGGCGCCGGCAGCCGCACCGTCGATCTGCGCCACGACCGGCTTCTGCATCTGGTGCAGCAGCCGCGACACCTCCATGCGCTCGCGCAAGGTCGTCACCTTGGTCTCGAACGAGGGCGCGGTCTTGGCTTCGGCCATCGCCTTGACGTCGCCGCCGACGCAGAACGTGCCGCCGGCGCCCTTGAGCAGCACCGCACGGACCTCCGGATCATTGGCCGCACGATGCGCCGCCTCGACCAGGCCCTTGGTCATGTCGCTATTGAGCGCGTTGCGTCGCTCCGGACGGTTCATCGTGATCGTGAGCAGGCCGGAGTCGAGATGCTGCAGAACTGTCGTGTTGGTGGTCATGGCCGGCGCTCCTTGTTGTTTCCCGGTGTCATGTCTCCCGTCATTCCGGGGCGACGCGTCGGCGTCGAACCCGGAATCCCGAGCTGATGGACTCACATCGAGGTTCCGGGTTCAACGCTGCGCGTTGCCCCGGAACGACGGATGTCGTGGCAGAGTTTGCGCCTTGCTCAGGCGCGCCCCGGAATGCCGCGGCCCCGGCCGTCACTTCTTCACAAGCGGGCAGCGCGACGCCTCGATCGGCTGGAATGCCTCGTCGCCCGACACGGTCGCGAGCAGCTTGTAGTCGTCGGACTTCCCCTTCGATTCCGAGGGCTTCTTGACCTCGAACAGGTACATGTCATGCACCATGCGTCCATCCTCGCGGATGCGGCCGCCCTTGGCGAACATGTCGTTGATGGGCGTGGCCCGCATCACCTTCATGACGGCGTCCGCATCGGTCGTCCCGGCCGTCTTCACGGCTTTCAGATAGTGCGTGACGGAGGAATAGACCCCCGCCTGGGCCGAGGTCGGCACGCGCCTGGTGCGCTCCATGAAGCGTTTGGTGAAGGCGCGGGTGTCGTCGTTGAGATCCCAATAGAACGCTTCCGCGACCAGAAGCCCCTGCGCCGTCTCGAGCCCGACGCTGTCGATGTCGGAGACGAAGGCGAGCAGCGGCGACAGCTTCTGGCCGCCTTTGCTGAGGCCGAACTCCGCCGCCTGCTTGATCGCGTTGATGGTATCGCCGCCGGCATTGGCGAGGCCGATCACCTTGGCCTTGGAGGCCTGGGCCTGGAGCAGGAAGGAGGAGAAGTCCGACGTATTGAGCGGATGACGCACGCTGCCGAGCACCTTGCCGCCCGACTTCACCACCACGGCGGTGGTGTCCTTCTCCAGATCCTGGCCGAAGGCGTAATCCGCGGTCAGGAAGAACCAGCTGTCGAGGCCGGACTTCACCGCCGCCAATCCCGTGACATTGGCCTGCGCGAAGGTGTCGAACACGTAGTGCACGGTGTACGGGCCGCAGGCCTCGTTGGACAGCCTGACAGAGCCGGGACCGTTGAAGATGATGATCTTGTTGCGCGCCTTGGCGATCTCGCCGGCGGCCAGCGCGGTGGCGGAGGCTGCGACATCCCAGATCATCTCGACGCCCTGGTTGTCGAGCATGTCGCGCGCGATGTTGGCGGCGAGATCAGCCTTGTTGAGATGGTCGGCCGCGATCACCTCGATCTTGCGGCCCAGCACCTCGCCGCCGAAATCCTCCACCGCCATCTTCGCCGCGGTCTCGCTGCCGGGACCGGTGATGTCGGCGTAGAGGCTCGACATGTCGAGAATGCCGCCGATCTTCAGCGGCGGCTTGCTCTGCGCATGCGCCACGCCTGCGGACAACGTCAGCGCCGACGCCAGCATGAACAGCGACGCCGCCGCGCCGCGGATGGTTCTGGTCATAGATATCCTCCCTGCCGGGCGCGTCGCTACATGGCGACGGCCTCTTTGATAGTTCGCATCATGGCGTACGTAGTCGCAGGCGGCAAGCGCTCAGCAAAGGCACCGCTGCTGCTGCTTTCCGCTCAGTGGAATGGAAATTTCGTGCGATGATGCAACATGGCGAGAGTGCGCAGAATGCAGAGCAGATGGAGGCCGATTGCGCTCGGTGCGAGCGTCGCGATCATCGCGATGATGTCGGCGAGTCACGCCTCGCCGTGCATGTTCGCCGAGCTCGGCGAAGGACACGTCAGCGAGATCATCGATGCGCGCAGCTTCCGTCTCGACGACGGCCGAGAGGTCAGGCTCGCCGGCATCGAGGCGCCGCCGGACGAGCAGCGCGCGGCAGCGATCGATGCGCTGGGCGTGCTGCTGCGCGGCCGCGACGTCGTGCTGCGCGGCGAGGACGACACTCCGGACCGCTACGGCCGGCAGCGCGCCTTCGCCTTCGTGGCCGGTGCGGACCAGCCGGTGCAGAGCGAGCTGCTCCGACAGGGCGCCGTGCTGCGCGGGATCGACCTGCCGGACCGGGATTGCGCCCTCAGCCTGGGTGCGGCGGAAGCGGAGGCACGCAGCGCCGGACGCGGCCTCTGGAAGATTGGGACCGTCATAAAAAACACGGAAAGTCCAGACGATATTTTGTCTCGCGTAGGGCAATTTACGGTTGTCGAAGGGAAGGTGTTGTCCGTACGACAGACGGGGACAACAACTTATCTGAACTTCGCTCGTAGCTGGACACGGGGCTTCGCGGTGACTATTCCAAAGCGTATGATGGCGGTATTGGAAGGTGCCGGCATCGACGTCAAATCACTTGCGAATCGACAGATTCGCGTGCGCGGTTGGATCGAAGCGCATGCGGGTCCGAGACTGGAACTGACGCAGATCGCCCAGATCGAGATTTTGAGCGGGAATTGACCGCTGAGGTACGTGAGTAGCGACGTGAGCCTGTCTGTTCGAAAGCGCATGACGGTGATGAACTGCGGTTCGTGGATCGCACCGGCGTTGCTGTGCCTGGGACTGGCGTTGTCCGGTTGCAGCGACATGGGCAAGTTGCAGCAGGCGACGGCGCCGATGCCGACGCCGCGGCCGAAGCCGGCGATGGTGCAGACGACGCCGGCCAGCGATCGCGAGCACGAGCGCATTCTCGCAACTTATGGCGGCGCCTATGAGGATCCCCAGCTCGAGGGCCTGATCGGCAAGATCGTCGACCGGCTGGTGGCCGTGTCCGATCGGCCCGACCAGGGCTACAAGGTCACGATCCTGAACTCCGGTGCGGTCAACGCCTTCGCGCTGCCGACCGGACAGCTCTACGTGACGCGCGGCCTGATCGCGCTCGCCAACGACACCTCCGAATTGTCGTCGGTGCTGAGCCACGAGATGGCGCATGTGCTGGCGCGCCATGCTGCGATTCGCGAGGACCAGGCGCGGCAAGCCGCAGTGGTGACCCGCGTCGTCTCCGACATGGGCAACGATCCGGACCTGACGGCGCTGGCGCTCGCCAAGACCAAGCTGACGATGGCGAGCTTCTCTCGCACCCAGGAGTTCGAGGCCGACGGCATCGGCGTCGGCATCTCCGCCAAGGCGAAGTTCGATCCCTACGGCGCGGCGCGCTTCCTGAGCTCGATGGAGCGCAACGCCGAGCTGAAGGCCGGCAAGGTGGCGATCGACCCGCGCGCGCAGGACTTCCTGTCGTCGCATCCGGCGACGCCGGAGCGGGTGCAGAACGCTGCCGCCATCGCCAAGCAATACGTCTCCCCCGAGGCCAGGGAGCATGACCGCGAGACCTACTTGGCTGCGGTCGACAACATCGTCTATGGCGAGGACCCGAGCGAGGGCTTCGTGCGTGGGCGGCGCTTCCTGCATCCGAAGCTCGGCTTCACCTTCCAGGCGCCGGAGAACTTCACGCTCGACAACACCGCGCAGGCGGTGATCGGCGTGCGCGAAGGCGGCGCCCAGGCGATGCGCTTCGACGTGGTGCGCGTGCCGGCGCAGCAGACGCTCGGCGACTATCTGAATTCCGGCTGGATGGAGAACGTCGACAAGTCGGCGACCGAGGAGCTGACGATCAACGGCTTCCCGGCGGCCTCGACCTCGGCGAGCGGCGATCCCTGGCAGTTCAAGGTCTACGCGCTGCGCGTCGGCAGCGACGTCTACCGCTTCATCTTCGCCTCTCGCCAGAAGACCACCGAGAGCGAGCGCAATGCGCGGGAGACGGTGAACTCGTTCCGCCGGCTCAGCCTGGAGGAGATCCAGTCGGCGCGGCCGCTGCGCATCAAGGTGATCACCGTGCAGCCGGGCGACACGGTCGAGTCGCTCGCGCACCGCATGACCGGCGTCGACCGTCCGGTCGAGCGCTTCCGCGTTCTCAACGGCCTCGACGCCCGCGCCCAGGTCAAGGTCCGCGACCGCGTCAAGATCGTGGTGGAGTGACGGGCTGAGGGACGGATTCCCCGCTTGCCCCGGCGGGTTGATGCCATGCCAGGACGGCCACACCACAACTGTCGTCCCGGGCAAGACCGGCAACGCGACAGCGTTGCCGGGCGCCGACCCGGGATCCATAACCACAAGTGCAAATGGCTTGAGCGCTGGAGCTCCAGCGCGCGTCCTTGCAAGCGCCCGGGATTATGGGTCCCGGCGTTCGCCGGGACGACAGCGGAGCAAGTGCGACCAGCGCCCCACCTTCGCACGCAGTCCATCGCCAACTCGCGAACGGCGAGCACGTCTACACCATGGCCATGAAGCGGTGCCGTCGACGTGCATCCCAAACAAAAAGCCCGACCTTTCGGCCGGGCTTTCGTAAGCAACTAATTGGAAAACGCGCGAACGGTCGATCAGGCGGCCTCGTCGGCCACGGCGGTGTCGTCGCCGTCGATATCATCGCCCTCGGCGTCGGCATCACCTTCGGCGACCGCATCGGCTTCCGTCTTGGCACCGCGGCGCGGGCTCTTGGCGAGCTGCGTCTCGATCTCCTTGACGGCCTCGGTCTCGGTCGAGTGCTGCACGACGGCGATCTCGCGCGACAGACGGTCGAGCGCCGCTTCGTAGAGCTGGCGTTCGCTGTAGGACTGCTCGGGCTGCGACTCCGAACGGTAGAGATCGCGCACGACCTCCGCGATCGCGACGATGTCGCCCGAATTGATCTTCGCTTCGTATTCCTGGGCGCGACGCGACCACATGGTGCGCTTGACGCGGGCGCGGCCCTTCAGGGTCTCGAGCGCCTTCTTCACCAGCGCCGGGTCGGACAGCTTGCGCATGCCGACATTGGCGACCTTGGCGGTCGGCACGCGCAGCGTCATCTTGTCCTTGATGAAGTTGATGACGAACAGCTCGAGCTTGGCGCCCGCGATCTCCTGCTCCTCGATGGCCAGGATCTGGCCGACGCCGTGAGCCGGATAGACGACGAATTCGTTGGTCTTGAAGCCCTGGCGCTGGGTCGGCAGCTTCTTTTCCTCGACGCGCGGCGCGGCCGCGGCGGGAGCAGCCGGCTTGGCGGCGACAGCGGGCTTGGCAACAGGGGCAGCAGCGGCGGGAACGGCGGTCTTGGTGGCAGCCTTGGGCGCAGCGGCGGCCTTGGCAGGCGCAGCCTTGGCAACAGAGTCCTTTGCAAGAGTGGTCTTCGCGGCGGATGCTTTCGCGGCAGTCTTGGCAGTCTTTTCAGGCATTGCGCTTCTTTTGTTCTTAGTGGACTTGGCAGCCGAGGCCTTCGCGGCAGCCCGAATCTCCTTTACAGGAGTCCGGGCACGGCCCTTGGAAACGCTGCGGCTGGCCGCGGCGGCTTTTTTTGTACTCTTGGAAGCACTCTTTTTACGCGTTTTCTGTGACACAGCCTGCGCGCGGAACTGCCACGCCCCTGTTTGATGTTGCGGGAACCTAAAAGGGCGGCCAAAAAAGGTTACGCATGGCCGGGTTCGGCTCTGAGAATGTGCTATATATAGCACATTTGCCGCAAAAATCAATGATTTAGAGGCCGCAGGGGCGGTATTGTGACGGATCCACGAAGTTAGGGTTAAGTGAAGCGTGCCGGAATAGAACAGCTCGTGCAGCGCGTCCCGCTCGCCGCAAGAGGTGTTCTAGGCCATTGTTTCCGCGTAACGATTTCGATCGGCGCGACGGCGCCCCGCAGGCCGGGGCGCGCTGGTGAACGCGCAGGTAGCGAGACGACCGTCAGTCTCCGGCGCCGGGCTTCGACGAAAAATATTTCTGGAACTTTCCATCCTCGCCGTCGTGCTCCTTGGCGTCGGCCGGCGGGTCCTTCTTCTGGGTGATGTTGGGCCAGGACTTGGCATATTCGGCGTTCACGCCCAGCCACTTCTCCAGCCCCGGCTCGGTATCCGGCTTGATCGCGTCGGCCGGACATTCCGGCTCGCACACGCCGCAATCGATGCATTCGTCCGGATGAATGACCAGCATGTTGTCACCCTCGTAGAAGCAGTCTACCGGGCAGACCTCAACGCAATCGGTGTATTTGCACTTGATACAGTTTTCGGTGACGACGTAAGTCATCCAAGGCTCCGGAACGGATCGACAATTCGGCTGGCTTGGACTAGCGCAGGACGTGTTGTGCCGCAAGTGAAGCGGGGCGAAGAACTGAACCGGATATTGCGCTGGCGCAATCGATCTGGCGCAATCGATCAGGATCGTCCGCCATCCAGATCATCGTACAGTCCGCGCACGGAGGCGGCATCGCCGCGGCGCTCGGCAAAGCCGGTCACCTTGAGCACGCGCACGCTGCGGTCGAGCGCGATGGTCAGCACGTCACCGGTCTTCACCCCATGGCCGGGCGACGTCTCGCGCACGCCATTGATCCGGACATGGCCCGACGACACCAGCGCGGCGGCGCTGGTGCGCGCCTTCACCAGCCGCGCATGCCACAGCCATTTGTCGAGGCGCTGGCGCTCTGACGGGGTGTCGGACGTCGGCGTTGTCCTTCCAACCTATCTAGCCAACCGATCTTGCCGCTCAATCCTTGCGGTTGTTCGCCGCGAGCTGCTCCTTGAGCGCGGCAAGCTTGGCAAACGGCGAGTTGGGATCGACCGGACGGTCGCGATCCCGGCCTCCGCCGCCACTCGAGGCGTAGGGCCGCAGCGCCGGACCGCTGTCGCGCTTGTCGCGACCGCCCTTGCCGAAGTCGCGGCCGCCGCGTCCCTCACCACCGAACTTGCCGCCCTTGTTGCGATCGCGGTTCTGGTCGCGCCCCTTGGCGTCATGGTCGCGGCGCGGCCCGCGCTCCTCACGCGCCGGCGCTGATGCACCCTCGGCTGGAGCCGCACCAGCCTCCGGCGGGCCCTTGCGGAAGTCCTTGCCGAACTCCTTCATCCGGTCGCGTCGGCCCTGGCCGCGGTGATGGCGCTCGCGCGCCTCGCCGCCCTCGGCCGGAGCCGTCCCGGCAGGCGCCTGCCCGCCGCCGGCACCCTGCCCGCGCTCGTGCTGCGGACGGTTGGGCCGGCCGCGATGATGATGGTCGTGGCGCGGCCTGCGCTCCTCCGAGCGCCCGCCCGGCCGCCAGACCTCGACCAGGACGGGCTCGGCGGCAGCCGCGGCCTCGGCGGGAGAAGCCGCGGTGGCGGTAGATCCAGCAGCAGCTTCAGTCCCGGCAGCTTCAGCCGAAGCATCGCCGATGCTTGCTGCCTCGTGCGCGACGGCCTCAGCGGCTTCTGGCTGCGGCGCATCCGCAGCAACGGCGGTTTCCGCCTCGGCGACGACGCTTTCGGCAGCCGTCTCGGCCACGGACGCCTCGTCCGCCGCATCCGGCGTGACGAAATCGACGGTCGGCAGCGATGCCAGGGCCGACACCGACGCGGTTTCCGCCTGCTCCTCGCCGACCGCCGCGGGCACGGCGACGGTCTGCTCGGTCACCGGAGCGACGGCGGCCTCCGCGACGGTAGGAACCTGCTCGTCGGCCGGCTCGCCGGCGACAAGCGCGAGGTCCTCGCCCGGCACGGCCTGCGCTTCTGCCGGCTCAGCCGGGGCGGTCTCCACAGCAGCGGCCTCGGCAGCAGCAGCCTCGACGGGCTTCTCAGCCGGCTTGGGCGGCAGGGGCGGACGCTTCTCCATGCGATAGCCAAGCGCGCGCAGGATCGAGGCGAAGTCCTCGCCGGCCGAACCGGTGAGCGAGGTCATCGCCTGCGTCACTACGAAGCCGCGGCCGTCGAAGGCGCCGGCGGGCTTTTCGCCCGGTGCATTGTCGCGCCAGGCCAGGGCGGGACGAATCAGGTCGGCCAGCCGCTCCAGGATGTCGACGCGCACCGCGCGCTCGCCCGCCTGCTTGTAGCCGAGCACGCGATAGGCATCGCGCGGCAGCGCCTTGTCGACCGGGAACGAGGTCCGGCCCGAGCTCGCCAGATGCTGCGCGCCGGTCAGCGCGGACATGTCGACATTGCCCTGCTTCTCGGCCCACAGCAGCGCAGCGAGCGCGCGCGCCGCCGGCTTGAGCAGCGCCGGGACGTAGATGTGATAGGCGCCGAAGCGCACGCCATATTTGCGCAACGTGGCGCGCGACGGCTGGTCGAGATCCTTCATCTCGGCCGCGATCTTGGCGCGCTCGATGACGCCGAGCGCCTCCACCAGTTGGAACGCGATGCCGCGGCCGATACCGGTGATGTCCTCGGCCTTGGACAATTCGAACAGCGGGCCGAGCAGCTTCTCGATATGCGTCTTCAGCCAGAGATCGAGCCGCGCCTGCACCTTGTCGCGCGCAGCACCCGTCAGCCGCTCGTCGGCGATGATGCGCAGGCGCGGATGCAGCGCGTCGTCGGCCGCGACCAGCTTCGCGACCGCGTCGCCGGTCCAGCGCACCGTGCCGTCGGCGGTGAGCACGATGTGCTCGTCGGGCGCGCTGGACAGCTTCTCGGCGCGCGCCTCGATCTCGCCGGCCAGCGCCTTCTGGGCAGCAGCCTGCAAGGCCTTGGCCTCCGAGCCGGCTTCGGCGGCGTCGGGCGCGAAGGTGAATCCATCCAGACGGCCGATCGCGTGCCCTTCAACGATCACTTCGCCGGTCTTGCCGATTTCCGTATTCAAAACACTGTTCTCCCGCAGGCGCCGCATCAATACACTGGTACGACGATCAACGAAACGCTCCGTGAGCCGTTCATGAAGGGCGTCTGACAATTTATTTTCGAGCTCGCGGGTAATCCCCTGCCAATAATCAGGGTCGCGCAGCCAGTCTGGCCGGTTGGCCACGAAGGTCCAGGTACGAATCTGTGCAATCCGCCCCGACAGCGTGTCGATGTCCCCATCGACGCGGTCGGCCTGATCGACCTGTGCGGCGTACCAGGCGTCCGGAATACGCCCCTTCTGCATCAGGAAGCCGAACACGGTGGTCACCAGCTCCGCATGGGCGGCCGGCGACAGCCTGCGATAATCGGGGATCTGGCAGGTCTCCCAGAGACGCTCGACCGCGGCCGCGCCATGCGCCATGTCGCGCACCTCGGCGTCGCGCGCGGCATGATCGAGCACGCGCAGATCCTCCGCGATCGGCGCGCGCGTCAGCGCCTCATGCCCCGGCGCGATCGCCAATGAGACCTGAAGCGCGCTCAAGGACGCGAAATCAAGCCTGGAGTTCCGCCATTGCAGCACCTTCACGGTATCGAAGGTGTGGTTCTGGAGCGCATTGACCAGCTCGGGCTCGAACGGCGCACAACGCCCGGTGGTGCCGAACGTGCCGTTGCGCGTCGCCCGTCCGGCACGGCCCGCGATCTGGGCAAACTCCGACGGCGTGAGCCGGCGGAACTGATAGCCGTCATATTTGCGGTCGGACGCAAAGGCGACGTGGTCGACGTCGAGGTTGAGCCCCATGCCGATCGCGTCGGTGGCGACGAGATAGTCGACGTCGCCGTTCTGGAACATCGCCACCTGTGCGTTGCGGGTTCGCGGCGACAGCGATCCCAGGACCACAGCGGCGCCGCCATGCTGGCGGCGGATCAGCTCGGCGATGGCGTAGACCTCGTCGGCCGAGAAGGCCACGATGGCAGTCCGGCGCGGCTGTCGCGTGATCTTGCGGTCGCCGGCGAATTCGAGCTGCGACAGCCGCGGCCGCGTCACGGTCGATACGCCCGGCAGCAGCCGCTCGATGATGGGGCGCATCGTCGCAGCCCCGAGCAGCAGCGTCTCGTCGCGGCCCCGCCGGTTGAGGATGCGGTCGGTGAAGACGTGGCCGCGCTCGAGATCGGCGGCGATCTGGATCTCGTCGACCGCGAGGAACGACACGTCGAGATCCCTGGGCATCGCCTCGACGGTCGACACCCAGTAGCGCGGGTTCTTCGGCTTGATCTTCTCCTCGCCGGTGATCAGCGCAACGGCCTCGCTGCCGACGCGATCGGCGATCTTGTTGTAGACCTCGCGCGCGAGCAGCCGCAGCGGCAGTCCGATGATGCCGGAGGAATGCGCGAGCATGCGCTCGATCGCCAGATGCGTCTTGCCGGTGTTGGTGGGGCCGAGCACGGCGGTGACGCCGCTTCCGGGAGCACGGTCGGACGCGCGCTCGAAAGGCGAGGCTGCCGAAGAAGACGAAAAAGCCATTCGTTAAATTGGGTCTCGAGGCCGGCGTTGCAGGCGCGCGGGTCAGGCGCGATGGATGCTGGAATTATCGTCGTTCTGAGAGGCTGCGATCCTCACACCTGTGTCACATTGCTACGCATATAGGGACGCAGCTTAAGCTTCGGAACGCCTTGAGAACGAATCACGCCCGAATCGCTGACTCCAGCGCCTTTCCGGCTTCGTTCACCGCAACATCTCGCGCCACGCGATC
This sequence comes from Bradyrhizobium sp. SZCCHNRI20481, assembly GCF_032485055.1. NCBI lineage: Bacteria > Pseudomonadati > Pseudomonadota > Alphaproteobacteria > Hyphomicrobiales > Nitrobacteraceae > Bradyrhizobium > Bradyrhizobium sp. SZCCHNRI20481. Next base: position 60,210 of record NZ_JAUEUE010000006.1, read on the forward strand.
AAGGCAGCACTAGATCAAGTTTTCACGGTCTCGACAAGCAACGCTTTCGCGAGGGAACTGGCGCTGTTTTCGAGCACGCCCGAGTCGAATCAGAATCGGCGAAGAGTCAAACGGATTCACGCGAGCCGTCGTTCAGGCCGCGCGCCGGATCACACATGCTGGCTTTCCGGACGGCCTCGCAATGACGGCGCCGGCCGGACAACGAGGATTCCGCCGCGCGCTACTGCGTTTTCGCGACGTGCGGCGAAGCCTGGGTGATGAAGGAGGTCGCCTCGAGCATCGCCTTGCCGAAAGAGGTCGGAATCACGACCCGGAACGGCACCAGGATGCGCGTGCCCGCGAGCGGCACGAAGAATATCTCCATGTTGCGGGCCTGGGCGAGATATTTGATCACCGGCCGGTCCGGGATGTAACCCGCAACCGGCGTGAAGTAGACCGCGCAGACCAGCGCCGGGCCACGATAGCCTTTGTCCGCCTTGACGTTCTCCATGCGCTTGTAGTCGAGCTTGAGCTCGTAGCGCATGCGGCCGTCGAACACGGGCGCAGCGCCGCGGCACGAGTCCGGCGACAGCAGCTCGCCATTGCCCGGCACCCGCACCAGCGAGGCCGTCATCGGATCGAGCACGCCGCGCTTGTGGGCATCCGTTACCGGGATGCGGTCGGGATCGACCGGCGGCGTCGGCTCGATGGCGAAATCCTTCACGGTGCCGTTCTGCAGATTGATGCGGATCTGCTCGGACTTCTTTCCCGTGGTGGTCGAGGCCTGGTAGCTCTGCCCGACCAGGGCGCCGTTGACGACGCGCCCCTGCACCGACCCGGTGCCCGATCCTTGGGAGAAGCTCTTGAGCAGGCCCGCGGTGCCGCCCTGAGCTGCGGCGCCGTACTGATCATCCCCGATTTCGACCGCCCAGGTGCCCTTGCCGACGGGGATGCCAGCCAGCGAAGCCTCATATTGGGCGTCCAGCCGGGCCTGTGCCCAGGCGCCGTGGGGGGCCAGCAGCAGGAGCGCCGCGATGGAGCCGGCCACCGCCAGGCGCCGGAAACGGAAGAAGGCCGTGCTGTTGGTCACGTCGAAATGGTCCTGCCGATCCGCTTGTCGGGCCCCGGCCCCTGTGCCGCGCCACTGCTGTTACTTACGCCAAAAACGCTCCTGAACAACGCGAACCGGTCACATCCTGGCCGATTGTCCAGCGCTTTACGTCCGGCTCCGCTTCCGGCGAAGCCGCATCGGGCGGCCCAACTCCCCGTGAGCCCCTGCAATCCGCCGGGCTCGACGGGCCGGTTTGACGCGCCATCGCGCGAACGTCCACTCATCACGCCCGAATGCGCCCTTTATGTGGTCTCCGGCGATCGGCTATGATGTTGATTGTACGACGTCTTTCAGAGAAAAACGGCCACGCGGACGCCTATGGCCGGACGCCCTGCCGCGGGCGCAAATACCGCCGCCGTGAAGCGAGGCAGCCCTGCGATTCGGCGCGTGGCTAAGGTGCCACCGGCCCCATCCCTCAAAACCTTGACGAAAAGCCGCATCCCCCCTATAGGACCGCATCTCCCAGAGACGAGCTGGACGAGTTTTGGACCCCCGCGGCCCGCCGACACAGGCGGACGGAAGGGTGCGGGGATGAGAGAGGATTTACTGCCATGTCGCGGCGCTGTGAACTGACGGCCAAGGGCCCCCAGGTTGGCCACAAGGTCAGCCACTCCAACATCAAGACCAAGCGGCGCTTCCTGCCGAACCTGTGCAACGTGACCTTCATCTCGGATGTACTCGGCCGCAACGTGCGCCTGCGCGTCTCGACCAACGCGCTCAAGAGCGTCGACCACAATGGCGGCCTCGACGCCTATCTGCTCAAGGCTAACGCTGCGGCGCTGTCGCCGCGCGCGCTGGAGCTGAAGCGCGCCATCGAGAAGAAAGCGGCGGACGCTGCCCCGGTCGCCAAGGCGAGCTGAGAGAGCAAGCCGAAATCCACGATTGATGCAGAAGCCGGACGCGTCACAGGCGGGGCTTCGAGCGAAGCGAGATATCGAAACGGCCGGATCGAGAGATCCGGCCGTTTTGCTTGCGGATGCCGTGACCAGCCGACAACTCTGGACACGGCAGCCGGCGCGGGGCGACCGGACACGTCGAGTGACCATCCGTTCGTACGGCGGCGCCATTCGATCACTTCGCTATGTCCGTCGCGCGGCGCGCAACAGCGACCCAGACGAAGTGCCATAGGAACCGACCTCCCCAACACCAGCCCGATGCTCTACACTCGTTGCGGTAGCATTATCGCGGACATTCCTTTGTCATGAAGAATATTGTCATCTGCTGCGACGGCACCGGCAACGAGATCAGCGAAAACATCTCGAACGTGCTCAAGCTCTATCGCTGTCTGCGCAAGACCGACAAGACGACGCCACTCCAGGCCGTGTTCTACGATCCCGGCGTCGGCACCCTGACACAGCCGGACAGCTGGCATCGCTTCAGGGCCAATTTCAACATGGTGCTGGGGCTCGCCACCGGGTACGGCCTCGACGACAACATCATCAGGGCCTACTGCTTCCTCGCCACGCATTACCAGCAAGGCGACCGCATCTTCCTGTTCGGCTTCTCACGCGGCGCCTACACCGTGCGCGTGCTTGCCGGACTGATCCACAAGGTCGGGCTGATCTCGCCCGATCAGATCAATCTCGCCGGCTCGGGCGTGATCGCCTACAAGAAGTACTCCTCCGACAATCCGAAGGCCGGACGCGGCATCACCACCGAGGTCGAGAGCACCGAGGACGACGGGCCGATTCCCGAGAGCCGCGACGACCAGGCCGCGCAATTCGCGCGCATCACCTCGACACGCTGGCCAACGATCCATTTCGTCGGCGTGTGGGACACGGTGGCCAGCGTCATCGTGCCGCGCACCGACCGGTTCCTCGCCCTCCCCAGCCTCGAGGAGCTCGCCTTCTCGATCGAGAACCCGAGCGTGAAGATTTTCCGGCAGGCCGCTGCGATCGACGAACGGCGCTGCATGTTCCGGCTGAAGCCGTGGAACATGCCGCAGACCTTCACGCCGAACCGCTTCAACAAGGCGCATGCGGGACCGCAGGACGCCAAGCAGGTGTGGTTCGCCGGCGTACATTGCGACGTCGGCGGCGGTTATCCCGAGGCGCAGTCGGCGGTCTCGAAGTATCCGCTGCTGTGGATGATCGACGAGGCGGTCGAGGCGGGGCTGGCGGTCAATCCGCGCACGGTGAACCAGCTCGCCTGGGGCGTGCAGCGCAAGAACAGCCCGTTCTCCTATGTGGCGCCGAGCATCCAGGGCCCCCTGCACGATTCGATGAGGCCGGCCTGGCGGCTGCTCGAATGGCTGCCGAAGAGCGCGACGTACAAGGAGTGGCCGGAGCGCAAGGCGCGTTTCGGATTCTACATTCCGAATTGCGAGCCGCGCTTCATTCCCGAGGGCGCGTTCATCCACGAGAGCGTGCTGATGCGGATCGCGGAATCGCAGGACTACCGGCCCGTCAATCTGCCCGCGTCCTATGAGCGCGTACCGCTTCCGGTCAAACAGAAGGCGGAGTAGCAGCAACAGCGCGTTGCGGGTCGAGCAGCGTCTTCGGAGGCTCGCGCGTGGCGGATCGCCTCAGATCATGCGCAGATGGATGACGCCGTCGGTCACCTCGCCACGGGCGAACTGCTCGCGCGCCATCTGCTCGAACGCCGTGCGGTTTCGCTGCAGATAAGCGAACGCCTGATTGCGTGTGCCGAAGCAGGTCTCGAGATGACAGACCTGCCGCGTGGCGCCGATTGCAAGCGCAAATGCGATCGTCTGGCCTCCACGCTGCGTCTCGTCCTTTGCAATGCGAACGTCTGTAGCTGTCAACTTGGCCACGTCAGCCTCCTCGGTACGAAGGTCGGATCTGTACGCGGGACGCGGTTGAGGCGTAATGATCAGGCATGGATCGCCCGTTTGTTCGAGCACCAGCAACGGATCTGAAGTTCCGATAGTTCCACCGGGCAGCCGACGTCGGAAGGCGAGATGAAGCAGCCCTAGCGAGCGACCTTCTTCCGCCGCTTCGGCGCAGGCGCAGCAACAGGACCCGCTTGCGCAGCTTCCGCTTCCTTGGCGAGCCGCAACACGCGCAGCCGCTCCATGTTCTTGCGGACCGCCATCGCGCGCTGGTCCCATTCGGCGCGCGCCTTCGCCCCGTCCTCGGCGGCGACGCGCTGGCGCTCTGACCGCGCAATGCTTTCGGGGGAGCGTTCTGACATCCTCTTGGTGGCCATCGACTGATCCTTCCGGAGATGCGGGTTACCGTCGAGACGCAGAAAGCCCGCTCAATACAGGATCGAGCGGGCAAACCAGCCATTTCAGTACATCCGTGAAATGGCCCAAGACGTCAGATCAGTACGATCAGACCAGCGCGAGATTTTCTGCGCTGGTTTTACCGCGCATCTTGTCCGTCTTGACCTCAAAACTGACTTTCTGGCCTTCAGCCAAGCCAGCGAGACCAGCGCGTTCAACCGCGCTGATGTGAACGAACACGTCGTTCCCGCCATCCTCCGGCTGAATGAAACCAAAGCCCTTCTGGCCGTTGAACCACTTGACGGTACCCTGCATGTCTATCTCCAAATCATTAATCGCGCGACCATCACGCGATCCTCATTCAACTGAGCGATGACTTTTGGAAATAGCCCACAGGCACATTCAGAAAGGCACAGCGGCTAATCGAACTACCTCAAGGTAGAGATTTTCTGGGGGAATACAAGGCCACGGGGCAAATATAGTTTGCCGAGAGCCGGAACCGTGAGTCGGCTCACGCTGGCAATATCAGCAAATTGCCCTTATCTTCACTGGACCATCGGTAACGGCCTGGCCATCGATGGCTGAGAGACACTCGTGCTCCCGCCTTCCGACGAAGGGGATCATCGTGTCTCGCACGTATTGTGCTCATCACATTGTGAGCAACACGTTTCATTGACGCCGCTCTGCTGAGCGCGCCGCTCCCCCGCCGCAGCGCCGATCGGCTTCGCCAACCTAATTTCATCGATAGAGATGAAGACAAGGAGGACACTTTTGCAGGTTCTTGTTCGTGACAACGACGTCGAGAAGGCGTTGCGCATCCTGAAGCGGAAGATGCAGCGCGAAGGCGTATTCCGCGAGATGAAGCGCCGCAGATCCTACGAGAAGCCATCGGAACGCAAGACGCGCGAGAAATCCGATGCAATCAGGCGCCAACGCAAAGTCGCGCGCAAGCTGGCCATCCGCGAAGGCTTGCTGCCTGCGCCGGTCAAGAAGGTACCTGCGTCGCGGCCGGGCGTGCTGCCCTCCACGACCTCGACGCGCCCCGATCGTGATCGGCCGCGGGATTCACTCACCTCTGCAACGCCGCGCAGCTGAGCGAACGACGGCATGTCCGCCGAAAACGACGGACCCGACGGAAAGAGGCTGGCGTTCACGCCAGCTTTTTCGGTTGTTTACCGGCGTTGTCGGCCGCTTCGCGCGCCAGGCGCTCGGCCTTCAGTCGCTCGCGGTTCTGATCGAACGCGGTCTGAGCCTTTTCATAGTCGCTCCTCGGCGGCTCGGCCGGCTTGAAGGCCTTGTGAGCCTCGCGCACGGCGGCCGTTGGCTTGCGCTCCGACATGATGACAGTCCTCGTTGGAATGGTGAACGCCGCTGCGACATCCTGTCGAGACTGGCATAGCATGGGCACGGTTCAATGACGGCCTCGGGTAGACGGAGCCCGCTGTCTTGGCGCGGACCGGCTTGGACGACCACCCTGCGGCCTCATCGGGGCCCTTTCTATTATAATCCAAATACGCCGAAGATGTTGCAAGGAATTGAACCCGACCCGGTGCTCCATCGTTCCGACCGGCCGACGGCTTACGCACAATCACGCCATCCCGTGCTTGCGGCCGGGCACGGCAGCGAGCAACTCGCGCGTATAGGCGTGTTCGGGATTGGCGAACAGCGCCGCGGTCGGCTTCAGCTCGACGATCTCGCCCTTCTGCATGACAGCGATCCGATCGCAGATCTGCGCGGCCACCCGCAGGTCATGCGTGATGAACAGCATCGACAGACCAAGGCGCGCCTTCAAATCTTCCAGCAGCCGCAGCACCTGCGCCTGGACGGACACGTCGAGCGCCGACACCGCTTCATCCGCGACGATGATCTCCGGATCGAGCGCGAGCGCGCGCGCAATGCCGATGCGCTGACGCTGGCCGCCGGAGAATTCATGCGGGTAGCGGCCGATGGCGCCGGCGTCGAGCCCGACCATGCCGAGCAATTCCTGCGCGCGTTTCAGCGCTGCGTCGAGCGCGGTGCCGCGGGCGACCATGCCGTCGGCGATGATGCGGCCGACCTTGCGGCGCGGGTTGAGCGAGGCGAACGGATCCTGGAAGATCATCTGGATGCGATGACGCTGCGCGCGCAATGCGCGGCCGTCCAGCGCCGTGAGATCGACATCGCCGATCCGCACCGTGCCGCGATCGGCCTCGATCAGCCGCATCACCAGACGCGCAACGGACGACTTTCCTGAGCCGGACTCGCCGACGAGTCCGAGCGTCTCGCCCTGATGGATCGCGAAGTTGACCGCATGCGCCGCGCGCGTCTCGCGCTTCGGACGGAACCAGCCGGTCGTCGTCACATAGGTCTTGTCGAGGCCGATCACCTCCACCGCCCGAGGCGCATCCTCGCGTGACTGCCGTGGCGGCGGATCGAACGACGGCACCGCGGCGAGCAGCGCCTTGGTGTAGTCATGCTGCGGATGGCCGAGCACGGCGGCGGCCGTGCCCTCCTCCACCACCTTGCCATGGCGCAGCACCACGACCTGGTCGGCGATATCGGCGACGACGCCGAAATCATGGGTGATGAACATCACCGCCATGTTGTGGCTGGCCTGCAGGTTGCGGATCAGCTTGAGGATCTGCGCCTGGGTCGTGACGTCGAGCGCGGTGGTCGGCTCGTCCGCGACGAGCACGGCCGGCTCGAGCGCGAGTGCCATCGCGATCATCGCCCGCTGGCGCTGGCCGCCGGAGAGCTGATGAGGATAGGCGCGGATGATGCGCTCCGGATCTGGCAGCCCGACCTCACGCGCCAGCGCCAGCGCCTTGGCGCGGCGCTCCCGGGGGCTCAGCAGATCATGCGCTTCGAACACCTCCATCAGTTGCTCGCCGATCCGCATTAGCGGATTGAGCGCGGTCATCGGCTCCTGGAACACCATGGCGATGCGGCGGCCGCGCAGATCGCGCCAGCCTTCGGCATCGACGGCAAGCAGGTCGCGTCCCTCGAAGCGGATCTCGCCGCTTTCGACTCTGACAGTATCCGGTAGCAGGCCGAGCAGCGCATGCGCGCACATCGACTTGCCCGAGCCGGATTCGCCGACCACGCAGACGATTTTGCCGGCGGCGAGATCGAACGAGACGCCGTCGACCGCATGGGCGCGCTCTGCGCCCGTCGGCAAGGCGATGCGGAGGTTCCTGATGGCAACGACGGGATCGGCCATCTTCTCACCTGCCCTCGCGCGACAGGCGCGGGTTGAGCGCATCGTTCAGCCCCTCGCCGATCAGATTGAGGCCGAGCACCGACAGCAGGATCGCGACGCCAGGAAACACCGTGATCCACCACGCCTGACGAATGACGGTGCGACCGGCGCCGACCATGTAGCCCCAGGAGATCAGGTTGGGATCGCCGAGGCCGAGGAACGACAGCGAGGATTCCAGGAGGATCGCGGTCGCGACCATCAGCGAGGCCAGCACGATCACCGGCGACAGCGCGTTGGGCAGGATCTCGCGCCAGATGATCCAGGCATTGCTCTGTCCGGTGACGATGGCCGCCTGGACATATTCGCGGGTCCGCAAGGACAGCACCTCGCCACGCACCAGCCGCGCCACCGGCGGCCAGCTAACGAGGCCGATGGCGGCGACAATCGAATAGATCGACGGCTGCAGGATCGCGACCAGCACGATGGCGAGCGCGAAGCTCGGGATGGTCTGGAAGAACTCGGTGAAGCGCATCAGCGCATCATCGACGCGGCCGCCGAAATAGCCGGCGATGGCGCCGAGCGGCACGCCGACGATTAGCGCAACGAGTGTCGAGACGAGACCGACCAGCAACGAGACGCGGGCGCCGAAGATCAGGCCGGCGAGCACGTCGCGTCCCAGCGCATCGGTGCCGAGCGGGACCTTCGACAGCGTGAACGGCGGAACGAACGGCCGTTGCACCATGCGCCACGGCGAGTTGGGAAAGTACAACGGCCCGGCGACCGCGATCACGATCGCCAGAGCGAGAATGATCAGCCCGATGATACCGCTCGGGCTGCGCAGCATGGTGCGCCACAACTGCCTCATGAGGCGTACTCGATGCGCGGATCGACCAGTCGGTAGACGAGATCGGTGACGAGATTGAAGATCAGCACCATGGCGGAGGAGACCACGAACACGCCGAGCAGCAGGTTGTAGTCGCGCTGGATCAGCGCGTCGTACATCAGCCGTCCGATGCCCGGCCAGGCGAAGACCGTCTCGGTCAGCACCGCGCCGCCAACCAGGGTGCCGGCGTGAACGCCGGCGAGGGTCACCACCGGCAGCAGCGCGTTGCGCAGCACGTGGCGGCGCAGGATGACGCCATCGCGCAGGCCCTTGGCGCGCGCGGTCTTGACGAAGTCGAGCCGCTTGACCTCGAGCATCGAGGCGCGGGTCATGCGGGTGTAGGTCGCCATGAAGAACAGGCCGAGCGTGGCAGCCGGCATGGCGAGATGTGCGGCGACGTCGAGCGCATGGCGGACTCCCGTATAGCCGGCACCGACCGTTTCATAGCCGAAGCTCGGCAACCAATCGACCCAGACCGAGAACAGCAGGATCGCGATCAGGGCGATCCAGAACAGCGGCGTCGCGTAGAAGATCAGCGCGAGCACAGTAATTGCAGTATCGAGGATCGTGCCGGCGAAGCGCGCGGCGAGGGCGCCGAACAGGATGCCGAGACCGAGCGAGATCGCGAACGCGGTGAGCGTCAGCAGCAGCGTCGCCGGCAGCCGCTCGGCGATCAGCCTGGCGACCGGCGCCTGCTGGCGGAACGAGAAGCCGAGGTCGAGGCTGGCAATGCCCTTGACGTAGATGAGGAGCTGTTCGGGCAGCGGACGGTCGAGGCCGAATTTTTCGCGCAACTGCGCCACGAAAATCTGGTCGGAGGCGCCGGCTTCACCGGCCATGACGACGGCCGGATCGCCCGGCGCCAGCCGGATCAGGAAGAAATTCAGCACGATGATGGCGAGAAGGACGATGACGCCTTTCACGACGCGCTGGGCGATGAAGGAGAGCATGAAAGGTCCGTGGAGGTCAGCTCGGCAAGACAGCGAAACACCGGAGCGCGGGGATCATGGCCGCGCCCCGGAGTGCACCGCTATTTGTCGAGCCAGGCATCGCGAAAGCCGTCGTTGACGCCGATGCCGGTGGTGATGAGGTTCTTCACCTTGCACTTGGTGATGGTCGGGAACTGCAGCTCGAGCAGCCAGGCCACGGGTATGTCCTCAGCCAATATCTTCTGCACCTTGTCATAGGCCTCCTTGCGCTTGGCGTCGGTCGGCGCCGTGGCGCCCTCCGCGAACAGCTTGTCGACCTCCGAGTTGGAGTAGCCCTCGACGTTGTTGAACAGCTGGCCCTTGGCGATCGCCGAGGTGATGTAGTTGCGGGAGACGCCGAGCGCGGGATCGCCGTACTGATAGAGATAGGTGAAGGCGATGTCGTAGTCCCACTCCATGATCTTCTGGTTGCCGCCCGGGACGTCAGTCGCGATCGTCTCGATGTTCATGCCGACATCCTGCAGGTTCTGCTTCACTGCCTCGCCCCAGCGCTGCCAGGTCTCGCCATAGGCCAGCGGCAGCATGCGGATCTTCTCGCCCTTGTAGCCGGCCTCCTTGAGCAGCGCCTTCGCCTTGGCCGGGTCATACGGATATTTCGGCACGTCGTCGCTGTAGAACTTGATGGTCGACGCCGACGGGCCGGTGGCCACCTTGCCGAGGCCGTTCCAGATCACGTCCTTGGCGAAGTCGCGGTCGATGGCGTACATGATCGCCTGACGCACCTTCTTGTTGGCCAGGATCGGATTGCGGTTGTTGAGCCACATCCAGGCCAGCGGCGAGAAGAACTCCCAGCCGGCGCCGGTGACGCAGGCGCCGGGCAGCTTGGAGACGCGCGGCACGTCGAAATTCTCGATCGAGCCGCCCGGCAGCACGTCCACCTTGCCGGTCTCGAAGGCGACCGCGCGCGCGGCGGCGTCGGGAATGATCTGCCAGTAGACCTCGTCGAGATAGGGCTTGCCCTTCTCATGGTAGTTCGGATTTTTCACCATCCGGATGAAGGAGCCCTTCTGCCATTCCTTGAACATGAAGGGGCCGGTGCCGACAGGCGCGTTGTTGTTCGGATTGGTCTTGTAGTCGGTGCCCTCATACAGGTGCTTCGGCACCATCGGCATCGAGCCGACCTCGAAGATGCCGATGAAGGGACCGAACGGCTCCTTCAGCGTGAACACCACCGTGAGATCATCCGGCGCCTCGACTTTCTCGACCATCACGAGGTTGTTGCGGGCGCGCGCATGCGTCTGCTTCAGCATCTCGATCGAGAACAGCACGTCGGCCGAGGTGAACGGCTTGCCGTCGTGCCAGGTCACGCCCTTCTTGAGCTTGAAGGTGTAGACCTTGGCGTCCGGGCTGATGGTCCAGCTCTCGGCGAGGCCGGGCAGCGGTTCGAGCTTGGGGCTGTAGCGCAGCAGGCCTTCGAAGATGTTGCCGGCGACCATCTGCGTCGGGCCGTTCTGGACCATCGCGAGCATCAGGCCCGGCGGCTCGGGCTGAATCACCGCATTGACCACGCCGCCGACCTTCGGCTCCTCCGCTTGCGCCGCGGACAGTCCGCAGCCAATGACTACACCCAGCAGCACCCGTTTCAACATGATGAACTTCCCAAATGTCATTGCGGGCCGCGATGCATCAAGCGCGCCAAGGTGCGCGATATCGCCATGCGGCTTCTGATGTGATGCCTGCTCTGGGCGCATGGGCTGTTGGATCGTCCGCGCGCAGCGCCGTAGAACGGGCTCCAATACGACCGCGGGCAACGCTTTGGAAACGTCGCCAGGACCTGTGTCAGTCGCGCAATGCGCCCCCGGACGACGCGGCTCACAGGTCGAGCCCCTTGATGCAAAGGCTCACACGATCGCAATCGCGGCCGCAAGATGAAACTCGCGACAGCGTTAGCCCAAAAATTGAACAGGGAAAATCAGCGCCGCAGACGCGCGATCGCGCCGGAAACGATCTGCATGATCACGCCGATGATCCAGCCGACCATGATCAGCGACGTCCAGACGATGTGCGGATCTTCGCGCAGGATGATGATGGCGACGGCGAAGAACGCCGTCAGGGTCGCAAGGAAGGTCCCGACGGCGCTCAGGAATTCGGCCGTATCGATCTTCGTCTCCGCAGGTGAGTCCTCGTCATGCGGATGAAAAGGGAGTTGCGGCGTGTCGATGCCGAGATAGAAGCCCAGTGCCCCAGATAGCATCATCACGATCAGGAAGCCCTGCGTGGTCAGCAACGGAACGCTGGAGCCGACATGCGCCCCGACGAAGACGCCGCAGGCGGCCCCCGCCAGAGCCAAACCCGAGCGTTCGAGGATATGGGCAAACTTCCTGACGCGAAACCGCATGACCTGCCCCCAAATGTCAGACCCGCCACGCGCATGCAGCGGATTCGACGCCTGGACCGTCCTAACGGCAAGACCGTCACCCAAACGTCAAATCTGAAGCTGCACTCGCGCGAAAATTTTAGCTACATTTCTTTTGATGCCAGCACTGCCCGAAAGGGAGGGCGAATGCTGGCGCCAACATACTAGGCGGCCCTGGTCAGGTCGGCATTGAGGTGGCTCAACCTCGGCATGACCTCCTGCTTCAAGAGGCGCAGCGAGTTGTGCCAGGCTTCCGGCCTGTGCTTGTAGTCGAAGCCGAACACGCACAGCGTGCCGAAGCCGCCGACCTCATGCCAGATCTTCTCGATCTTCTCGGTCACCGTGGCCGGCGAGCCGACGATCCAGTTGCGCTTGGCGCAATAATCCACCGTCACGTCGGAATCGGGCACATCGGGTGAGTGCTTCAGATAGTCCTTGAAGCCGAAATGACCGAGCAGGGGCAGGAAGTATTCGCCCATCATCCGTCCCATCATGTCGCCGGAGGACAAGCGCCAGGCTTCCTCGTCCGTATCGGCGACGAATACCTCGCGCACCAGCCGCCAATCGCTGCGGCTGGGCTTGCGGCCGGACTTGGCGGCGCCGGCCTCGACCGAGTCCCAGTGCGACGACACATAGGCGGGGTTGAGGTTGAGGCTCATCGGGATGAAGCCGCGCTCGCCGGCGAGCTTCAGCGTGTCGGAGTTCTTCGATAGGCCGGCGACGCCGATCGGCGGATGCGGCGCCTGCACCGGCTTGATGTGCGGCTTGAGGAAGTCGAACATCACGTCGGGCTTGGTCACCGTCCAGTACTTGCCCTTGTACGTCCATGGCGCGTCCTCGGACCACATCTTCAGGATGATCTCCAGAGCCTCGCGCGTCATCTCGCGGTTCTGGCCGCTCATGCCGTCGACGTTGAACATCGCCCAGTCGCTCGGCAGGCCGGATGCGGCAATGCCGAAATTGAGGCGGCCGTCGGAGAGGTGATCGAGCATCGCGACGCGATTGGCGAGTTCGGCCGGGTGATGATAGGGCAGCAGGAAGCCGCCGGGCCCGAGCCGGATGTTCTTGGTTTCGCGGAAGGCCTGCGCCAGAATCAGGTCGGGCGCCGGATGCGGCTCCCACGGCGCGGTGTGATGCTCGCCGATCCAGGCTTCCTGATAGCCGAGTTCGTCGAGCCACCGCAGGACCTGCAGGTCCCACTCCTGCCCCTCCTTCAATCCGCACTCCGGCGGATGCGAGGGCATCGTGAAATATCCGATTTCCATGGCGCTTTCCTCTCGCGTTTATATTGCGGCGCATCTTTGCGATGCGCTCATCTTCACGCGAGACGAAACACGACCAGACGAGTCGGCATCGCCGCACGTGGTCTGCGAAGTCTAGCACTTCGTCCGACAGCGACAATCGTCAGCCGTGTCGCGGGCGGAATGATGACCGCAGAATTTTGCAACGCTGATGCGCAACATTGCGGTCATCAATTGCACGTCAGCGTGCGCCGAACGTCGTCCTGCCGAACAGCTCCTTCTGCGTCGACGGCTGCGAGCGCCAATATTGCGGAGGTGCGGCGACTTGTCCGCCGAGCTCCGCTGCGGCGTGCCAGCCCCAGCGCGGGTCATAGAGCATGCCGCGGGCCAGCGCGACCATGTCGGCCTTGCCCGAGGCCACGATCTCCTCGGCTTGCTGCGCCTGCGTGATGAGACCGACCGCAATGGTGGGAAGCGCCGTCGCCTGTTTCACGGCCGCGGCGAACGGCACCTGATAGCCGGGTCCGAGCGTGATCTTCTGCAACGGCGACACGCCGCCCGAGGAGACGTCGATCCAATCGGCGCCGCGGCGCTTCAGCTCTTGCGCAAACGTGATGGTCTGATCGAGATCCCAGCCGCCGTCGACCCAATCGGTCGCCGAGACGCGCACGCCGACCGGTCTGTCCGCCGGAAATACCGCCCGCACCGCATCGAACACGTCGAGCGGAAACCGCATGCGGTTTTCGAGCGAGCCGCCATAGGCGTCGCTGCGCTGGTTGGCGATCGGCGACAGAAACTGATGCAGCAGATAGCCATGCGCGCCGTGGAGCTCGATCGCGTCGATGCCGAGGCGCGCGGCTCGTTGGGCTGCGGAAACGAACGCATCGCACACCCGCTTCAGTCCGGCTGCATCGAGCTCCTGCGGCGCGAGCTCGCCATCCTTGTGCGGCAGGGCCGAGGGCGCGACCGTCTGCCATCCGCTGTCCGCGAGCGGAATCTGCTGTCCGCCATCCCACGGCTTGTGGCTGGAGCCCTTGCGGCCGGCATGGGCGAGCTGCATCGCAACCGCAGCCTTCGCATGTTTGCGAACCGAGGCCAGGATCGGCTTCAGCGCAGCTTCCGTCGCATCGTCCCACAGCCCGAGGCAGCCGGGGGTGATGCGCCCGATCGGCTCGACATGCGTCGCCTCGATGCAGAACATCGCCGCGCCCGACAGCGCCAGCGTGTTGATGTGGGTGAAGTGCCAGTCGTTGGCCGCACCATTCTCGGCCGAGTACTGGCACATCGGCGACACCATGATGCGGTTGGCGAGTTCGAGACTGCGCAGCTTGATCGGAGTGAACAGGGCGCTCATGCTGAGTTCCAGGTTGCGACGGTTGACGCGATGATCTGATGGCGGCGAGTGTCGATCATGGACGAGGCGCGGTCAACGCGAGCCGCCGCAGCGGCGCCGCGGCTCACCCCACCAGCGTGAACTGCAGCAGCAGCGTGCGCTGGATCATCGAGAAATTGTCGTCGGACACCAGCGTCAGCACGGTCTCGCCCTCCGGCGTGACATGCGCATCGATGCCCTCGAGATTGTCGATCTCCTGCCCGAGATCGGCGGAGAAGATCGCCGGACCATCGACCAGCGCGCCCGGCGCGATCTGCGCAAGCATCAGCCGGCGGATTCGAATGCCGACCCCGTTGAACAGCGAGAACTTGCGTTCGAGCACCAGCAGATCGCCCGACGGCAGCAGCACGGCATCGCTGACGTCGAACTCGTTGCTGCGGACGATGCTGAACTGTCCCGCCGCGGGTCCGCCGATCAGGAAGGCGAGCAGATTGCCGTTCGGGTCCAGACCGCGCTCGGAGAGCGCGATCAGGGCGCCGGCGAGCGGCAGGCCCTTCGGCACGACTACCAACGCTTCCAGTCCCTTGTTGTGGGGTAGCCGCTTGGCGGCCGACGGCAGCGGCACGATCTCGCCGCGCGCGCCGGTTCCGCCCTTGGCGAAATCGTAGCGCAGGAGCTGGTTGACGCGCTCGAGGCCGACATAGACGACGTCGCCATCGCGAGCGAGCGACTCGGAATCATACCAGCCGCGATCGGTGATGGGCCGTCCGTCCGGACCGAGCAGCGGCGCCGCTTCGACATCGGCGAGCCCCGCGATTTCGCGGCCGGAATAGGCAATGCGGCCGGTGAACCAGCCGCCCTTGTCGCTGACCGCGAGGAAGCGTTCACCCTTGGCATCGAGCCGGATGCCGGACAGGCCGCCGAAGCCGGGATAGGACGAGGTCAGCGCCACGCCGCTGCGATACTGCAGCATCCCGAAGCGCAGATGGGTCCTATCGCGGAGGTCGAACGCAGGCAGCGGTCGCGCATTGACCTCGATCTTCACCGGCGACGTGACGGAGTGCTCGTCGGAAGCTGCGCGTCTGCGGACAGGCGTCGGCGCGAGTTGCGCACGAGCCGTCGTGGACCATGCGAATGCCGACACTCCGCCGATGGTCAGCGCGAGAAAGCGCCTGCGGTCGGCAATCGCCTGCAGCGACATCGTCAGCGGAGCCCCCTCCCCCACCTCCTCCGAGGCGGAGGAGGGACGCAGCCGGCCGACGGCCGCTTACGAATGCAGCCTGCGCTTTTGCCCCGGCGCAGGCTGCGGCGCCGCGTGGGTCTCCGTGAACAATTCGGCGAGCTTCTCGGTGATGGCGCCACCGAGCTCCTCGGCGTCGACGATGGTCACCGCGCGACGGTAGTAGCGCGTGACGTCGTGGCCGATGCCGATCGCGATCAGCTCGACCGGCGAGCGAGTCTCGATCTCCTCGATGATGTGGCGCAGATGCCGCTCCAGATAGTTGCCCGGATTGACCGACAGCGTGGAGTCATCGACCGGCGCACCGTCCGAGATCATCATCAAGATCTTGCGCTGCTCGGTACGCCCGAGCAGGCGCTTGTGCGCCCAGTCGAGCGCCTCGCCGTCGATGTTCTCCTTCAGCAGCCCCTCGCGCATCATCAGGCCGAGATTCTTGCGCGCCCGCCGCCACGGCGCATCGGCCGACTTGTAGATGATGTGGCGGAGATCGTTGAGGCGGCCGGGATTGGCCGGCTTGCCGGCGGCGAGCCACGCCTCGCGCGACTGCCCGCCCTTCCAGGCCCGCGTCGTGAAGCCGAGGATCTCGACCTTGACGCCGCAGCGCTCGAGCGTGCGGGCGAGAATGTCGGCGCAGGTCGCGGCCACCGTGATCGGGCGTCCGCGCATCGAGCCGGAATTGTCGAGCAGCAGCGTGACGACCGTATCGCGGAAGGTCGCCTCCTTCTCGCGCATGAACGACAGCGGCTGATAGGGATCGATGACCACGCGCGACAGCCGCGCCGGATCGAGGACGCCTTCCTCGAGATCGAACTCCCAGGCGCGGTTCTGCTGCGCCATCAGCCGGCGCTGCAGCCGGTTGGCGAGCCGCGCCACGATGCCTTGCAGGTGCGCAAGCTGCTTGTCGAGATAGGAGCGCAGGCGCTCCAGCTCGTCGTGGTCGCACAGGTCCTCCGCCGCGATGATCTCGTCGAACTTCGGCGCGAAGGCGTGATATTCGGGGCCGCGCGGCTCGTTCGCACCGCCGCGGTTCGGACGCGTCGCCTCACCCGGCGTCTCGTCGTCGCCGAGTTCGCCGTCATCGAGCGTGTCGGACGCCGAGGCCTGTGCCGCCTCCATGGCGCTCTCCGACATCTCGTCCGACGTCGTCTGCGCCTGGTCTGCGCTCATCTCCTGCGCAGCGTCGGATTCGGGCGAGCCCTCGGCGCCGGACTGCTCATTGTCGCCGTCGCGGTTGTCGTCGTTGTCCTCGTCCTCTTCCGAATCGGCGTTGCGTTCATCGCCGAGATCGAGCGCCGACAAGAGATCGTGGACGAGGTCGCCGAACTTGGCCTGGTCCTCGGTGAAGCGGCCGAGCTCATCAAGACGCTGGCCGATCCTGTCCTCCAGGAACGGACGCCAGAGATCGACCACCTTACGCGCCGCATTCGGCGGCGCCATGCCGGTGAGGCGCTCGCGCACCATCATGGCCAGCGCATCCGACAGCGGCGCGTCGGCACGGTCGGTGATCTCGTCATATTTGCCGCGATGGAAGTGATCATCGAGCATCGCCGTGAGATTCCTGGCGACGCCGGCCATGCGTTTTGCACCGATCGCCTCGACGCGGGCCTGCTCGACCGCCTCGAACACGCCACGCGCCTGCGGATTGCCCGGGATCAGCTTGCGATGGATTTTCGGATCATGACAGGCGAGCTTCAGCGCGATCGAGTCGGCATGGCCGCGCACCACGGCGGCGTCGCGCTTGGTCATCTTGCGCGCCGGCTCCGGCAGCCGGGCCTTGCCCGGCGCAAGGCCGGGACGCTCGGCCGCGAAGGAGACTTCGAGCTCGGACGCCCTGGCGATCGCGCGCAGGCACCCCGTGACCGACCTCTTGAAAGGTTCGGTTGGTGCTTCCTTGACGCCAGGACGGGGCTTGTTGCTCGGTGTGGTCATCTGATTCCTGCGGCTATCGTCCCGGCGAACGCCAGGCCCGATAACCACCGGCGTTCGTTTGTTCGCACTCGCTCTCCCGCATCACCCGACGAGAGAGGCCGCGGCGTATGGGTCCCGGCCCGAGGCCAGGACGACGCCGGTGTGTCAGCTCAGCGCCACGTTGATGGAGGATTCCGGCAGCTCCGCATTGAAGCAGCGCTGATAGAATTCCGCGACCAGCGGACGCTCGAGCTCGTCGCACTTGTTGAGGAACGTCACACGGAAGGCGAAGCCGATGTCGCCGAAGATCTCGGAGTTCTCGGCCCAGGTGATCACCGTGCGCGGGCTCATCACCGTCGACAGATCGCCATTGGCGAAGGCGTTGCGCGTGAGGTCGGCGAGCCGCACCATCTTGTTGACGGTGTCGCGGCCCTGTGCGTTCTGATAGTGCTTGGCCTTGGCCAGCACGATCTCGACCTCCTCGTCATGGGCGAGGTAGTTGAGCGTGGTGACGATCGACCAGCGGTCCATCTGGCCCTGGTTGATCTGCTGGGTGCCGTGATAGAGGCCCGAAGTGTCGCCGAGCCCGATGGTGTTGGCGGTCGCGAACAGACGGAACGCCGGGTGCGGCTTGATCACCTTGTTCTGGTCGAGCAGGGTCAGCCGGCCCGACACTTCAAGCACGCGCTGGATCACGAACATCACGTCCGGACGGCCGGCATCATATTCGTCGAACACCAGCGCGACGTTGTGCTGCAGCGCCCAGGGCAGGATACCATCCCGAAACTCGGTGACCTGCTTGCCGTCTCTGACCACGATCGCGTCCTTGCCGACGAGGTCGATACGGCTGATGTGGCTGTCGAGGTTGACGCGCACGCAGGGCCAGTTGAGTCGCGCCGCGACCTGTTCGATATGGGTCGACTTGCCGGTGCCGTGGTATCCGGTCACCATCACACGGCGATTCTTGGCGAAGCCGGCCAGGATCGCAAGCGTCGTGGCGCGGTCGAAGCGGTAGTCGGCGTCGACCTCGGGGACATGCGGGTCGCTTGCGGAAAAAGCCGGCACCTCAAGGTCGCTGTCGATCCCGAACACCTGCCGCACCGACACCTTCATGTCGGGCACACCGGTCATCTCCTGCGCATTGGTCGTAGCGGCGGTCGTCATTCATCCTCCGGGGTCCCGGGCATTCCCGAAACCAGATTTCATGTTTGGCTGCGGTTGAAGGGCTTCGACGCCAGCCTAGCAGAGAGCACGCGCGGGCAGAAGCCTAAGCCTTGATCAAAGTTCCGTCGTTATATCATCGAGATAGGCATGAGTGGCCGTTTTCGAAAGGCTGCCCTGCGAATCGTGCCACCTTTTCGCCCACCGGCTCTTCCCAGGATCTCGACGTGGCACCCGGAGCCGGGGTTCCTACTTATCGAGGAGCTCCCGCCCACCCTCTCCACCAACAGGAACCGCGTGGCCCATCTGTTCGATCCCCTCATTGCCTTCGTCTCAGCGCATGCGGGACTGGCCTATCTCACCCTGTTTCTGGCCGCCCTGCTGGAGGCGATCCCGATCATGGGCTCGGTGGTTCCAGGCACGACCATCATCCTGGCGCTGAGCGCGTTGATTCCGGGCGGCGAGCTGACCCTGCAATGGGTGCTGGCGGCGGCCATCCTGGGCGCGGTGCTGGGGGACGGCGGGGCGTTCTGGGTCGGCCATCGCAGGCAGCGCGAGATCCTGACGAGTTGGCCGTTCTCGAACTATCCGCGCCTGGTGGCGCAGAGCGAGGCCTTCTTCCACCGTTTCGGCACCCTGGCGATCTTCTTCGCCCGCTTTGTCGCGCCGATCCGCGCCGTCGTGCCGATCACGGCCGGCGCGCTCGACATCCCTCCGCCGCGCTTCTACGCCGTGAACATCCCTGCCATCGTGCTGTGGGCCTGCGCCCATGTCCTGCCCGGAGTATTCGCCGTGCAGCTGTTGCACCGCTATGGCGGCATTCCGCATCATAGCCATATCGCCAAATCCACCTGGATCATCGCGGCGATCGCCGGAACGATCGTGGTCTGGCTGGTCCTCAGATTGATGCGGAAGCGGCGCGAGACGCAGCTGGCGGCCGGCGCCGCGGATTAGAACGGCTACAGCGAATCCAACATGGCGCCGCGGCCGGGTGCGGGTCCGATATAGCGGGCGCGCGGGCGGATCAGGCGGCCATGCTGCAGCTGCTCGCAGGCGTGGGCGATCCAGCCGACGCAGCGGGCCATCGCGAACAGCGCCAGCTCGCTGCCGGCGGGCAGACGCAGACTATGCACCAGCACCGCAAGCGCGTAGTCGATGTTAACGAACTCGCCGGTCGCCTCTGCGATCCGCTCCGGCACCTCGCGGGTGAATTTGCGCGGCGCGCCGGCCCGCGTCAGCGCCTCCAGCAGCGAGATCGCGCGCGGATCACCGCGCTTGTAGACGCCATGCCCGAACCCGGCGAAGCGCTCGCCCAGCGCCACCCGCTCGCGGATCAGCGGCGCGACATCGCGATCGATGAGTGCCTTCACCAGTTGCGACGCCAGCACGCCGGCACCGCCGTGCTGCGGCCCTTTGAGCGCCGCAAGACCCGCGATGACGGCATCGTAGAGGCTGAGGCCCGTCGACGCCGCACAGCGGACGGTGAAGGTCGACGCGTTCAGCTCATGATCGGCAAGCAGCACCAAGGTGCGGCGGATCAGGTCCGGCGCATGTTCGTGTCCGGGCGCCCAGCTCCGCGCTACCTGAACATGGAGCGGATCGGCTGACGCGGGCTGGTTCAGCATGGTTGCGACCACAAGCCGAACGATGCGGGCGCCGACCAGCGCCCGACCGTCGGGTGCGCGGTTGAAGGCCGCGGGATCAGCATGTGTCGCCAGCGCCAGCACCGCGATGGCGCGGTCGATCGGCGCCGCGCGCCGCGCGGCATCGGCGATGAGACTCATCTCCTCCGACACGGCCGGAAGGTTGTCTGGCGCAAACGGATCGAGCGCGGTCACGTCCCACAACAGTGTCGCGGCATGCTCCAGCGTGTCGCGCGCGGCCAGGTCGACGCAATTGACGCCGCGATAGATCGGACCGGCTTCGGTGATCGTCGACACGGCGGAATCGAACACGGGGAGATCCGCATCGAAGCTGCGGAAAGCGCGCGGCTCGGGGGCCGGCGCACGACGCTCCTTCAGGGCGCGGATGTCCTCGGCGCGATAGCGGCTGCTGCGCGAGTTCGGCGACGGCTCGGAGCGGACCAGGCCGCGGCTGACATAGGCGTAGAGGGTGGCCGGCGAGATCGCGAGCTCGGCCGAAGCTTCACGGGCAGATAGGTAAAGTCCGCTGTCTTTTTTCATATTGATCAGCTTAATCAAGATTGATCAAGTTGTCGACTGGGCGGATCTTGCCGGCGTGACCACTCGTGAAGGAGACCCGCCATGACCATCCACCTCGGCAAGACCCCGATCGGCCTCGACGGCATCGCCGCCGCCGAGACCGTGCTCAGCCACGTCGACGGCCAGCAGGGAGAGCTCATCATCGCCGGCGCCCGTGTGGCCGATCTCGCCGCCGCCAACGGCTTCGAGGGCGTGACCGCCCGGCTATGGAGCGCGGCCACGAAGCGCACCGTCGGCGAGGCCGAGGTCCGCGCCAGCCTTGGTCGTGCCCGCGAGCGTGCCTTTGCCCGGCTGCCCGAGCTGCTCGCCGCGACCTCCGGCCTGTCGATCATCGACGGCTTCCGCGCCGCGGTCGCGGCGCTGCGCCACGAACCCGGGCTCGACGACGAAGCCACGATCGTCGGCGCCTGCCCGGTGATCGCCGGCGCCTTGGTCCAGCGCGCACAGGAAGCGCAGCCGATTGCCCCCGACCCTGATGCCAGCCACGCCGCCGATACGTTGCGGATGGTGCGTGGCGATAGGCCCGAGAGCGGGGAGGTGGCGGCCTTGGACACCTATCTCGTCACCGTCTGCGATCACGGCATGAACGCCTCGACCTTCGCCGCGCGGGTCGTGGCCTCGACCCAGGCCGACCTGTTCGCGTCGGTGACCGCCGGCTATTGCGCGCTCACCGGCCCGCTGCATGGCGGGGCGCCGGAGCCGGTGCTGGAGATGCTGGACGCGATCGGGACGCGCGACCACATCAAGCCGTGGGTCGACGCGGCGCTCGGCCGCGGCGAGCGGCTGATGGGGTTCGGGCATCGGATCTATCGCGTGCGCGATCCGCGCGCCGACGTGCTCAAGGGCGCGATCGAGCGGCTGGCGGGCAGCGGGGCTGATCTGCCGTTTGCGAGCGAGGTGGAGGCTTACATCCGCCAAGCGCTGCGGCAGAAGAATCCGGAGCGGGTGCTCGACACCAATGTGGAGTTCTTCACCGCCATCCTGCTCGATGCACTGAAGATTCCGCGGCAGGCGTTCACGCCGATCTTCGCGGTGGCGCGTGCGGCAGGCTGGACGGCGCATGCCCGCGAGCAGCAGCGGACGGGGCGGCTGATCCGGCCCAGCTCGGCCTATATCGGGCCGAAGCCCTGAACCGTCGAGCGCGACGCGCGGCAGCCTCGCGCGCTGCCGCGCGTCAGCCCTTCACCACCGTCTTCAGATAGTTGTAGGCCTTGATGATCTCGATCAGGCGATCCTCGGTGGAGCGGTCGCCGCCATTGGCGTCGGGATGGTGCTGCTTCACCAGCGCCTTGTACTTGACCTTGACGTCTTCGAGCGTCGCATCGGGACCAAGGCCCATCACCTGCAGCGCCTTGCGCTCGGCGTTGAAGACCTTGCGCGTCTCGGCCTTGGGGGCCGACTGGGGATCCGGACGCCAGCTGCCGCGGCCGTTGATCTCGGCGAAGACGCTGAACGGATCGGCGGCATCGCCGAGATCGCCCTCGGCGCTGCCGGTGCCGCGCTTGGCCGACGTGTTGGCACCCATCTTCCAGGTCGGGCGATGTCCGGTCAGCGCATCCTTCTGATAGCGCGCGACCGCCTCGGCGTTCATCCCCGAGAAGAAATTATAGGACTGGTTGTACTCGCGCACGTGGTCGAGGCAGAAGTGCCAATACTCGCGCACGTTCTCGCGTCCCTTGGGCGCGCGGTGCGAGCCCTTGTTCTTGCAGTCCGGCCACTGACAGGGCTGGGCCTCCTCGCGCACCACCGGCTGCCGCGCAGCCTGCTTCTTGGGCTTGATGCGGATGGAGTCGAAGAATTTGTTTGAATCGATCGCCATGGCGGACTTTGACTACGCAACGCGAAAAGCTTCAAGTCTTGACATTGCGAATACCTCTGGCGGGGACCGCCGATTGACGAAAAATAATTTGATGCGTATTTCCAGAGACCATGCGGACCCGAGATGCTATCATCAAAAAGTTGCGCGAAGCTTTCTCGCCGGAAAGCCTCGATGTTCAGGACGAATCACATCTGCACGAAGGCCATATGGGCCATCAGCCGAGCGGTGAGACCCATTTCCGCGTGTATATTGTGTCGCAGGCCTTCGCCGGCAAGAGCCGTGTCGATCGCCACCGCCTGATCAACGCCGCATTGGCAGCGGAACTTGCCGGCTCGGTGCACGCGCTCGCGCTGCATGCGAAGGCGCCGGGCGAGGCTTGATCCCCAATTAGAACGCCGTGCCTGCACGGCGCGGCCGCGTCTCCTCGGTTTCGCCGCGGGGCACCGGTACGATGCGCAGCGCGGTGATGCGATTGCGCTCCCGGCGCAGCACGCGAAAGCGGAAGCCGTAGAACGTGAAGCTCTGGCCGCGCTCGGGGATCGAGCGCGCCTCGTGAATCACGAGACCTGCGACAGTGGTCGCCTCCTCGTCCGGCAGCGTCCAGTCCATCGCGCGATTGAGATCACGGATCGGCACCGATCCATCGACGACGACGGATCCGTCCGGCTGCACGCGCACGCCGGCGACCTGCACGTCCTGCTCGTCGGAGATGTCGCCGACGATTTCTTCCAGGATGTCCTCGAGCGTGACGATGCCTTCGACCTCGCCATACTCGTCGACCACGAGCGCGAAATGCGTCTTGCGGCGGCGGAACGCTTTCAGCTGTTCCGACACCGAACGCATCTCCGGCACGAACCAAGGCGGCAGCGCCAGCGAGGCGACGTCGATGTGCGACACGTCGCCCTCGGCGGCGCGGATCGCACGCAGCAGGTCCTTCGCATGCAGCACGCCGATGATGTTCTCCGGCGTCCCGCGCCATAGCGGGATGCGGGTATACTCGGTGGCGAGCACCTCACGCACCAGTTCCTCCTGCGGCAGGTCCGCATTCACCATCACCATCTCGGTGCGGTGGACCATCACGTCGGACACCTGCAATTCGCGCAGATCGAGCAGGCCGCCGAGCATGTCGCGGTCCTGCTTCTCGACCTTGCCTTCATGATGCAGGAGATCGACTGCGCCGCGCAGGCGTTCGGTCGGCGACAGGATCGGCTGATTGGCCCCGACCTTGAAGCCGATCAGCCGCATCAGCCCACGCACGATCGCCTCGATCACGGCGAGCACCGGACCAAGCACGATCACGGCGGCCCGCATTGGTCTGGCAACCGTGAGCGAGACGCGATCGGGCGCATTGATCGCGATCGTCTTCGGCAGCACCTCGGCGAAGATCACCACCAGCGCGGTCATCACGCCGGTCGCATAGAGCACGCCGACCTCGCCGAACCAGGCGGTGAAGATGCCGGTCGCCAATGCGGAAGCGCCGATATTGGCGATGTTGTTGCCGAGCAGCAGCGCGCCGATCAACCGCTCGCGCATGTCGAACAGGCTCGACACCACGTCGGCGTCGCGATTGCCCTGCTTCGACAGCCGCAGCATCGAGGCGCGGGAGGCACCGGTCAGCGCGGTCTCGCTCAGCGCAAAGAAGGCGGAGGCGGCGAGGAGGATGATGACGACGGAGAGTGTGATCCAGTCCATGACGCCGATGTCGCTCTGTAGGGAGGCCGCCGATGATCCGCTGGCACTGCTCAACACGGCGTAAAGTCCGGGATCAGCTTCTGCTGCGCAATTTGGCCTGCAGGAAGTCGCGAACGCGCGCCGGATCGACGTCCTTCGCGATGACGGCGCGGCCGATGGCTTCCATCAGGATGAAGGTGAGCTTGCCCCGCTTGACCTTCTTGTCCTGCGCCATCAAGGCCAAAAGCCGGTCGGCGTCGCCGATCCCCTCCTGGGCGAAGCCGGCGATATCCTGCAGATGGGTCGGCAGACCGACCGCGGCAAGGTGACGCTCGATGCGTGTGACGTCGTCGGGCGGCAGCATGCCGAGCTCGGCCGAGAACTGCGCCGCCAGCACCATGCCGACCGCGACGCCCTCGCCGTGGAACAGCCGGTCGGAGAAGCCGGTCACGGCCTCCAGCGCATGGCCGAACGTGTGGCCGAGATTGAGCAGCGCCCGATCACCGGTCTCGCGCTCGTCGCGGGCGACGATCGCCGCCTTGGCGCGGCAGGAGGTCGCGACCGCGTGCTCGCGCGCCGCACCGCCCTTGACGATGTCGGCGTGGTTGGCTTCCAGCCAGGCGAAGAAGCTGGCATCGCCGAGCAGGCCGTATTTGGCGACCTCGGCATAGCCGGCGCGGAACTGGCGCGGCGACAACGTGTCGAGCACCGCGGTGTCGGCGATCACCAGCACCGGCTGGTGGAAGGCGCCGAGCAGGTTCTTGCCCTGCGGCGAGTTGATGCCGGTCTTGCCGCCGACGGAGGAATCGACCTGCGCCAGCAGCGAGGTCGGAACCTGCACGAAGTCGACGCCGCGACGCAGGATGGCGGCCGCGAAGCCGGCGAGATCGCCGACCACGCCGCCGCCGAGCGCGACGACGAGGTCGTTGCGCTCGATCCTGGCGGCGATCAGTGCCTCGCTGACCTTCTCGAGGCCGGCATAGGTCTTGGAGCCCTCGCCCTCCTCGACCACGATCGTGGACGACGGGATTCCCGCCTCCGCCAGGATCGCCTCGGTCGGCTTCAGCCAGTGCGCGGCCACGGTGCGGTCGGTGACGATGGCCGTCCGGACACCCGGCCGCAGCGCCGAGATGCGCTGGCCAAGCGAGGCGAGCACGCCACGGCCGATGACGATGTCATAGGCGCGCTCGCCGAGCGCGACGTCGACGATCATCGGATCGGAATGCTTCAGTGGTGCCGTCATCGGAGCGCGCCCATCGCCTGCGGAGGATCGGATTGAACTGGATCGGGTTGTGGTCCGGTGGGCCTCGCCGCGGTCTCCGGTGGAGAGAAGAACGCCTGCAGCGCCTCCAGGCAGTCCTCGACGACCCGGTCGTGCGGCACGTCGCGCGAGAAGATCGTGAGGTCGGCGAGCTGGTAGACCGGCTCGCGCTCGGTCAGGAGCCGCGCGACCGTGCCTTCGGGATCAGCCGTCTGCAGCAGCGGGCGGTCGGCCCGCCGCCGGACGCGGCGCATGATCACGTCGGCATCGGCCTTCAGCCACACCGAGACCGCCTTCTCCTGGATGCGCCGCCGTGTATCCTCGCGCATGAAGGCGCCGCCACCGGTTGCCAGCACCGCCGGACCATTTTCGAGCAGGCGGGCGATCACCCGCGCCTCGCCATTGCGGAAATAGTCCTCGCCGCGCGATTCGAAGATTTCCGGTATGGTCATGCCGGCTGCGGTCTCGATCTCGGTATCCGCATCGACGAACGGCAGCCGGAGCCGCGCCGCGAGCCGCCGGCCCACGGTCGATTTGCCGACCCCCATCATGCCGACCAGCACGATCAGCCGCTTGCCGAGGCCTGCGAGAATCGCGGCCTCCTGGGCGACAGGTCCAGATGCTGGTTGCGTCGGTTCGGTCATTTCTCCGCTTCTAACCCAGGCCCTGCTGCTTTCAAAGGCATCCTGTTCCGCTCCCCGAGCCAAGGCGAGCTGCCCGGTCTGCCCGACGGGCTTGCAAGGCCGATGCGAACATGTTGGATGAAACCATTCCCTTTCTGGTGGCCTGCGCGACCGACATGCCCAGCCTGTTCCGCTTCCTGACCGTCATCGCCATCATCGTCGGCGTGGTCTATGGCGCGATCTACGCGCTGGCGAATTTCGTCAACCCGAAGCCGCGCGAGATGACGGTGACGATCCCGCCGGACAGGTTCCAGAAGAGATGATCGGCACCGCTGCGGCGAACCGAAAAGCCACAGGGCATTGATTAAGAATTTTACGATTGTCTGAGGCGGCCGGGCGCCGCGATATCGGCCAGATTTGCAGTCACCGCTCGACGTGCCGGCACGAATACCTCGTAGTGATTCGATCGCCTCGGACGCAGCGGATTTCACGACATGAAGGTCAAGGCCTCCGACGCCAGGCTGATGAGCCTGTTCCTCGACATGATGGCCGCCGAGCAGGGCGCCGGTCAGAACACGCTGGACGCCTATCGCCGCGACCTCACCGATCTCTCCGACTTTCTCGGCGGCAAGGCCAACGGCTTCGCCACGGCCGACACCCAGGCATTGCGCGACTATCTCGCCGATCTCGACACCAGGGGCTTCAAGTCCTCCAGCGTGGCGCGGCGGCTGTCGGCGATGCGACACCTGTTTCGCTTCCTGCTGAGCGAGCGCATCCGCAGCGACGATCCCGCCGCGATCCTGTCCGGCCCGAAACGCGGCCGGCCGCTGCCCAAGGTGCTGTCGATCGGCGATGTCGACCGGATGCTGACCCGCGCGAAGGAGCTGAGCGAGGGCACGGACGCCTCGCCGGCGCAGCGGCTGCGCGCGCTGCGGCTGTATTGCCTGCTCGAGGTGCTCTACGCGACCGGCTTGCGCGTCTCCGAGCTGGTGGCGCTGCCGCGGACGGCCGCCCGCAACGATGCCCGCATGATCGTGGTGCGCGGCAAGGGCAACAAGGAGCGGCTGGTGCCGCTGAACCAGGCCTCGCGCCAGGCGATGGCCGACTATCTCGCCGCCCTGGATGCGCTGAAGCCCGAGAAGAAGGCCAGCGCGACGTTCGGCAAATGGCTGTTTCCCTCGTTCGGCGAGAGCGGCCACCTCACCCGCCAGCACTTCGCCCGCGACCTCAAGGAGCTCGCGGTGGCGAGCGGCCTGCCAGCCCGGCTGGTGTCGCCGCACGTGCTGCGCCATGCCTTCGCCAGCCATCTGCTGCACAACGGCGCCGACCTGCGCATCGTCCAGACCCTGCTCGGCCACACCGACATCTCGACCACCCAGATCTACACCCATGTGGTCGAGGAACGGCTCAAGAGCCTGGTGCGCGACCTGCACCCGCTGGCCGAGACCTGACCTCGCTTCACACCTTCCCGAAACCAAATCCGCCGGCGTGACGCCCGGCCGGCTTGACTTCGCGCCCGTCTGCCCTGAAAGAGCGCCATCCTGCCCGCGATCCCGGCGCGATGCCGGGAGGCTGGGCACCGATCGTACCCTAAGCTCCTGAAGTCCTTCGGCTTCAGGTCCGAAGGCCGAACCGATTTCGTCTCCCAGCGCTCTTCCTTCAGCTCTTCCATGCCGGATCCCATGCGCAGCTACCTCGATTTCGAAAAGCCTGTTGCCGAGCTCGATTCCAAGGTCGACGAACTCCGGGCGATGGCCGCCTCCGGCACCGATATCGGCGAGGAGGTCAGCCGGATCGAGGAGAAGGCCGGCCAGGCGCTGGCCGAGCTCTACGCCACGCTCACGCCGTGGCAGAAGACCATGGTGGCCCGCCATCCGCAGCGGCCGCACTTCACGGACTTCGTGGGCGGGCTGATCACCGAGTTCACCCCGCTCGCCGGCGACCGCAAGTTCGGCGAAGACGCCGCTTTGCTCGGCGGCTTCGGCCGCTTCCGCGGCGAGCCGATCTGCGTCATGGGCCAGGAAAAGGGCGCCACCACCGAATCCCGCCTCAAGCACAATTTCGGCATGGCCCGTCCGGAAGGCTACCGCAAGGCGGTCCGCCTGATGGAGATGGCCGAGCGGTTCGGCATCCCGGTGCTGTCGCTGGTCGATTCCGCCGGCGCCTATCCCGGCATCGGCGCCGAGGAGCGCGGCCAGGCCGAGGCCATCGCGCGCTCGACCGATGCCTGCCTGGCACTCGGCGTGCCCAACGTCGCGATCATCACCGGCGAGGGCATGTCGGGCGGCGCCATCGCGCTGACCACCGCCAATCGCGTGCTGATGCTGGAGCATGCGATCTACAGCGTGATCTCGCCGGAAGCCGCCTCCTCGATCCTCTGGCGCGACGGCACCAAGGCGCAGGAAGCCGCCAACAGCATGAAGATCACCGCCCAGGACATGCTGCGCTTCGGCGTGGTCGACACCATCCTGAAGGAGCCGGTCGGCGGCGCCCACCGCGATCCCGCGGCGATGATCGCGGCCACCGGCGAGGCGATCGCCCAGGCGCTTGACGAGCTGAAGGGCCTCGACGCCGACGCCATCCGCAAGCAGCGCCGGCAGAAGTTCATCGAGATCGGCCGCAAGCTCGGCTGAGCGGGCGGGAGCCGAGCCCTCGGCGCTCGCGGTTTTGTGAGTCTTTCCAGCCGTTTGGCCGCATTTCGGCCCCGCCGGCGGGCTCTGCTGTTTAGAAGTTGTTGACCAAAGCGGCCAGGGCCTCGCGGCTCCACCGGAGCGCGGGTTGCGGGTCGTGGGGTCAAAGGCTACAATTTTAATCAATGGTTTGACGGCATGACGCAGGGTCGACCCGTGATTTATCCAGCTTTCGGGCCGATCGGGTGAGATGAGACTGGGGTGTTGCGGCATGCCGGGTTTGCGGGGAGCATTGTCTTGATCAACCGCGCTTTCGTCCGGGTTCTGATGACCTCGGCGGTGTTGGCCGCCGGTGCGCTGCTGACGGGTTGCAACAGCGATCAGGTCGCGCTCGCCACCAACGCCAAGGCCAACCAGCCGGTGTCGCCGAAGCTCGTCGCGACGATGGGCGAGAAGGACATGGATCTGCAGTCGCCGATCCTGGTCCGCGTGTTCAAGCAGGAGGCCGAGCTCGAGGTCTGGAAGCAGGACCGCTCCGGCAAGTTCGCGCTGCTCAAGACCTATCCGATCTGCCGCTGGTCCGGCGACCTCGGACCCAAGGTGCGCGAGGGCGACCGCCAGGCGCCGGAGGGCTTCTACTCGATCAATCCGAGCCAGATGAATCCGCAGTCGGCCTACTACCTGTCCTTCAACACCGGCTATCCGAACGCCTTCGACAAGGCGCTGGGCCGCAGCGGCTCGCAGCTGATGGTGCATGGCGACTGCTCCTCGCGCGGCTGCTTCGCCATGACCGACGAGCAGATCGCCGAGATCTATGCGCTTGGGCGCGAGTCGTTCTTCGGCGGCCAGCGGGCCTTCCAGTTCCAGGCCTATCCGTTCCGGATGACGCCGGTGAACATGGCCAGGCACCGCAACAATCCGAACATGCCGTTCTGGCGCATGATCAAGGAAGGCTACGACCATTTCGAAGTCACCCGGCAGGAGCCGAAGGTCGACTTCTGCGAGAAGAAGTACGTCTTCGACGCCCAGAAGCCGCCGGGCGCGACGCATGATCCGGTGTTCGACGCCGCCGCCAAGTGCCCGGCCTATGTCGTTCCCGACGAGATCACCGCCGCCGTGCGCGACAAGCAGCAGGCGGACGAGGTGGAATACGCCAAGCTCGTCGCCAAGGGCACGCCGGTCGCCAAGCTCAACACCGGTATCGATGGCGGCATGAATCCGATCTTCGCCAGCCGCGTGCCGGGCGCCTCCACCGGCCTGTCCGATGCCGGCGAAGCGCCGGGACTGTCGCTCGCCAACTTCTCGCCGGCGCCAGGCACGATCCCCGGTCATGTCAACCCGCCGCGCGCGCCCGGCGCCGACGAGGTCGCCGCGATGCCGGCCAGTCCGGCTCCGGCTCCCGCAGCGGCGCCCTCCACTCGCGTGGCAGCCGTCAGTGCGCCGGAGAAGCCGAGCTTCATGTCGAGCCTCGCCCGCAAGGTTGGGATTGGCGGCAATGCGGCGGCCGACACCAAGGCTGCGACGGCGAAGCCCGAGACCAGGACCGCGGAGGCCAGGCCCTCGGAGATCAAGCCCGCCGAGATCAAACCTGCGCCCAAGCCGATCGCGGCCAAGCCGGCCGAGACCAGGCAGGCTGCCGCGCGGCCGCCGTTCAAGCCCGCCGCCGGCGACGCGCCCGCCACCACGGCCTCGGCCCCCGCCCAGACCCAGACCGCGCTGGTCTCCGGCGCCGTCCCGGTGCTGCAGTCGAACTCGTTCGACAGCCGGTTCGCAGGATTCAAATAGTAAGCCGTCCATCGAGCGCCGCTTTTTTGCGAGACACCGAGGGCCGCCGGACACGCGCAAGCTAGCCGCGCGCTCGGTGCCACCCTCCCCTGGAGGGGGAGGGTCGATCGCACGCGAAGCGGGCGAGCGGGGTGGGGTGATCTCTCCACGCATGCTTTTGCGCGCGGAGACATCACCCCACCCCGCCTCACGTTTCGCTTCGCTCCTCGTGAGGCGACCCTCCCCCTCCAGGGGAGGGTGAGCACCGCGTTTGTGGTGTCGTCGTGGTCAGCAATCTCAAACTGCATTTGGGGATGCGCGTCATTGTCCTCGCGGCGCCCTTGGCGTCCGAGTGATGCATCGATCTCACCCTCCTCCGAAGCGAGGGTGCAGGGAAGGCCGGACCTCGACTGAGGCCCGTGGCCCGCCTGCGAAAAAAATGCAGGCGGCAGGTACCACAGGTCCAGCCGGACGACCCGGCCCTCCCTGCGCGATAGTCTTAACGGCTGCTTCGCGATCTCCCTGGGGACCGGGCTGTCTTGCCCCCATCACCGGCGAGATGCGCGGGGCATCATCAGCCGACTTGACCTCAGCATCGGGAGGCCAGGAGTAGAGTCGAGGAAGAGCGCGGTGGCTTGAGCGTTTGCAACTGCCCCGTTTCTCTTCCCCGCTCATCAAACCGGACGTGCGGTTCTCCCGCATCCGGCTTTCCGACCGGCTTCACCGTAAGGCCCGCGGCGGCGACCGTCGGTGCCCGCTTCGAAGACGGTGCACGGCCAGTTCTCCGTAGATGTAGTCTCGTGAGAACCATACCAAGCCACGTCCTTGCACCTTGTGCCGTCTGCGGAGGAAGTTTCTCACGCGGTCTTGGACATGCTGATCGACAGCCCCATAGGCCGAGCTCAGAGAGCCATGGCAGAAGTACGCGCTCCAGCCGCCCAACAGGCGGTTCAAGCGCTGTCTTACCTCGGGCCAAGCGCCTTTGTTGCGCGGCCTCAGAAGCTCTCCGATCTTCGTCTTGATCCGCTGAACGCTCTTCTTGGATGGGCTTGCGCCCAGGTACCAGTCACCACCCTTGGGATGGTGTCGTGGTCCCAGCGTATAGCCAAGGAAGTCGAAGCTCTCGCGCCGGGCATCCTTCAGCGAGGTCTTCGCCTCGTTGAGAGTGAGCCCAAGTTTCGTCATCACCATCCGTGTCCACGTCAGGGCCTCCTCCGCGTGGCCGCGGCTGAGGATCACGAAGTCGTCGGCATAGCTGATGACGTGCGCTCGGAACGCCTCGCCACGTCCGGTCAGACGCCAATGCTTCAGGAAGCGATTCATGTAGATGACGGCCAGCAACGGACTTGCGACGCCGCCCTGCGGCGTGCCTCGCTTGGTGCCCTTGCCGCCGCTCATGCGCCGCTTGCCATCAGCACCCCGCTCCTCGACCGGAGCCTGCAGCCATAGCTTGATCAGCCATAGGACATGCCGGTCGACGACACGACGGGCCACCGATTTAAGGAGGTCCGCGTGCGGGATCGTGTCGAAGTATTTCGACAGATCGGCATCTATCACGTCGGTATAGCCCCGGCAGATCAGCCGGTGCGTTTCCTTGACTGCATCGATCGCACTGCGGCGCGGTCGATAGCCGTAGGCGCTGTCCTCGAAGTCCGCTTCGAAGATCGGCTCCAGCACAATCTTGGCCGCGGTCTGCACCACCCGGTCCCGAACCGTCGGGATGCCGAGCGGACGTTCTCCGCCCCCCGGCTTCGGGATCAGCACCCGCCGCACCGGATCGGGCCGGTACCTCTTCGAGACGAGATCCTCTCGCAAGCCCACCAACCAGCCTTCCAGGCCCAACGCTTCAATCTGGTCGAAGCTCACCCCGTCGACCCCCGGCGCACCCGCATTGGCGCGGGCCTGCGCATAAGCGTGACCAAGAATGTCTTCGCGACAGATCTTGTCGTAGAGCAGGTAGAAGCGGAAGGCGGGCTCTGCCTTCGCCTTGCAATACAGCTTCCTCTGAAGGCTTCTGATCTTATCGGGCGTTTCGAGGCTCATCGCCAATCCCCCTGATCCTCACCGTCTTCGAAAGCACGCCAGAAGTCAGGGTCCTTTCCTCCGCCGGCATTACCCGACATCGCAGGTCGTACGACCCTGTCCGACTCCCGTCCGGCCCATCGCCTGACCGCGATGTTGAAGTTGCGAACTCCGGCCGAACGGGTCTCCCCCGATTACCCGCCTTACCCTTCCAGCGTGCCGTGCCCATTACCCCGGCGAACCGAACAGGGGCACGCGTCGATTGCTTGCCTGTTCGTACAGCCTTCCCCTCGTGTGGGGAGGGTCGGCGTTCGCATTGGTCCTTTCGAGGCCTGCTCAGGCTTCACTCGCATTACGGCCCACGGGATCGCTCAGCCGCCATATCGCGGCCTTCGTCACGAGGCTCCGATCCACCAGTCGCCCGGTTGAACCGCTCGTCAGCTAACGGACCAATCGACAATTGTCCGTGTGGAACCTGCCTCCACTGATAAGACGCGCCTTCGGGGCGCACCCACGCGACTTGACCGTGCGAGCCGATGTTGTTCGTCCGCGCGAATGATCACGCTGCAAACCGGCCCGCCCATCGCATCCCGCACTCCACGCTTCGTGACGACCGCGCAGCGCCCCTCGTCGATGAGGCGGGACGAACGGAATAAATCACGAAATTCCGAAAACGAGAAGCGGCATATTTTTGCTAACGGGACTGGACAGCCCAAATCAGCTTGAACGCGCAGGAAAATTCAGTTTTTACGCGCAGCGCGTTTCTCATCGCTGCGAGGCATGGACCCGCCCGCCGCACGCGGGACGCAGGACCGAATCGCCCGACGGGCAGAGGCGCTAGCGTCGTCGCCCAAGCCTTCATGGCCAAGCCGGCCGGTTGACGGCTGGAATATCATGTCATATTAAAAGTTACATGAGATCCAACAGCCAGCTGTCCGGCATCCTGCACGTCCTGCTCCACATGGCGGAGCACGACGGTCCGGTCACGTCCGAGGCCCTCGCATCGATGATGCAGACCAATCCGGTCGTGATCCGCAGAATCATGGCGGGCCTCCGGGACAGCGGCTATGTGCGCTCCGAGAAAGGCCATGGCGGCGGCTGGACGCTCGCCTGCGATCTGGCGACCGTCACCCTGCGCGACGTCTATGATTCACTCGGGCGTCCATCGCTGTTCGCCATCGGCCATCGGAGCGAGACTCCCGACTGCCTCGTCGAGCAGGCGGTCAATGCGGCGCTCGACACCTCCATCCGGGCCGCCGAGACCTTGCTGCTGTCCCGTCTCGGCGCCATCACGCTGGCGGCGCTGAGCGCTGATTTCCACGACCGCCTCGAACGACGCAAGCGACCCCGCAAAGGAGACATTTGTCATGCCGGCTGACATCGCCGACGGCGCCCAGCAGTTCATCCGCGCGTTTTCCGATCCCGAATTCGTCGCGCGCTACACGGATGGTCCGCGGCGCTTCGTGCCCGGTCTCGACGGGCTGCACCGCATGACGGCGGTCCTGCTGGCCGAGCGTGCGCCCGAACATGCGAGGGTGCTCGTGCTGGGCGCGGGCGGCGGGCTCGAGCTCAACGCGTTGGCGGAAGCGCAACCATCGTGGACCTTCGTCGGCGTCGATCCGGCGCCGCAGATGCTGCGACTCGCCGAACGCACGCTCGGCACGCGGACGAGCCGGGTCGAACTGATCGAGGGCACCATCGACGACGCGCCGGCCGGCCCGTTTGACGCGGCGACATGCCTGCTGACGCTGCATTTTCTGGCAGCATCGGAACGTTTGCGGACAGTCCGCGCCGTGCACGACCGGCTCCGCCCTGGAGCGCCTTTCGTGGTGGCCCATAGCTGCCTGCCCAACGAGCCGGTCGAGAGGTCGCTGTGGCTGGATCGGTACGCGGCCTATGCCGTTGCGTCCGGCACAGACCCCGAGCAGGCCAGGACGATGCGCGCGACCGTCGATGCCAGCGTCAACATGCTGAGCCCAGGGGAGGATGAAGCCATCCTGCGTGACGGCGGCTTTCGCGATGCTCGTCCATTCTTCACAGCGCTGACCTGGCATGGCTGGATCGGCCACGCCTGAACCGCCGCTGAGCATCACACTGATGCCCCCTGAACGATCGCGATCAGGGCCTGCTAATTAGTTGCCCGGCCTGCGCCGGCATCCACGCATGTCCCTCCCTGCGACCCCCGAAGAGGTGGATGACGCGGCTTACGGACAGGCTTCGGCACCGGAGCCCTGCCACGTCTCAGCTTGCGTGACGTCGCGCACGGAGCGCGGGGCCGCGATCTGCGACAAACGGCGCCGTCACCCGAGGCGAGGTGACGCAACCGAGAGGAGCAGGTCATGAGCTTTTGGGATGATATCGGAGATGCCGTCAGTTCCGCCGTGGACGACGTGAAGGACGTCGCGAAGGATGTGGCGGGTGCGGTCGGCGGTGCGGCGGGCGCCGTGGTCGATACGGTCGAGCACGTCGCCGGCGATGCGGCCCATGCCGTGGGCAGCGTGGTGCATGGCATCGGCGCGCTCGGCGGCGAGGCCATCCATACCGTGGGCGGCGTACTCGGCGCGATCGGGCACGGTGCCGAGGCGATCGGCGGCGGCCTGCTTCACACCGTCGGCGACGTGGCCTCGACCGTGGTCCATGTCGGCGGCGACGTCCTCCATACCGGGATCAACGTCGCCGGCGACGTGGCGTCCGGGGTGGGCCATCTGGTGCACGGCGACATCGACGGCGCCATCAATGACGTGAAGCATATAGGCGGCGACATCGTCGATGGCGGACTCAAGGTCGGGGGCGACGTGGCGCATGGCGCCCTCGACGTCGCCGGCGACCTCGCACACACCGCGGTCGGCCTCGGCGAGGCCGGGCTGGAGGCGGCCGGCGCAGTCGGCCACGGCGCGCTCGGCATGGCCGGCACCATCGTCGGAACGGCCGGCGAGGTCGGAATGGACGCACTGGACGCCGCAGGCGCGGTGGTGAAGGGCGGCTTCGACGCCGGCGTGGCGGTGGCCGACGGCGCAATCGGCGTGGTCACCGACACGGCGTCGGCGGCAGGCCACCTGATCGGCGGACCGATCGGCGAGGCGATCTCCGGCATCGCCCACGGCGCCGATGCGGTCGGCACCGGCATCGTCGATGGCGTCGGCCATTTCGTCGGCGAAGGCCTCAACGGGCTGGCGCAGACCGCCGGCGAGCTGAGCCACTCGCTGGGTCAGCAGCTCGACGCGATCGGCCACGACCTGGGCTCGCTGGTCAACGACCTCAGCCATGGCGATCTCGGCGCGGCGATCGGCGACGTCTTCAAGCTGGCCCAGGACGGCCTGCGCAGCGACGGCAGCATCCAGATCGCTCATGCGGGACAGGACGGCGGCAGCCATGGCGGGTTCTGGGACTCGATCGCGCAGGCGATCCATCAGTCCGGCGACAACGTCCAGGGCGGCCAGGGCCCCGGCCCCGGCTTCCCCGGCCCGTTGCACGGCGAGGGCTCGTCGCACAACCCGATCATCGTCGACAATTTCGGCGACCATGGCCATGCGGGCAACACCGGCATCGTGCCGCCGAATTTCGACCACGCGCCGGTGGCCGTGCACGACGCGCCGCACGCCGACTACAGCCACATCGTCCAGATGGACGATTCGCATCACTTCGCGATGCATGGCTGAGACACCGGCGCTCAGCCGGCAGGCATCCCGCCGTGACCGTCACGGCGGGATGTCGCGTCAGGACCGATCGGCGGCGTGCTGGACGATGGCCGGCGGCGCGCCGATCGCCTGCGCGCGATCATGCGGCTGATCGTTCATCGCCGAGAGCGCACACAGCGCCAGCGAGCCCCAGACAGCGGCGCTGAAATACAGCGACATCCAGGCGATCTCTTCCTTCCAGTGCTCGAACTCGTGGGTGACGGTCCAGCGCGTCGCGGAGTCGCGCAGGCCGACGAGCGGATGCAGCAGCGGCGTGCCGGCGGCGCGCTCGATGCGCCAGCGCTTCACATACATCGGGACATCGATCACGACGAGGAAGGCGAGATAGCAGGCGACGCCGACGAGGCCCGCGATCAGAAGGCTGCGCACCAGGCCGTCGAACTCCGGCAGCAGCCGGCCGAGGCCGATGCCGACGAACAGGAAGGCCACCGCCCACAGCGAGTTCTCGATCGCGTTGTAGAGGAAATTCCTGGTGACGACCGCATACCAGGAACAGATCTCGGCAACGACGATCAGCGGCACGATGATGCGGGCCATGTTGACCGCGGTCTCGGCATCCGCGATCGCGCCGAGCTGCGCCAGGATGATGGCCCATTGCGCCGCGAAGGCGATCTCGGCGATGGTCGCCACGGTGCGGCCGACGAACACGCTCGACAGCCAGCTGTCGACCAGACAGATGCGCTGCACGTCGGCGCGCGGCAGCACCGAGCGGAAGGCGCAGCCGAACACATAGGCCGCCGATAGCACCAGCATCGAACCGGTCTGGGAAGCCTGGCCCAGGGTATTGCTGCCGCCGTTGAGCTGGCGGTACAGGATGAACCAGAACACGATGTTGGCGAGGCTGACGAGCGTCAGCATGGCCCACCACAGACCGACCGGGTTCGACAGGGCTCGCGACTGCGCACGCATCCGGGCACTCCAACTTTCATGTGACTGACATCCGATCGTATTAATTCCGTCACGGAGCGGCAACCCGTTCCGGCCACTGGGGGCGCAAAAGGCCGTGTGCCGGCGAGCCCTGCGGCCGGCGTTGGGAGTTGCCCGAGTTCCTTGCAGGAACCCGAAGGCGATCGGCGTCACCGTGGCGATGGACGATTTCGGCAAGCCGATGCTGCAGGAGGCCATCAGCAGGATGATTCGTTTGGTCGGAGGTACGCCGGCGGCTGCCGTCGACGTGCAGGCCAGGAAGGCTGCGGCCGCGTGACGGCAGATCTTGTCATCGTGATTGCCTTGCGGCTGAACTGAACAGGCGGCCGCGAATGTGATGGCTCACCCTCCCCTGGAGGGTGACCGCGGCACGCAGCCCGGCCAAGCTCGGCGCAGCGTTACTCAGAACGTCCGGATGATCTTGAAATCGAGCCCGTCAGCCGCGGCGAGATGCATCGCCATGCCGGCACGGCCCTGGCGGATCGTCACCTCGCCGCGCGCGCCGGAATAGACGATGTTGCGGCCGGCGGCGGCGAGCGGTCGCAGCGACAGCGAGCCGGCGCGCTCGGCGGCCGCCTTCAGGAAGCGCAGGCCCTCGTAGTTCGACTGGCCGACCGATCCGACCGGCGGCGCATCGGCGCCGAACATCGCGGTGTAGCGGCTCATGAACGCGTCATTGGCCTTGGAGCCGATGCAACTGAAATAGCCGGAGGCCGAATACAGGTTCTCGGTGTTGTCGGCGCCGATGCCGAGCAGCACCGTTTCGTCCACCGCGCCGGCGAGACGCAGGGTGGTCGCGGCGAGGCCGGACTCGCCGAAAGCGCGATTGAAGGTGATGCTGTCGGTGCCGATCAGCGAGATCAGCACGACATCAGGCCTGGCGGCGCGGATGCGCGCCAGATGCGCCTCGTGATCATCCTCGCCGACCGGCACGAACTCCTCGCCGACCACCTGGCCGCCGGCCTCGGTGATGTAGGTCTTGGTCTGAAGGTGGGACTGCCAGGGCCAGACGTAGTCGCTGCCGATCAGATACCAGCGCCGGGCGCGCTTGTTCTCCGCCAGCCAGTGGATCGCGGGGCGGGTCTGGCTGTGCGGCGTCTCGCCGATCGCCATCACGCCGGGCGTGCGCTCGCCGCCTTCATAGACCGGCGTATACACATAAGGGGTGCGGCCGCGCGTGAGCCGGCGCAGCGCCAGCCTGACGGCGCTGATATGCGAGCCCATGACGACGTCGATGTCGCCGAATTCGAGCGCGTCCCTGGCACGATCGGTCACCTCGTCCACCGGCCCGCCGGAATCGTAGAACGACAACTCGATCTCGCGCCCGAGGATGCCGCCGCGGCGGTTGATCTCGGACACCGCGAGCAGCGCGCTGTTGGTCGCGGCCGGCCCCCAGATGCCGGGCGAGCCGGAGAAGGTAAGGAAATTGCCGATGCGCAGCCTGTTCTGGGAGCCGCGCCGCTGGAGACGGTCAGGATCGAACGGGGCGAGTGCGGGAAGGCCGGCCCGCCGGGGCGGGCTCCTGAACAGCAGGGATGGCGGCAGACGGAGACGCCCGGCCGTGACAGATCCTGTCGAGAGCACACCCACTCCTTGGCCGCAACCGTGTCTGGCCCATTGTGGACCGGCGGTCATACGCCGTCAAAATCAGCACGTGTTCGGCAAATATCCTATTCGAAAATGTTGAATGTTCAAGAATTGGGATGCATATAGATCGGGCAGCAACTGCCGGACATTCATTCAAGTCGGGACCGCAAGCGAAATTCACCGTGGCCAAACCGCCCCATCCCAACACCCCCCTCACCGAGCATCTCGCCTACCTGCTCGCGCAAGCCAACCGGGAGATCAACCGGCAGTTGGAGTCGCGCCTGAGCACCGAGGGCGTGCCCGTCGAGCAGTGGCGCATCCTCAAGGTGCTCTCGGACGGCGAGGGGCACTCGATGGGCGATCTCGCCGACGCGGTGCTGCTGAACCACCCGACCCTGACCAAGATGATCGACCGCATGGTGTCGGACTCGCTGGTCTACCGCCGCCAGGACGCCCATGACCGCCGCAAGGTGCTGATGTTCATCAGCGATCATGGCAAGGCGCTGTGCAAGCGGCTGAACTCGCTCGCCGCCAGCCAGGAGGCGCACATCCTGGAGAATTACGGCGACAAGGCCACCGGCGAGCTGAAGCGGCTGCTGGAGAATCTGATCGACGCGGCGAGCTGAGCGGCTGCTGTAGGGTGGGCAAAGGCGCGCCGAGCTACTGATTTGACTAAGACTGACTCTCGCGCCGTGCCCACCATTGCACACCGAGCACGCCGATGGACGGTGGGCACGGCGCGTTGACTGCATACCGCGGAGCAGCACCGGTGGACGCGCCTTTGCCCACCCTACCGCATCCCGCCTGCGGCAAATGTGTCTGCTCGCCCCGGCAACGCCGGGATAGACGCAAGACGAATCCTCCCTCATCCTGTCCTGTGACGATCGCGACGAACGGGCCGCCAACAGAGCCCGCGCGCGATCCCGGTTGGACCCGTCGTCCGGCCGGACGAGGACACGCCAGAGGGAGGACAGGCCATGGGCATTCATTTGCTCGATCGCGCCATTGGCAGCGACTATCCGACATTCGCCAGCACGGCTGACATCCGCGCCTTCGAGCAGACGCCGTACAGCGAACGGATCGCGGCGCAGAGCACCTATGAGGCGCTCAAATGTGGGGCGTCCGCCAATCCGGACGCGCCGGCGATCCAGTTTCTGCAGAATGCCGACCCGGCCGACGCGCCGGTCGTGATCTCCTATCGCGACTTCGTCGCCAGGGTGACGCAGGCCGCGAACATGTTTCATGCGCTCGGCGTCGGCCCCAACGATGTCGTCAGCTTCATGCTGCCCCTGGTGCCCGACGCCTTCGTGACGCTGTTCGGCGCGGAGGCCGCCGGGATCGCGAACCCGGTCAACCCGCTGCTGGAGCCGCACCAGATCGCCGAGATTCTCGATGCCGCCAGGACCAAGGTGCTGGTGGCGCTGGGCCCCCTGCCCGGCACCGACATCTGGCAGAAGGTCGAGAAGGTCCGAGGCAGCCTCAAACACCTCAAGGCGATCGTGCAGGTCCATGGCGGCGGCGGTGATCCGGCGAACGGCATCCACGCCTTCAACGACCTGATCAAGCCGCAGCCGGGCGATCACCTCGTCAGCGGCCGGCAGATCAAGGCCAGCGATACCGCGGCCTATTTCCACACCGGCGGCACCACCGGCACGCCGAAGCTGGTGCGGCACAGCCATGGCAACCAAGTCTACCAGGCCTGGGGCATCAACCTGGTCCTGAAAGCCAAGCCCGGCGGGACGCTGCTGTTCGGCATGCCGCTATTCCATGTCGGGGGATCACTGACGCAGGCGCTGCAGACCCTCTCCGCGGGCGGCAGCCTCGTCGTGCTCTCCGGTGCCGGCTGGCGCAACCCGAATGCGGTGCGCAACATCTGGGGCCTGGTCGAGCGCTTCAAGCCGGAGACGCTGTCGAGCGTGCCGACGGTGCTGGCGGCGACGCTGGCGGTGCCGCAAGGCGCGGCCGACATCTCCAGCCTGCGCTATGCCGCGGGCGGCGGCTCGGCCATCCCTGTCGCGGTCGGACAGGCGATCATGGACAAGCTGAAGCTGCCGGTGATCGAAGTCTATGGCATGACCGAGACTGCGAGCGTGCACACCATGGCCTATCCGGACCAGCCGATCCGGCTCGGCTCGGTCGGCCTGCCGCTGCCCTATGCGCAGGTGCGCATCGTCAAGCTCGATGCCGACGGGCGCTACGAGCGCGACTGCGCGGCGGATGAGATCGGCGTCGTCATCATGGCCGGGCCGGGCGTGTTCTCAGGGTATCTCGACGATACCCACAACAAGGGCGCCTTCGTCGACGGCCGTTGGGTCAATTCCGGCGATCTCGGCCGGCTCGACGCCGACGGCTTCCTCTGGATCACCGGCCGCGCCAAGGACCTCGTGATCCGCGGCGGCCACAACATCGATCCGGCGCCGATCGAGGAGATTTTGTTTCAGCATCCCTCGGTCGGCTTCGCCGCCGTGGTCGGCCAACCCGACGCCTATGCCGGCGAGCTGCCGATCGGTTATGTCCAGCTCAAGCCGGGCGCCGCCGTGCAGCCGGGCGAGCTGGAGGACTGGGTACGCGCCCGCACGCCGGAGCGCGCCGCAGTGCCGGTGCAGATCATCCCGATCGATCCGATGCCGGTGACGGGCGTGGGCAAGGTGTTCAAGCCGCAGCTGCGCTGGGACGCGGCGACGCGCGTGTTCACCAAGGTGCTGTCG
The DNA here is from genome assembly GCF_032485055.1 of Bradyrhizobium sp. SZCCHNRI20481. Taxonomy (NCBI): domain Bacteria; kingdom Pseudomonadati; phylum Pseudomonadota; class Alphaproteobacteria; order Hyphomicrobiales; family Nitrobacteraceae; genus Bradyrhizobium; species Bradyrhizobium sp. SZCCHNRI20481. The sequence goes on from NZ_JAUEUE010000006.1 coordinate 101,708, forward strand.
CAGGTCACCGACCGCGGCATCGATTGCAGTGTGAAGGTCGGCCCGCACGGCAGCCACGGCAGCATCGCGACGGTGACGTTGCGCAACGTGCCTGCGGAGACCCGCGAGGCGGTCGAGAACGAGGTGCACACCTTGCTGGCGCCGTTCGTGATCCGGCACGAGGTGGTGATGGGGTGAGCCGCGATTCGGCGTGAGACAGCCGTCTCGGCATTTGATCGGGACGGTGGTGCTCTGGCACGATGCTGACGCGTTTCGTCACGTTTGCCAGGCCAGAGACGATGAACCCAACCGACATCACCATCGCGATCGAAGATGCCAGACAGGCTGATGTCGCCGACCTCATCGCGGAGGCCAATGCCTATCTGCGGACGCTATACCCTGCTGAAAGCAATCATCCCGTCGATGCCCACGCGCTCTCGGTGCCCGGAGCCGCATTTTTTGCCGCCCGCCGTGACGGGACGCTGCTCGGATCGATCGCCCTTCGGCTCATTGGCCCAGGACATGCCGAGATCAAGCGATTGTTCGTCCGCGAAACCGCCCGCGGCTGTGGGCTCGGACGCAGGCTCCTCATGACATTGGAAGACGAGGCCCAAGGTCGCGGGCTTGGCCGCGTAAGCCTCGAAGTGGGCATCAGACAGCCGCAGGCGATCCAGCTCTATCGCAGCTCCGGCTATCAGGATTGCGGGCCGTTCGGGATCTACCGACTCGATCCGCTCAGCCTCTTCATGACCAAACGGCTGGTGGCTTGACCAGGCTGACCCGAACGGTGCTTGGGTGTCCGGATGCATCGAACGTGCAGTCAGGGGGAGTGACGAAAGATCGGACAACAAAGTATCCCCCGCGCGGCGGCGCCTCACCCCGACGCGTGAGAACTCTCGGCTCCGCTACTCCGGATGCGCCTTTGGCTTCGTCGATTGCAGCCGCAGCTCGCCTGTCGGATTTGCCACCCCCTTGTCGGCAGCAACCCTGCGCAGCACATCCGGCCGGTCGGAGATGATGCCGTCGACGCCGTCATCGATCAGTTGCGCCATGTCCGCGGGCTTATTGACCGTCCAGACCACGACCTCCAGGCCAAGCGCATGCGCCTCGGCAATCAGCTCCGGCGTGACATCGGTAAAAAAGGGCGACCACACCTTGCCGCCGGCCGCGTGAATCGTCCGCGGCAGCGAGCCGCCGTGATCGGCGGGGTTGAAGCCCGCGGTCCAGCGCGTCGCCTCGGTCGGCGACACCGTGGGCGTCTTGCCGCTGTGCCGTGACAGATAGACGGTGGAGATCCTTGGCGCGCGCTGCTACACCAGTTGCAAGGTGCGCCAGTCGAACGACTGGATCATGACCCGGTCGGTGAAGTGCTCGGCCTCGATCAGGCCGAGCAGCAGGGATACGAACCGCTCGGGGTCCGGCGCTTCATTGGGAAGCGCTGGATCGAGCTTGGTCTCGATGTTGAGGCGCACGCGATCCTTGCCCGAGCCCCTGACGAGATCGATGACCTGCTTCAGGGTCGGAATGCGCGGCGGCGGGACGTCCCCGGAGATCACCTGCTGCTCGGGAAACTGCCTGGCGTAGTCGCTGCCGGGACGGATCTGGCCGACATCGTAGGACTGCACCTCCGCAAGCGGCAGATCGATCAGCAGCGGCCCCGGCGGCGCAACGTAGTTGCCATCGGGGGAGCGGGCGAGATCAGGATTGAGCCGTCGCTCATGCGAGACCACCAGCACGCCGTCCTTCGTGACGCCGACATCGAGCTCGAGCGTGTCGACATGAAAGGCCAGAGACATCTTGAAGGCCTGCAGCGTGTTCTCCGGATACAGCGCACGCCCGCCGCGATGGGCCTCGATGTCAAAGGCCATGGCAGGGCTCGCAAGCTCGAGCAGCAACAGAGCGGCGGTGAGGAACAGGGTGGGACGGTGCATGGCACCAGCCTACCACGGCCGCGCGGAATGCCCATTCCCCTTGTCTCCGCCGGGCATCTGAACTAGGCCTTTCACCATCGGACCAGCCGACAACGCTGGCCAAGGACGGATCGAAGGGAGGCGATCCGCACGCGCAGCAGCGCCGTGCCTGCATCCCTTTGCCCCTCCTTTCGCGTTCTGCTTTCGAGTTCACGTGCGACGGACCATGCCCATGACCGACCTTCCTGTCCTCATCGCCGGCGGCGGCATCGGCGGCCTCGCGACCGCACTCACATTGCAGCAGATCGGCGTGCCCTGCATCGTCTACGAGAGCGTGCGCGAGATGCGGCCGCTCGGGGTCGGCATCAATCTGCAGCCCAACGCGGTGCGGGAATTGTATGACCTCGGCATCTCGGCCGACGATCTCGACCAGGTCGGCGTGCCCGCGCGCGAATGGGCGCTGGTCGGGCTGAATGGCAACGACATCTATTCCGAGCCGCGCGGCCTGCTCGCCGGCTATGACTGGCCGCAATATGCCGTGCATCGCGGCAAGCTGCACATGCTGCTGTACAGCCGGCTGGTGGAACGCGCCGGCGCTGGAAGCGTGCGGCTCGGCAGCCGCGTTGCGGGCTACGAGAAGAACTCGGACGGATCGGTAACGGCCCGCATCGAGCATGCCGATGGATCGCGCATCGAGACGCGCGGGCGGCTGCTGATCGGCGCCGATGGCATCCACTCGGCGGTGCGCGCCCAGATGCATCCCAGCCAGCCGCCGATCCATTGGGGCGGCGCCGTGATGTGGCGCGGCGTGACCTGGGCGAAGCCGATGCGCACGGGATCGTCCTTCGTCGGCCTCGGCACCCATCGCCACCGCGTCGTGGTCTATCCGATCTCGCATCCCGACCCGAAAACGGGGCTGGCGCTGATCAACTGGATCGCGGAAGTCACGATGGACAACACCGAGGGCTGGAAGCAGACCGGCTGGTTCCGCCAGGTGCCAGTCAAGGAGTTCGCGCATCATTTCGCCGGCTGGACCTATGACTGGCTCGACGTGCCCGCGCTGATCGCCGGCGCCGACGGCGCCTATGAGAACCCGATGATCGACCGCGATCCGGTGCCGACCTGGGTCGACGGCCCGGTGGCGCTGATGGGAGACGCCGCGCATGCGATGTATCCGACCGGCTCCAACGGCGCCAGCCAGGCCATCGTCGACGCCCGCGTGCTCGGCGCCTCGCTGCTGGCGCACGGCGTCACGCCAGCCGCGCTCGCGGCCTATGACGACAAGCTGTGCGGCCCGATCTCGCAAGTCATCCTGCGCAACCGCGGCGCCGGCCCGTTCGGCCTGCTCAACCTGGTCGACGAGCGCTGCGGCGGCACCTTCACCAACATCGACGACGTCATCCCACCGGCCGAGCGCGAGGCGTTCATGGCCGGTTACAAGAAGGCCGCGGGATTCGCCATCGAGCAGTTGAACGCGGCGCCGCGGACGATTGCGGAAGGCGCGCGCGTTGAGGTGGTGAAGGCCGCCTGATCCGAACTCAGCTGATGCCACGAGCAAGCACGCGACGCAGCAGCGCGACTGTTGACCTTCCATGACTTGTTGCTGGCAGAGTTAGAGTTTATGGCAGTGTAGATCGCAGCATTGATTGGGACCCAACGGTTGGCCGGCAAGTCAAGCTCCGCAGGACCCCACTGCACAGTATTCCAGCGATCGGACTCCCTCCGCCAATATTCGGCGGAGGCCTCTGTAATCTTCTTTGGTGAGTTGACGGATCATGCAACGACCCGACTACGCGGCGAACTACGAAACTTTAATGGCGGTAGTCACCCATCTTGCAGTGAACAAGTGGCCAGCTCGCCAACCGAAAGGCATTGCGAAAGATCTATCGATAGAGAATGTCGATGCGGTGCGCGGTGTGTTAAGGACCTTCAAAGGGCTCTTTCGAGAGTCGAGAGGCGTGTCGCGAGATCATGGAGAACCGCTCTACTCACTTCATTTGAGACATTCTCGATTCGTCGTTGCTGACGAAGAGCAGGAACGCCCCCCGCTCAATACTGAAGATCTATTCGCTCTTCTTCGTTTGGTTTCAGAGAAGGCAGCTCAGCAGACCCAACAAGCTTCCGCCCTCAGGATCGCAGCTCTTACTTCAATAATCTCGCTGATGGTTGCTGCCGCATCGCTACTCGTGGCCCTTCACAAGGGCTTATGACGCATTCCTTAGGCAGGCTTCGACATCCATTCCAACCCAGAACGAATTATTCGTCAACGCGAGCGTTGCTAAGCAATCCAGAGCTGATTGCGAGACTCTGAAATTGCTTCGCTTGCGCTCGCAATGACGATGGAGAGACGGCCTCAGTCCGCGCTTAAGCGTACCTGCCGTGGCAGTGCTTGTACTTCTTCCCCGAGCCGCAGGGGCAGTCCTCGTTGCGGCCGATCTTGCCCCAGGTGGTGGGGTCGTTCGGGTTACGCGCTTCGGCCGGGACCGGAGCGACGCCGGAGGACGGCACCACGGAGACGTTGGCGAAGGCCATTTCGTCCTCACCGGTGTTCGGATCGACGTGGTGCGCCTGCATCGGCGGCAGCACCGGCTGCTGCTCCTCCGGCGGCACGATCTCGACGCGCATCAGTTGCGCGGTGACCGCCTCGCGCAGATGCGCGATCATGGCCTCGAACAGCGTGAAGGCTTCCGACTTGTACTCCTGCAGCGGATCGCGCTGGCCGTAGCCTCGCAGGCCGATGACCTGGCGCAGATGGTCGAGCATCACCAAGTGCTCGCGCCAGAGGTGGTCGAGCGTCTGCAGCAGGATGGTCTTCTCGACGTAGCGCATCACGTCGGGGCCCCATTGCGCGACCTTGGCGGCCATGCGCTCGTCGGCATGGGTCTCGATGCGCTTGAGCAGCTCCTCGTCGGCGATGCCCTCTTCCTTCGCCCACTCGTCGACCGGCAGGTCGATGTCGAGCACACGCTTCAGCTCCTCCTTCAGGCCGGCGACGTCCCACTGCTCGGCATAGGCATGCTCGGGCACGTGCTTGGCGACGAGGTCGTCGATGAAGGCGTGACGCATGTCGGTGATCGTCTCGACCACGCTCTCGTCCTGCATCAGCTCGACGCGCTGGTCGAAGATCACCTTGCGCTGGTCGTTCTGGACGTTGTCGAACTTCAGGAGGTTCTTGCGGATGTCGAAGTTGCGCGCCTCGACCTTCTGCTGCGCCTTCTCCAGCGCCTTGTTGATCCAGGGGTGGATGATGGCCTCGCCTTCCTTGAGGCCGAGGCGGGTCAGCATGCTGTCGAGCCGGTCGGAGCCGAAGATCCGCATCAGATCGTCTTCCAGCGACAGGAAGAACTTCGAGCGGCCGGGATCGCCCTGGCGGCCGGAGCGGCCGCGCAGCTGGTTGTCGATGCGGCGGGATTCGTGGCGCTCGGAGCCGATGATGTAGAGGCCGCCGGGCTTGGTCACGGTCTTGGCCGGCTTGGAGCCCTTGGCGGGCTCGATCTCGACGGTCTCCTCGGCCTTCAGCACGATCTCGCGGAAGCGGGCGATGTCGGCCTTGATCTGCTCGATCTTGGCGGCCTTCTCGGCCTCGTCGGTGATCCCGGCGGTCTCCTGCTGCAGGCGCATCTCGAGCGAGCCGCCGAGCTTGATGTCGGTGCCGCGGCCGGCCATGTTGGTCGCGATCGTGATCGCGCCGGGCACGCCGGCTTCGGCCACGATATAGGCCTCCTGCTCGTGGAAGCGCGCGTTCAGCACCGCGAACAGCTTGGCCGGCTTGCCGGCGCGGGCCGCCGCATAGAGCTTGTCGAGCGCCCGCTCGCTGCCGAAGTCGATCTGCTTGTAGCCGTGCTGCTTGAGATAGGCGGCCAGCACTTCCGACTTCTCGATCGAGGCGGTGCCGACCAGCACCGGCTGCAACCGGGAGTTCGCCCGCTCGATCTCGGCCAGGATCGCGGCGTATTTCTCCTGCTGGGTGCGGTAGACCTCGTCGTCCTCGTCAAGACGTGCGACCGGCAGGTTGGTCGGGATCTCCAGCACCTCGAGCTTGTAGATGTCGAACAGCTCGTCGGCCTCGGTGGCGGCCGTGCCGGTCATGCCGGCGAGCTTGGCATACATGCGGAAGTAGTTCTGGAACGTGATCGAGGCCAGCGTCTGGTTCTCGGGCTGCACCGGCTGGTGCTCCTTGGCCTCGAGCGCCTGGTGCAGGCCTTCGGAATAGCGCCGGCCCGGCATCATGCGGCCGGTGAACTCGTCGATGATCACGACCTCGCCGTCGCGGACGATGTAGTCCTTGTCGCGCGTGAACAGCGTGTGCGCGCGCAGCGCCTGGTTGATGTGGTGGACGACGGAGACGTTCTCGACGTCGTAGAGCGACTCGCCCTTGAGCTGGCCGGCATCGCGCAGCAGGGTCTCGATCTTCTCCATGCCGGCTTCGGTGAGCGTCACCGTGCGCTGCTTCTCGTCGACCTCGTAGTCGGACTTGTCGAGCTTCGGCACGAAGGTGTCGATGGTGTTGTAGAACTCCGAGCGGTCGTCGAGCGGGCCGGAGATGATCAGCGGCGTGCGCGCTTCATCGATCAGGATGGAGTCCACCTCGTCGACGATCGCGAAGAAGTGTCCGCGCTGGACCATGTCCTCCAGGCGGTACTTCATGTTGTCGCGCAGATAGTCGAAGCCGTATTCGTTGTTGGTGCCGTAGGTGATGTCGCAGGCATAGGCCGCCTTGCGCTCGGCATCGTCGAGGCCGTGCACGATCACACCTGTGGTCAGGCCGAGGAAGCCGTAGATCTGGCTCATCCAGCCGGCGTCGCGGCGGGCAAGGTAGTCGTTCACCGTCACGACGTGGACGCCCTTGCCGGCCAGCGCATTCAGGTAGACCGCGAGCGTCGCCACCAGCGTCTTGCCTTCGCCGGTCTTCATCTCGGCGATGTCGCCCTCGTGAAGCACCATGCCGCCGATCAGCTGGACGTCGAAATGGCGCTGGCCGAGGGTGCGCTTGGAGGCCTCGCGGACGGTGGCGAAGGCCGGGACCAGGATGTCGTCGAGCGTCTTGCCCTCGGCGAGCTGCTTCTTGAACTCCTCGGTGCGCGCCTTGAGCTGCTCGTCGGTCAGGTTTGCGAGCTCCGGCTCCAGCGCATTGATGGCGTTGACACGGGACTGATAGCCCTTGACGCGACGGTCGTTGGCGGAGCCGAATAGCTTACGGGCGAGCGCGCCGATCATTGCTGAAATCCTGCCTCTATGGGTCTGCGTTGCAGCCGTAACTCATGGTTTGGGTTTGCTGTTCCCGACGTGATGCACCGCAGCACCCGCGCCAGCCTCGACCTTCGGCGCCGGGCGGCGTCCGCCAGATGAGTGGGAGACAGGCAAACCAGGGTTCAACGGCCAAAAACGCAGCAAAATAAGCGCTATCGCCCTTGAAGCGACCGGGGAGAGATATGGCTGGGGGGGAACGTTGTCAACGGCGCCCGACAGCCGGGCCGTCGCCGCCCACCTGTCGCCGATTTCACGAAATTGACAGACTTTTCGCGTTGCCAAGGCACGGCGATTGGGCGAGTGTCCCGGCCGCCCTGAGGCCTCCCCCCTCGAGCCCCCTCTTCTCAACAAGGATTTTCCATGACCACGTCGTTCCCGGTTACGAAAACCGGCCTGCGCCTCGGCCTTGCCACCGCTCTCGCCGGAAGTCTCGCGTTGTCCCTGCTTGCCGCGCCCGCACGCGCCGCCGACGATGCCAACCCGGTGCTGGCCAAGGTGAACGGCGCCGAGATCCGCAAGAGCGACGTGACGCTCGCCGAGGAGGAGCTCGGACAGAGCCTCGCGCAGATGGATCCGGCGACCAAGGACGAGAACGTCCTGTCGTTCCTGATCGACATGAAGCTGGTCGCCAAGGCGGCCGAGGACAAGAAGGTCGCCGACAGCGAGGAGTTCAAGAAGCGCCTCGCCTTCACCCGCAACCGGCTGCTGATGGACAGCCTGCTTGCCAGCGAGGGCAAGGCCGCGACCACGCCGGACGCGATGAAGAAGGTCTACGAGGAGGCCGCCAAGCAGATCGGCGGCGAGCAGGAGGTGCACGCCCGCCACATCCTGGTCGAGACCGAGGACGAGGCCAAGGCCGTCAAGGCCGAGCTCGCCAAGGGCGCCGATTTCGCAGAACTCGCCAAGAAGAAGTCCAAGGACCCCGGCGCCTCGGACGGCGGCGATCTCGGTTTCTTCACCAAGGAGCAGATGGTGCCGGAATTCGCCAACGTCGCCTTCGCGATGGAGCCGGGCAAGATCTCGGACCCGGTGAAGACCCAGTTCGGCTGGCACGTGATCAAGGTCGAGGAAAAGCGCAGCCGCAAGCCGCCGGAGTTCGACCAGGTCAAGAGCCAGATCGAGACCTACGTCACCCGCAAGGCCCAGGCCGACTATGTCGGCAAGCTGCGCGAGACCGCCAAGATCGAGCGCCTGGACAAGCCCGCTGGCGACGCCGCCAAGCCGGCGGAGGCGAAGCCGGCCGAGCCGGCGAAGAAGTAAGCGGCTCGGCTACTTGGCTTGAGGCGCGACATGGTCGCGTCATAAATGGTGTCGTCCCGGCGAAAGCCGGGACCCATACCGCGTGATGTTTGAAACAGGCACGTGGCCGATACCGGGGCTCCCAACTGGACCCTGTGGTTATGGATCCCGGCGTTCGCCGGGATGACAGCAGTGGGTGCAGTGACATCCACTCCCACAACGACGACCGAGATGATACAGAGCGCTTCCCGCTCATTCCTGCCGGAAGCCCTCGATGTCCTCAGCCGTCTCCCCGCTCGCCCCCACCGATGTCCCCGACATGCCCGCCGTTGCGGGCGTCAAGCTCGCGACCGCGGCGGCCGGCATCCGCTACAAGAACCGCACCGACGTGCTGCTGGCGCTGCTCGATCCCGGCACCGCCGTCGCCGGCGTGTTCACGCTGTCGAAATGCCCGTCGGCGCCGGTCGAATGGTGCCGGGCCAAGCTGAAGGGCGGCAAGGCGCGCGCGCTGGTGGTCAACTCCGGCAACGCTAACGCCTTCACCGGCAAGACAGGCAAGCAGTCGACGGCGCTGACGGCGGCGATCGCCGCCAAGGCGGTCGGCTGCAAGCAGGACGAGATCTTTCTCGCCTCGACCGGCGTGATCGGCGAGCCGCTGGATGCGACCAAGTTCGACGGCGTGCTCGAGGGGCTCGCCGGCACCGCCAGCCCAGAGGACTGGATGGGCGCGGCGCGCGCCATCATGACCACCGACACCTTCCCGAAGGTCGCGACCGCGACCGTCAAGCTCGGCAAGGCCAAGGTGACGATCAACGGCATGGCCAAGGGCGCCGGCATGATCGCGCCCGACATGGCGACGATGCTGTCGTTCATCTTCACCGATGCGCCGATTTCGGCACCCGCGCTGCAGGCCCTGCTCAAGGCCGGCGTCGAGGACACCTTCAACGCGGTGACGATCGACGGCGACACCTCGACATCCGACACGCTGCTCGCCTTCGCCACCGGGACCGCCGCGGCGAAGGGCGCACCGAAGATCAGCCGCGCCAGCGATCCGCGCGCGAAAGCGTTCGTGAAGGCGTTCAATGCCGTGCTGGCCGACCTCGCCGAGCAGGTCGCGCGCGACGGCGAGGGCGCCCGCAAGCTGGTCGAGATCATCGTCGAGGGCGCCAAGAGCAAGCCGTCGGCGCGCAGAATCGCGATGTCGATCGCCAACTCGCCGCTGGTCAAGACCGCGATCGCCGGCGAGGACGCCAATTGGGGCCGCGTCGTGATGGCCGTCGGCAAGGCCGGCGAGCCGGCCGACCGCGACAAGCTCTCGATCTCCTTCAACGGCATCCGCGTCGCATCGAAGGGTGCGCGCGATCCGGCCTATGACGAGACGGAAGTCTCCGAGGCGATGAAGGCGCAGAAGGTGCAGATCAAGGTGGCGCTCGGGCTCGGCAAGGGCCGCGACCGCGTGCTGACCTGCGACCTGACCAAGGAGTATGTCGCGATCAACGGCGACTACCGATCCTAATTCCGCAACCGACCGCGGCCAGGAAGCGCGCAGATGCCGGCGCGCTTCCGGGGGCCGAGTCGATCAGCTCGCGATCCGTGCGTCGGCGACCGCCTTCTGGAACAGCGCCTTCATCGCCTCCGCGATGCCCTGCGTCGGCGACACCTCGAAATAGAACCCGTCCGAGGCGCAAGCCTGCATCTTCTGCGCGATCTCGCTGTTCGGCGACGGGCCGAACGGCCCCTTGTTGAAGGGATCGATCCAGCTCATGTACCAGCTGTTGGTCGGCAGCTGCAGATAGGTGGTGTAGAGCACTGCGATCTTGATGCCGCGGTTCTTGAGCGTGGTGCAGAGCGCCGGATTGATCGGCGACTGGCAGCGATTGCCGCTGGCCTTTGGCTTCAGGCAGGCGGCGTTGCTCTCGTCCGCGACGCCATCGGAGACGAAGAACAGGTATTTCAGCGGCGAGCCGGTGGTGCCGTCGCCCGGCGTCGAGATCTCGTTGTTGATGGCGGGGAACACCGTGGTGAATGGCGTATCCTTGTCGGCCGTGTAGGAGTCGTTGTTGCCGTAGACGCCCATCAGGTCGATGTTGCCTGCGGCGCTCTTGGCGCTGGACAGGCTCGACGACAGCGAGAACAGCGCCCGCAATCCGATCGTCTTCGACGCCGCGCCGAAATCGTAGATCGCCATGCGGAACTGGTTCGTATAGGTCTGCGTCTGCTGCGCCGTGTCCATCAGCTGCTGGGTGGCGCTGCGCAGCACGTCGATCCGGGTGGTCACGCCGAGCGTCTTGGCGAGATTATAGTAGTTGTTGGAGTCGTTGTAGTCGTGGCATGCGAAGGCGCATTTGTCCGAGGTCGCATTGACCATCTTGGTCACGTCCGCCGGCGTCGCCGCCACGCCCATCGACGGCGAATTGTCGAGCAGCAGGTAGAAATCGATGTATCGCGGCATCGAGGCCTTCGCCGTCGACGAGCCGTTCAGGGTCATGGTCTTGAACCCGACGATGTTCATGAACATCATGGGCACGGTGGCCGAGAACGACACGGTGGCGCTCAGCACCGAGCCGGCCTTCTTCACCTCCGGCGTCAGGCTGGTCAGCGTATAGCCCGATGTGCCGGACATGTTGCCGTTGAAGATCTTCGCCGCGTCGTCATTGCCGGCGGCGATCACCCCGTCCGAGGTCATCGCGCCCGCGGCGATGAAGGCCGGCGCCGTCCGGGACACCGCGCCGACCGACGCGGCGTCGACCGCCGCCTGCAGCTTGGCGCGCATCTGGTTGGCGCGGCTGTAGTCGACGCCGCAGCCGACCGCCGTGATCAGCGGAACGCAGACGATGGCGAACGTCACCGCGACGTTGCCGCTGACGTCGCGGCGAAGGCGGGCAAGCAGGCTGGATACAATTCGCATGAATGATGCCTAACGAACCATGAGGGGGTCACGGCGTTCACCCGTGAAAATACGCGGGCGGCCATTAAGGTTGGCTTATTTCAACCGTGGAAACGGGGCTCAAAACGGCCTAGGTTAAAACTCCCTCAACAGGCGCGCCTGGTTCTCGGACCGGCCCATCCCTCTCGAAACCCGATCGGACCATGCCCGACCTGAAACTCACGCTCGTGGTCGCCTGCGCGCTCGTCGACGCCGACAATCGCGTGCTGCTGGCGCAGCGGCCGCCCGGCAAGGCGCTCGCGGGCCTCTGGGAATTTCCCGGCGGCAAGCTCGAGCCCGGCGAGCGCCCGGAAGCCAGCCTGATCCGCGAGCTCGACGAGGAGCTCGGCATCACCGTGCGCGAAGCTTGCCTCGCGCCGCTGACCTTCGCCAGCCACGCCTATGAGACGTTCCATCTGCTGATGCCGCTCTACATCTGCCGGCGCTGGGAAGGCCTGGTGACCGCGCGCGAGGGCCAGCAACTGGCCTGGGTGCGGCCCAACAAGCTGCGCGACTACCCGATGCCGCCCGCGGACATCCCGCTGCTGCCGCATCTGATCGACTTGTTGATGTGAGCCGCGGCGATAGCCTCACGCTCACGCGTCATGCGCGGGCCTGACCCGCGCATCCATCTACATTTCGGACTCTTCAAGAGGGATGGATCGCCGGGTCAAGCCCGGCGATGACGAGAGTGGCTATTCATCCGCTCCCGCGCGAGGGCTCCGCTTCACTGCCGCCTCGAGGCTCGCCGTCGCCGAACCCGGCTTCAGCGGCTTCTGCTGGCTCTCATGCGGGGCCCAGCCTGACAGCCAGATGATATCGAAGGTGGCGCGGATGCGGCCGTCGGGATCGGCGAAGCGCTCGGCATAGATCTCGGCCATGCGGAGCAGGGTGGCGCGGCGCGTCGGCGTGCGACGGCGCTCGACCAGGCTGTTGGTCGCGCCCATGCGGCGGAGATCCTGCATCAGGCCGAGCGCGCTGGCATAGCGGACCACGACGCGGTCGACGTCGGTGACGGGTAGCGCGAAGCCTGCACGCTGCAGCAGACCGCCGACGTCGCGCAGATCGGCGAACGGCGCGACGCGCGGTGATACGCCGCCCTCGCATTCGGCCTCGGCGGCGGCGAAGCTCTGCCTGAGCTCGGTCAGCGTATCGCCGCCGATCATGGCCGCCAGCAGCAGACCATCAGGGCGCAAGGCCCGGCGAACCTGCACCAGCAGTCCAGGCAGATCGTTGACGAACTGAAACGCCAACGCCGACAGCGCGAGATCAAGCGATTGCGGCGCCAGCGGCAGCCGCTCGTCCGCGGTGGCGGCCGCGGCGATATGCACGAGCTGTGCGATCCGTCCCGAAAGATACGGCTTCAAACCGGTGCCGGGCGTCCAGACGTCGGCCGCCTCGGTGAAGGACCGGTTCACCGCGGCAAGGCGATCCGCGACATCCTCGGCGACGCGCTCCAGCAGGAAGGTCTCCGGCGCTGCTGCAGCCCGCCGCTGCCTGAGCGCGAGCAGGCTGCGATCGAACAGAACGGGAGCGGTGACGGGCTGGGTCATGGGGGCTGGTTACGCCGATCCTCGCGGCCGGGCAATGCACCGCTTGAGCCGCGTCCGAGGCCACGCTAACCTGCGATGACCCGAGCCAAAAATAGCGGCGTTCTCCGATCGAGTTCATTGCGATCATGCTCACGGTCCACCTTCGCGACATCAGCATCGAGGTGGTCGAGGCCTGGCGGTCCGCGTTCGCAGGCGTCGGCGAGGTCCAGGTCTCTCACGGAAGCATTCTGGACCAGCAGGCCGATGCCATCGTCAGCCCGGCGAACAGCTTCGGCTTCATGGACGGCGGCATCGACTTGCACTATGCACGCTTCTTCGGTTGGCAGGTCGAGACAGAGCTGCGCGAGCTGCTGGCCGCGCAACATTATGGCGAGCTTCCGGTCGGACAGGCCGTGATCCTCCCGACCGGACATCCGGAGCTTCGCTATCTCATTTGCGCTCCGACCATGCGCGTGCCATCGCGCATCGACGGAACACCGAACGTCTATCTCGCGTTCCGAGCCGCTCTGATTGCGGTCCAGGTACACAACACGCGCGAAGCCGGGCCGATCACCTCCCTGCTGGCACCGGGCATGGGCACCGGCATCGGGGCCGTGCCGCCACGTCAAGCCGCACGCCAGATGCGAGCGGCATATGATGCGATCGTTGGCGGGCACGGACGTAGGAGCAGGACGGCGCGCGCCATCCTGGGCGAGCATCATGATCTCCTTGCCTGATCCCGTTCGCTCCGTCGTTGGCTCGGTCTGCGGCGTGATGGCTCACGCAGCCAAGCTCGCGCTCGACATTGCACTGCCGACCTTGTGCATCGCCTGCCGCGAGCCGGTCGACGGCGAGGGCGTCTGCGCGGCCTGCTGGGGCAAATTGTCGTTCATCGAGCGGCCGTATTGCCCGAAGCTCGGCATCCCCTTCGTCTACGATCCCGGCCCCGAGCTGCTGTCGATGGAGGCGATCGCGGCGCCGCCGGCCTATGCCCGGGCGCGCGCCGCCGTGCGCTATGACGAGGTCGCGCGCACCCTGGTGCATCAGCTGAAATATCAGGACCGCACCGATTTGGCGCCGATCATGGGCCGCTGGATGGCTCGCGCCGGCCGCGAGCTGCTGGCCGAGGCCGACCTCGTGGTGCCCGTGCCGCTGCACTGGCGGCGCGGCTTCAGCCGCCGCTACAACCAGTCCGGCGCGCTGGCGCGGGTGATCGCCCGGTCCAGCGGCGTCCGAATGCAGGGCGATGCGTTGCGCCGCGTGCGGGCGACCGAGCAGCAGGTCGGCCTGTCGCGCGCCCAGCGCGCCAGCAATGTGCAGGGCGCATTCCAGGTATCTTCAGACCGCCTGCATGACGTGCAGGGGCGCCGCATCGTGATCGTCGACGACGTGCTGACCACCGGCGCGACGGTGGATGCCTGCGCCCGCGCTCTGCTGCGCGCCAAGGCGGCCGAGGTCAGCGTGCTGGTTTTCGCCCGGGTTGTCGATGCCCCCCGCGCTCCCATATAATCTGTCGTTCCGTAACAGCTGAGCGCGACATGACCGCTGCGATCGAAATCTATACCCGTCCGGGGTGCGGCTACTGCACGGCCGCCAAATCGCTTCTGACCCGCAAGAACGTTCCCTTCACCGAGCATGACGCGGGCAAGGATCCGACGATCCGGCAGAAGATGTATGATCGTGTCGGCCCGGGCTCGACCTTTCCGCAGATCTTCATCGGCCACACCCATGTCGGCGGCTGCGACGATCTCTATGCGCTCGATCGCGAGGGCAGACTCGACGCCATGCTGGCGGGAGACAAGGCGACATCATGAGCAACGACCGCAGCTTTACCGCCGCCATGGTGCAGATGCGCACCTCGCTCCTACCCGAGCCGAGCCTCGAGCAGGGCACCAGGCTGATCCGGGAAGCGGTCGCGCAGGGCGCGGAGTACGTCCAGACGCCGGAAGTGAGCAACATGATGCAGCTCAACCGGACGGCGCTGTTCGAGCAGCTCAAGAGCGAGGCGGACGATCCCTCTCTCAAAGCCTATCAGGCGCTCGCCAAGGAGCTGAGCATCCATCTGCACATCGGATCGCTGGCGCTGCGCTTCTCGGCAGACAAGGCCGTGAACCGCTCGTTCCTGATCGGCCCCGAGGGCAACGTGCTGGCGAGCTACGACAAGATCCACATGTTCGACATCGACCTGCCGGGCGGTGAGAGCTATCGCGAGTCGGCCAACTATCAGCCGGGCGAGACGGCCGTGATCTCGGATCTGCCCTGGGGTCGTCTGGGGCTGACGATCTGCTACGACGTGCGCTTCCCGGCGCTGTATCGCGCGCTGGCCGAGAGCGGCGCCTCGTTCATCAGCGTGCCCTCCGCCTTCACGCGCAAGACCGGCGAGGCGCACTGGCACACGCTGCTGCGCGCCCGCGCCATCGAGACCGGCTGCTTCGTGTTCGCCGCCGCCCAATGCGGCCTGCACGAGAACAAGCGCGAGACCTTCGGCCACTCGCTGATCATCGATCCATGGGGCGAGATTCTCGCCGAGGGCGGCGTCGAGCCCGGCGTGATCGTGGCGCGCATCGATCCGTCGCGGGTCGAGAGCGTGCGCCAGACCATTCCTTCGCTGCAGCACGGCCGCCGGTTCGGCATCGCCGACCCCAACGCGGGTCCGGACTATCTGCACCTGGTGCGGGGCTCGGCATGATCCGCTATGCGCTGCGCTGCGAGCGTGACCACACGTTCGAAAGCTGGTTCCAGAGCTCCTCGACCTACGATTCGCAGGTGAAGCGCAAGCTGGTGGAATGCCCGACCTGCGGCTCGACCAAGGTCGAGAAGGCGATCATGGCGCCGCGCATCGTCAGCAAGAAGGGCCGCGAGGCCGTTCCAGTGCCAGTGCCGGCCTCACCGACGCCAGCGCAGGAAGTAATTCCGCCGGGATCGACCGCGCTGATGATGGCGCAGGAGCGCGAGCTGCGCGCCAAGCTCAAGGAGCTGCGCGACCACATCGTCAAGAACGCCGACGATGTCGGCGAGCGTTTCCCGACGGAAGCGCGCAAGATGCATTACGGCGAGACCGAGCACCGGCCGATCTATGGCGAGGCCTCGCTCGACGAGGCCCGCGAACTGATCGAGGAAGGCATCGAGGTCGCCCCGATCCCGGTGCTGCCGGACGATAGGAATTGAGCAATCGAGAAGGCCTTTTCGTCATTGCGAGCGAAGCGAAGCAATCCAGGAGCCGAGGACAGATTCTGGATTGCTTCGCTTCGCTCGCAATGACGGGGGAGAGATCTCGGCCTGCACTCTCTCTTTCGCCGGTGTGACGACATGCCCCCCCTCTCCTCGTCCTGGCAGCTCTGGGCCCTCCTCTCCGCGCTGTTTGCGGCCCTCACCGCCATCTTCGCCAAGGTTGGCGTCGAAGGTCTCAACTCCGATCTTGCCACGCTGATCCGCACCGCGATCGTGCTGATGACGCTGGCGCTGATCCTGTTTGCGACGGGCCAGCTCACCAGCCCGGGACCGATCTCGACCAAGAGCTGGGTGTTCCTGACGCTGTCGGCGCTCGGCACCGGCGCCTCGTGGCTGTGCTACTTCCGCGCCCTGAAGCTCGGCCCCGCGACGCTGGTCGCGCCGATCGACAAGCTCAGCGTCGTGCTGGTCGCCTTGTTCGGCGTCGTGTTTCTCGGCGAACGACCGAGCCTGCAGGGCTGGATCGGCATCGTCCTGATCGCGGCCGGCGCCGTGCTGATCGCGATCAAGGGCTGACTATACTGCGATCAGCAGCGCTACCCCGGCAACGATCAGCACGATGCCACAGACCTCGCGCAGCGAAACCGGCTGCTTGAACGAGTAGTACGACACGCCCTGCGCGAACAGCACCTCGATCAGCGCGAGCGTGCGGACGTTGGCAGCCGCCGTCAGCGCGAAAGCCAGGAACCAGAATTGTGACGCGAAGGCGCCGACGAAGCCGGCCATCATCGACGGCCGCCACAGCGACAGGATTCCGCGCAGGATGTCCGGCGCGCGCGCCAGCAGGTAGACGGTCAGGATCGCGGTTTGCACGAACAGGCCCCAGACCAGCGTGTACGATGCGGCGGTCACGAAGGAGACGCCGTCGACGGTGATGATGGCGCCGCGGAAGCCGACCGCCGACAGGGCGAACGCCGCCGCCGCAACGAGGCCGGTCACGGTCGGCTTCAACTCCGCAAAGCTCTTGTCGCCACCGGGCCGAAGCGCCGTGACGACGACGCCGATGGTGGCGATCAGGATCGCGATTACCTTCGGCACCGAGAGCGGATCGCCGAGGAAGATGAAGCCGAAGATCGCGGTCTGGATCGCTTCGGTCTTCAGATAGGCCGTGGTGACGACGAAGGAGCGGTCGGTCATCGCCAGCAGCATCAGCCCGGTGGCGATGATCTGGCTGAGCGCGCCGAGCAGCAGCCACGGCCAGAACGCCGCCGACGGCCACGGCAGATGGTCGCCGGTCGCCAGCAGCACCGCGGTCAGGAACACCAGCGAGAACGGGAAGCCGAACAGGAAGCGGATGTTGGTCGCGCCCCAGGTGCCGAGCTTCGCCGTCAGCGACCGCTGCATCGCATTGCGTGCGACCTGACCGACCGCAGCCACCAGCGTGAAGGGAATCCAGAGCGAGGCGATGGTGAGCATGCGCGGCACTGTGCGACGGTGAGGCCGGCACCGTGACGAGCGCGGGGCGCCGGGTCAACAGGACAGGCGACGATTCGGTCGCATGTCAGGATTGCAAGTCAGCGGCGGGACGACGCGCACTTGTCCGAGGTTTATGGTACGCTCGTGCCGCACGACCAGTGTCGTCCCTGCGAACGCAGGGACCCATAACCACTGGCTTCAATTGGTTCAGACGATGTCTCCACACGATGGTGCGGCGATGTATTACGTCTACATTCTCGCCAGCGGCCGTTACGGCACCCTGTATATCGGTGTTACCAACTCGATACAAAAACGGATTGGGCAGCATCGCGATGGCGAAGGCTCGGATTTCGTCAAGAAGTACGGCGTGTTTCGGCTGGTCTACGTGGAAACATACGCTGTCGCCGAGGAAGCAATCACCCGCGAAAAGCAGCTCAAGCGCTGGAAGCGCGACTGGAAGATCGAGCTGATCGAGCGCGACAATCTCGAACGGCGCGATCTCAGCGACCTGATCTCCTAGGGTGCCACAAACCAATCCCTGTGGTTATGGGTCCCTGCGTTCGCAGGGACGACACCTTTGGTCGAGCGCCATCTGGCTGGACCGACGACAACCGAGAATGAAGCTGGCGGGGGGAGCAAAGCTGTCGTCCCGGGCAAGCCCAATGACGCGACGCGTCAGCGGGCGTAGACCCGGGACCCATACCGCGTGATCTGTCTTGGGGCAGGCTGCACGTTGAACCTGTCGCGCCACGGAAAGCCCGCCAGCGACCTGATCTCCTAGCGTGCCCCGAACCACTCTCTGGGGTTATGGGTCCCTGCGTTCGCAGGGACGACACCGGTTGTGGAGCAGCACCCCGGCCGAACCGAAGCGCGACGCCGTGCTACACCATCTGCTCGGCAACCATCATGTAGTTCACGTCCATGTCGGTCGACAGACTCCAGCGGTCGGCGAAGGGGCTGTAGACGACGCCGCTCTGCTCGGTGATGACCAGACGATTGTCGAGCAGGTATTTCGTCAGCTCGTCCGGCGTGACGAACTTGCTCCACTCATGCGTGCCGCGCGGCAGCCAGCGCAGCACATATTCGGCACCGACGATGGCGAGCGCGAAGCTCTTCCAGTTGCGGTTCAGCGTCGAGACCACCATCATGCCGCCCGGCTTCAGCACGGCGGCACAGCGGCCGAGGAAGGCACCGACATCGGTGACGTGCTCGACGACCTCCATCGCCAGCACGATGTCGAAGCGCTCGCGCGGATCCATCTCCTCGATCGTGGTGCAGCGATAGTCGATCGACAGATGGCCCTTTTCCGCATGCAGCCTGGCAGCGGCAATGTTGCTGGCCGAGGGATCGACGCCGACGACTTGCGCGCCCAGCCGCGTGAACGGCTCGCACAGCAATCCCGCGCCGCAGCCGATGTCGAGCATGCGCAGTCCCGAGAGGCAGTTCAGGCTCTTGGCGTTGCGCTCGAATTTCCGGCAGGCGGCATCGCGGATGTAGGTCAGGCGCAGCGGGTTAATCTTGTGCAGGGGCGCCATCTTGCCCTTGGGGTCCCACCAGGTCTCGGACAGTTTCGAGAACTTCGCGATCTCGGCCGGATCGACGGTCGAGCCGGAGGGAACAGAAGTGCTGCGGGAATCCTGAGGCATTGTCATCGCTGAATACTCAATGATCGAAGCTGCGGCGCCGTACCGGGTTAACGCGCCGTGATGGCGTTCCGGAACGCCAGCGGCTCCGCGATGGTCGAAATGGTTTCCTTGCCCTCGCCCACCCCCAAGATGGTGACGTCGCCGTAATTGAGAACCCGTCCCATGATGGTCTGGTTGACGTCGACGCTCTCGACCTTGTCGAGGGCCATCTCGAAGGTACGGCGCTTGATGAAACCGGTTTTATGGACGACGCGACGATTGGTAACGTCCGTCTCCGTGGTGAGGCGATGGAACCAGGCCCGGACCGTCCAATACAGGGCGACAATGGCGATAACGGCGGCGGTGGCCAGGCACAGCATGACCAAACTGTCGTTCACGGTCATGCGGGAGAGGACGAGCAATCCAAACACGACGATCCAGGCCCCGATCGCGGGCAGGTAGAACATCCAATGCGCGTTGGTCGAATACAGCACCTTCTCGCCGGGTTGCAGGATTTCGTCGATGTAACGCGCCATTCCAAGCCTCTCACCTGACCCTGTCACCAACCTGACCCTGTCACCACAAGGAACCGTCTTGCCCCCAGCCGCGGCGCTATGTATACGCGCGTTTCGGCTGGCGCGCCTCCGGTTTCGCGCTCAGCCGGTCAACTTATCCTCCTGATGGGAATGAGCGCGTCGTCATGGGTCGCCTCGTGCTGAAATTCGGCGGCACATCCGTCGCCAACATCGACCGCATCCGCAACGTCGCGCGCCACGTCAAGCGCGAGGTCGATGCCGGTCATGAGGTTGCCGTCGTCGTCTCGGCGATGTCGGGCAAGACCAACGAGCTGGTCGCCTGGTGCACCGAGGCGTCGCCGATGCATGATGCGCGCGAATACGACGCCGTGGTGGCCTCGGGCGAGCAGGTCACGTCCGGCCTGCTGGCGATCGTGCTGCAGAGCATGGGCATCCAGGCCCGCTCGTGGCAGGGCTGGCAGATCCCGATCAAGACCAGCGACGCCCATGCCTCGGCGCGAATCGTCGATATCGACGGCGCCGAGCTGATCCAGCGCTTCCGCGACCGCAAGGAAGTTGCGGTCATCGCCGGCTTCCAGGGCATCAACGCCGAAACCGGGCGAATCACCACGCTCGGCCGCGGCGGCTCGGACACTTCGGCGGTGGCGATCGCGGCCGCCATCAGGGCCGACCGCTGCGACATCTATACCGACGTCGACGGCGTCTACACCACCGACCCCCGGGTGGTGCCGAAGGCCAAGCGGCTCGACAAGATCGCCTTCGAGGACATGCTGGAGCTGGCGTCCCAGGGCGCCAAGGTGCTGCAGGTCCGTTCGGTGGAACTGGGCATGGTGCACAACATGCCGATCTTCGTCCGCTCCTCATTCGACAAGCCCGAGGATATCGACCCGCACGCCAACCAGCCGCCGGGGACGCTGATCTGCAGCGAGGAACAAATCATGGAAAATCACGTCGTGACCGGCATCGCCTTCTCCAAGGACGAGGCCCAGATCTCGGTGCGCCAGATCGAGGACAAGCCGGGCGTTGCCGCGTCGATCTTCGGACCGCTGGCTGATGCCAACATCAATGTCGACATGATCGTCCAGAACGTCTCGGAAGATGGCAAGACCACCGATCTGACCTTCACGGTGCCGGCGACCGACTACAACCGGGCGCGCGAGACCATCACCGCGGCCAAGGACAAGATCGGCTACCAGCGCTTGGATACCGCAACCGACGTCGCCAAGGTCTCGGTGATCGGCTCGGGCATGCGCAGCCATGCCGGCGTCGCCGCCAAGGGATTTGCCGCGCTCGCCGCCCGCAACATCAACATTCGCGCGATCACGACCTCCGAGATCAAGTTCTCGGTGCTGATCGACGCCGCCTATACCGAGCTCGCCGTCCGCACGCTGCACACGCTCTACGGACTGGACCAGGCCTAGAAAATCCTCCTCCGCAACCACACCTGTCCCGTTATGTGACAGCGGGACGGGCCGGAGGTCGTTCGAAAGCCGTTGACGCCGCCCGCGGTGGCAGGCGTTTTGCTTGGCAAAACAAGCCCTAATTCGCTATACGCCATCGCAGGATGGCAGCCGCAAACTGTGCTCCAGTGATGGTTGTTCTGGTTCGGGCCGGCACTCTGAGCGTGCGATAGTGCCGAATCGAGAAAGCTGTTCGATGCCGCGAGTTTAGCGCCAGATCCGGCCGCGTGCCGGGCTGGCCCCAGGAAGGGGGATTGTGCCACATGCGAAGCGCGTCGGGAGGCCCCCGCGTCCTGCTCAGACGGCTTCGCGAGACCATGGCGGAGCAGGTCTCGGCACAGGAGCGACTCGACAAGATCGTGGTGCTGATCGCGGCCAACATGGTCGCGGAGGTCTGCTCGGTCTATGTGCTTCGCGTCGACAACACGCTCGAGCTCTACGCCACCGAAGGTCTGAACCGCGACGCCGTTCACATGACCGTGCTGAGCGCGCATGAGGGCCTCGTCGGCCTCGTCGCGAGCGAGGCGACGCCGCTCAATCTGAACGACGCGCAGAGCCACCCCGCCTTCTCGTATCGGCCGGAAACCGGCGAAGAGATCTACCACTCCTTCCTTGGCGTGCCGATCCTGCGCGCCGGCAACACGCTCGGCGTGCTGGTGGTGCAGAACCGCGCCAAGCGCACCTATGTCGAGGAAGAGGTCGAGGCGCTGCAGACCACCGCGATGGTGCTCGCCGAGATGATCGCCTCCGGCGAGCTCGCAGCGCTCGCCCAGCCCGGCGCCGAGCCGGCGGCGCGGCACTCGATCCACAAGACCGGCACCGTGCTGTCCGATGGCATCGCGCTCGGCCACGTCGTGCTGCACGAGCCGCGCGTCGTCATCAACAACTACATCGCCGAGGATCTGCCGAAGGAGATCAAGCGGCTCGACGCCGCGCTGCTCAAGCTGCGCGCCGACCTCGACCGCATGCTGGAGCGCGGTGACGTCGCCGATGGCGGCGAGCACCGCGAGGTGCTCGAAGCCTATCGCATGTTCGCCAACGACCAGGGCTGGTCGCACAAGCTGCACGAGGCGGTCGCGACCGGCCTCACGGCGGAAGCCGCCGTCGAGCGCGTGCAGTCCGACACCCGCGCCCGCATGCTGCGCTCCACCGATCCGTATTTGCGCGAGCGGCTGCACGATCTCGAGGACCTCGGCTACCGGCTGCTGCGCCAACTGGTGGGCCAGGACCACGCGCCCCGGCGCGAGCACCTGCCCGACAATGCCATCCTGATCGCGCGCGCAATGGGCCCGGCGGCGCTGCTCGACTACGACCGCAAGCGGCTGCGCGGCCTCGTGCTCGAGGAAGGCACTGCCAACTCGCATGTCGCGATCGTGGCGCGTGCGCTCGGCATTCCCGCCGTCGGCGAGGTGCCGAACGCGCCGGGCATCGCCGATCCCGGCGACGCCATCATCGTCGATGGCACGTCGGGCTCGATCTACGTTCGGCCGTCGTCCGAGATCGAGTCCGCCTATGCCGAGCGGGTGCGCTTCCGCGCTCGCCGCCAGGCGCAATATGGCGAGCTGCGCAACAAGCCCTGCGTGACCAAGGACGGCCAGCCGATCGAGCTGATGATCAATGCGGGCCTGGTCATTGACCTGCCGCATATCGAGGACACCGGCAGCGCCGGCATCGGCCTGTTCCGCACCGAGCTGCAATTCATGGTGTCCGCCAGCCTGCCGCGCTCGAGCGACCAGCTGGCGCTGTATCGCACGGTTCTCGACGCCGCCGGCCACAAGCCGGTCACGTTCCGCACTTTGGACATCGGCGGCGACAAGGCGCTGCCCTACATGGAGACCGTGATCGAGGAGAATCCGGCGCTCGGCTGGCGCGCGATCCGCCTCGGCCTCGACCGTCCGGGCCTGCTGCGCGGCCAGATCCGGGCGCTGCTGCGCGCCGGCGGCGGCCGCTCGCTGCGCATCATGTTCCCGATGATCTCGGAAGTCGCCGAGTTCGACACGGCCAAGGCGATCGTCGAGCGCGAGCTGACTTACTTGCGCCAGCACGGTCACACGCTGCCGGAGCGCGTCGACGTCGGCACCATGCTCGAGGTCCCGGCGCTGCTGTATCAGCTCGACGAGCTGCTTTCGAAGGTCGATTTCATCTCGGTCGGCTCGAACGACCTGTTCCAGTTCCTGTTCGCGGTCGATCGCGGCAATGCCAAGGTCTCCGAGCGCTTCGACACGCTGTCGACGCCGATCCTGCGGGCGTTGCAGCAGATCGTGCACAAGGCCAAGGCGGCCAAGCGGTCGGTGTCGCTGTGCGGCGAGATGGCCTCCAAGCCG
Organism: Bradyrhizobium sp. SZCCHNRI20481; assembly: GCF_032485055.1. Taxonomy (NCBI): domain Bacteria; kingdom Pseudomonadati; phylum Pseudomonadota; class Alphaproteobacteria; order Hyphomicrobiales; family Nitrobacteraceae; genus Bradyrhizobium; species Bradyrhizobium sp. SZCCHNRI20481. Next base: position 125,136 of record NZ_JAUEUE010000006.1, read on the forward strand.
ATCGGCGCGCTGGCGCTGATCTCGCTCGGCTACCGCTCGCTGTCGCTGTCGGCCACCGCGCACGGCCCTGTGAAGGCGATGATCCTCGAACTCGACGCCGGCAAGGCGGCGACGAAGATGGCCGAATGGCTGGCCGCACCGGCTGGCAGCTTCTCGATGCGGCAGAAGCTGACCGAGTTCGCCGAGAGCGAAGGCCTCGCGCTGTAGCGGGCCCGTCGCGCCAAGCGTCTTCCGTTCGTATCGTTTGCTCCTAGATCAGATTGCATCATGTCGTCGCTTCCCGAAGCCAAACTGGATGTCCTGCTCGCGCATCACGCCTCGCTCGAGGCGGAGCTGCTCGGCCAGGTCAATTCCGACCGCTACGTGCAGATCACCCGCGAACTCGCCGAGCTCAATCCGCTGATCGACGCGGTGAAGGCGTATCGCGCCGGCGTCAAGGAGCTCGCCGAGACGGAGGCGCTCATCGCCGATCCCACCACCGACGCCGAGATGCGCGCGATGGCCGAGGCCGAGCGCGACGAGCTGATCGCGCGCCGCGGCGAGCTGGAGCAGCAGATCCGCGTCGCGCTGCTTCCGAAGGATGCGATGGACGACCGCAACGTCGTGCTTGAAATCCGCGCCGGCACCGGCGGCGACGAGGCCTCTTTGTTCGCCGGCGACCTGTTCCGGATGTATGAGCGCTTCGCCGCCCTGCAGGGCTGGAAGGTCGAGGTGATCTCGGCCTCCGAAGGCACCGTCGGCGGCTACAAGGAAATCATCGCCGAGGTGCAGGGCCGCGGCGCCTTCGCCAAGCTGAAATTCGAATCCGGGGTGCACCGCGTGCAGCGCGTGCCCGATACCGAGACCCAGGGGCGCATCCACACCTCGGCCGCCACGGTTGCCGTGCTGCCGGAGGTCGAGGAGGTCGATGTCGACATCAAGCAGGACGACCTGCGCATCGAGACCATGCGCGCCCAAGGCGCCGGCGGCCAGCACGTCAACAAGACGGAATCGGCGATCCGCATCACCCACATCCCGACCGGGATCGTCGTGATGATGCAGGACAGCCGCTCGCAGCACAAGAACCGCGCCTCCGCGATGAACATCCTGCGCTCGCGCATCTACGACGCCGAGCGGCAGAAGGTCGACGCGGCGCGCTCGGCCGAGCGCAAGGAGAAGGTCGGCTCCGGCGACCGCTCCGAGCGCATCCGTACCTATAATTTCCCGCAAGGGCGCGTCACCGACCACCGCATCAACCTGACGCTCTACAAGCTGCCGCAGGTGATCGCGGGCGAAGCGCTGGGCGAACTGATCGACGCGCTGACGACCGAGCACCAGGCAGCCCAGCTCGCCGCGCAAGGTGCGGCGGCGTGATGCGCACCGGCGCATTGCAGGAGGCGATGCGACGCTGCCCCGACACAAACGGTGTCGTCCCGGCGAACGCCGGGACCCATAATCACCGGCCTTCGTGGCTGTCACAGAAGGCAACTCCGACCGCCCGTCCCGCAACGGCACGGCGTATGGATCCCCGCGTTCGCGGGGATGACGCGTGGAGGGAGCTTGCGCGATGACCGGCCTCATCGCCGGCGTGACGATCGATGCCGCCCGCCGTGCCCTGGCCGCACGCTTTGCAGATGCGGGCCTCGACTCGCCCGAGCTCGATGCGCGGCTGCTGATCGGCCATGCGCTGCAGCTCGACCTCACCGGGCTCGTGATGCACGGGAGACGACAGCTCTCCCATGACGACGCGCAGCGCCTGGAAACGCTGATGCAGCGCCGGCTGGCCGGCGAACCGGTCGCCCGCCTCCTCGGCACCAAAGAGTTCTGGGGCCTGGACCTGCGATTGTCGGCCGATACGCTGGTGCCGCGACCGGACACTGAGACCGTGGTCGAGCTGGCACTGGAACATCTCGCGGCCGGCGGCGACCTGAAGCGTCGCTTGCGCATCGCCGATCTCGGCACGGGCTCCGGCGCGATCCTGCTGGCGCTGCTGTCCGAGCTGCCGTGGGCCTTTGGACTGGGCACCGACATCAGCTTGGCCGCGCTGACGACCGCGCGGGACAATGCGCGCGCGCTCGGATTGGCCGACCGCGCTGGCTTCGTTGCCTGCTCCTACGCCGCAGCGCTGGCTGTAGGTTTCGACCTGATCGTGTCGAACCCGCCCTACATCCCGTCGTCCGAGATCGGCGCGCTCGACGCCGAGGTGCGCGCTCATGATCCGCTACGCGCACTGGACGGGGGCAAGGACGGGCTCGACGCCTACCGCGCGCTAATCCCGCAGGCAGCGGCCCTGCTTCAGCCCGGCGGCGCTGTCATCGTGGAGGTCGGGCTTGGCCAGAGTGACGACGTCGCTGCATTGATGGTGAGGGCCGGCCTGACGGCCGATTCCTCGACGATCCGGGCCGATCTGGCCGGTATTCCCCGAACCGTCATGGGCTTAAAAAAGCTCCGGTAAAGGTCGGGGGATATAGAAAAAGCTCTTGGAATATCCCCCGGGAGCGACTACGTTCCACCCATAGCACCGGCGCAGGCCACGACGAGCGGTATTCACGGAACACCGCAGCAGTCAGATGCCAGAGAGCCGCGCCGGGCGATAGGTTCCAGAACGCAGATCTGCTGAGCGCGAGAGCCGGATGGCTGCGCAGCCCGCGACTGCAAAGCGAACGAAAGCCTGACTTTGCACTTGAGGTCTTACGCTAAGCAAACTGGGTCGGTCGTGGCGCATCTCGCCGTGGCTGGCTGAATGACGTGGTTCGCTGGTCCCAGGGGGCTGGCGGGTGGGGAACGCGTTTTGAACGCGCTTTTGTCGAGAGAATCGGCTGTCGATCACATCGGCATGGGTCGAACCGGCATGTCGGAACCGGCATGGGTCGGATGGGCCATTTGGACCGCGCACGAGGCGTCCGAGCCCGGCGAAGGTAATTCAATACGCTTTCGGTATTCCGATAACAATCAGTGCTCACTATCAGTGCTCAGCAATCGGTGCTCCTAACGCAGGGTTGGAATAAAGGCAGGACATGAGAAACGGTCAGAACAACAAGCGGATGCGCAACCGGAACAGCGGCGGTAACAACAACAATAACCGGCGCGGCCAGAATCCGCTGACCAGGGTGTTCGAGTCCAATGGACCGGACATCAAGATCCGCGGTACCGCCTCTCATGTCGCCGAGAAATATGTCCAGCTTGCCCGCGACGCCCGCTCCTCGGGTGACCCCGTTGCCGCCGAGAACTACTACCAGCACGCCGAGCACTATTTCCGCCTGATTGCCGCCGCGCAAGAGCAGTTCCGCCAGAACCAGCCGCAGCAGCAACCGCGCAACGCCGATGACCTGACCGTCGACGACCTCGATGATGAAGGCGAGAGCTTCTCGCATTTCGGCCAGGAGCCCGGCTTCGTTCCGGCCCAGCCGCAGCCTCAACCCCAACCCTTCATGCGCGATCGCGAAGGCGGCCAGCGCGAGCGCGGCGACAACCAGCCCTATCAGCGCGAGCAGCAGCCGCGCGAGCATCGCGAAGCGCGTGAGCATCGCGAGCCGCGCGAACACCGCGAGCCGCGCGAGCACCGTGAACCGCGTGAGCATCGCGAGCGGGAGCCGCGCGAGCACCGCGAGCGTCCGCAGCCCGTCCAGTACCAGCCCCAGCCGCAACCCCAGCCCGTCATCGCCGACAGCGGGGTCGATCGGTTGCCGTCCTTCATCACCGGCCCGCAGCCGCAGATCGCCAATGCCCCGGCCGCCTTCGAGGGCGCTGCCGAGCGCTATCCGCGCCGCCGCCGGCGTCCGCATGGTCCGCGCGGCGAAGCAGCCGCTGCTGCGCCGGCGCCGAGCGAGGACCTCAATCCGGGCGAATAGCGATTTCGCTCCGTCATGACGAAACGGGTGGGCCCTGAGCCCACCCGTTTTTCTTTGCGCTGAGAGGCACGCAGGGAGCAACCCGGTGTCATCCGTCGCGCGACGGCAGACCGACCTCGCGGCGGCCGGAGCCACCGGATCCTGGGGCCGACGGTGACGGCGCCAGCACGGGTTCGAGTCGTGGGATCAGCCGGATGCGCTCGCGGCGCGCCGGGATCACCCGGTAGACCTGCTTGGTCGCCTCGACGATGTGGACACCGGCGAACGGCAGCGACAGCGCAGCGCCGACGCGCTCCCAGGCCATCGCCGATTTCAGGAACCAGCCACCGACCGGGGGCATGAACAGCGCCTCGCCCCAGCCGGTCGGCGTGAACCAGGTCTGCCGCAGCAACTGCGTGATCTGCGAGCGGGAATAGGGCCGGCCATGGCCGAATGGCGTGTTGTCGGTCCGCGTCCAGACGCCGCGCCGGTTCGGGATCACGATGATCATGCGTCCCGCCGGCGCCAGCACCCGCCACATCTCCCGCAGCAGCCCGGCCGGGTCGTCCGACATCTCCAGCGCATGCACGATCAGGATGCGGTCGACCGCCGCATCGGGCAGCGGCAGCGAGAACTCGTCCACCAGCGAGGCCAGGGTCGGCCGCGCCGTCGGCCATTTCAGCACCCCCTGCGCCGCCGGCATAAAGGCGATGCAGCGTTCGGAATCCTCGCGGAACAAGCCGAGATAGGGCGTGGGATAGCCGATGCCGAGCACCCGCTGCCCGGCCGCGTTCGGCCAGCGCGCGCGGATGCCGCGGTTGATCAAGAGCCGCGCGACGATCCCGAGGCGACCCGAATAGAAATTCCGCAGATCGATCACGTCCATGACGTCAATGTATCATGCGGGCGCGCGCTGCCACGCGCCGAATATTGCGTTGCGCCTCCAGCGTTAACGCCATATCTCTGCCCGGGACATCGGAGGCGCCCCGCAGCGCTGCGCCCGGGCTCCGCTTCCACGACCTTCTGGCATCGCGAGCGCTACCATCGTGCCTCGCCCGGTCCCGCCGACGGAGACATCATGGCCGCCGACATCCGCGTCTTCACCTGCCTGTCCGACAATTTCGGCTATCTGATCCATAACCCCGCGACCGGCGCGACTGCCTCGATCGACGCCCCCGAGGCCGGACCGATCGTCCGGCAATTGGACGCCGAAGGCTGGACGCTCACCGACATCCTGATCACGCATCATCATCACGACCATGTCGGCGGCGTCGCCGAGCTCAAGCAGAAATATGGCTGCCGGGTGGTCGCGCCGCACGACAAGACGACGGCGATCGCCAACGTCGACCTGCGCGTCGCCCATGGCGATGTCGTGAAGATCGGCGAGCTGCTCGCGCGCGTGCTGGAAACGCCCGGCCATACGCTCGACCACGTCTCCTACGTGTTCGACGCCGACAAGGCGTTGTTTGCGGCCGACACGCTGTTCTCGGTCGGCTGCGGCCGCGTGTTCGAAGGCACCTATCCGATGATGTGGGACTCGCTTCTCAAGCTGCGCGCGCTGCCGGACGACTTCCGGCTCTATTGCGGCCACGAATACACAGCCTCGAACGTCAAATTCGCGCTCACCGTCGACGGAGACAACGAGGCGCTGAAGGCTCGCGCCGAGGAAGTCACGCGGCTCCGTGCCGCCAACCGGCCGACCATTCCGTCGCTGCTGGGCGACGAGAAGACCGCCAACGTGTTCCTGCGCGCCGACGATCCGGCCGTCGCTTTGCGGCTGCGCATGAAGGGCGCCAGCGCCGAGCAGGTGTTCGGCGAACTGCGTGAGCGCAAGAACAAGTCGTAAGGCTGAGGACGACGATGACCACGCTCTCGGCTGCCGACATCATCGCGCGCCTTGGTCTGCAGCCGCATCCGGAGGGCGGACATTTTCGCGAGACGTTTCGCGATCCGGCCGTGGACGCCTCCGGCCGCGCCGCATCGACCTTGATCTATTTCCTGCTCGCCCGCGGCGAGCGTTCGCATTGGCACCGGGTCGACGCGGTCGAGACCTGGCACTTCTATGCCGGGGCAGCGCTGACCTTGCGGATCGCCGCCGAAGGCCAGGCGCCGCAAACGACGACGCTGGGGATCGACCTCGCAGCCGGCCAGCAACCGCAGGCGATCGTCCCTGCCTATGCCTGGCAAGCCGCCGAGAGCGCCGGCGATTGGACGCTCGTCGGCTGCACGGTGGCGCCGGGCTTCATGTTCGAAGGATTCGAACTCGCGCCGCCCGGCTGGGAGCCGGAGGTCTGAGTCAGGCGCTCGCGCCCGCGACCTTCGCGGCCGGCTCGGCGAAGCGCTGGCGCTCCTGGGCGAGGAAGCCGGAAATCGCGTCGGCCGGCATCGGCTTCGCGAAGTAGTAGCCCTGGATGTAGTCCGCGCCCAAACGCCGGAGGCTGTCGAGCTGCTCCTTGGTCTCGACACCTTCGACCACACACGAGATTTCCATGTCGGCGCAGAGGCCGGTCAGCGACTTGATGATCTTGTGGCTGATCGGGTTGGCATTGACGTCGCTCACGAAACTGCGGTCAACCTTGAGCTTGTCGAGCGGCAGCCGGTGAACGTGGCTGAGCGACGAGTAGCCGGTGCCGAAATCGTCCAGCGAGATGCCGCAACCGATCGCCTTCAGCGCCGCGATCGACTGCTCGGCGCGGGCGAAATCAAAGGTGACGGCGGTCTCCGTGATCTCGAACTCGATTCGGCGCGGCGGAACGCCGCTGGCATGAATGACCGCCAGCAGCGGAATAACACCGTCCGGCGAGCAGATGTCGTGCGCGGAGAGATTGAACGACACGCGAATGTCGTCCGGCCAGGTCCGCGCCGCCGCGAGCGCCTTGACCAGCAGACAGCGCGTCAGGCTGCGGATGACGCCGATCCGCTCGGCCGCCGGGATGAAGCTTGCGGGCGACACCGTTCCCAGCTTGGGGCTGTGCCAGCGCGCCAGGACCTCGAATCCGGTGGTGCGCGAATTCGTCGCGTCCATGATCGGCTGAAACGCCAGATCCATCTCGGCTTCGAAATCGGCCGTGCGCAACAGGTGCTCGATCACGCTGCGGCTGCGGATCTCCGCCTCGAGCTCGGTCGAGAAGATGATGGCCTGGCCGCGGGCGCGGCGCTTGGCGTGGTAGAGCGCATAGTCGGCGCATTCGTACAGCGCATCCGCGGCCATGGCCGAGCGCGGATATAGCGCAAAGCCGGTCGAGCACGACAGGCCGGTATGCGTCGTGTCGAACTGATAGGGCAGCTTGATCAGCTCGGTGATCTGCCGTCCGAGGTTGAGCAGATCGTCGTCCGTGGGGTTGCCGGCGACCACCAGTCCGAACTCGTCGCCGCCGAGCCGGGCGAGATGGACCTGGCCGCCATGGCCGGCACAGGCGTCGCGGACGCGGCGCGCGGCCTCCATCAGCACGCGGTCGCCGACCGTATGTCCATAGGTATCGTTGATCGGCTTGAAGCCGTCGAGATCAATGATGCCGACAGCGAGCCGCGTGCCGTCCCGCTCGGCCTCGGCGAATGCCTGCGTGAGCTCCGAGAAGAAGCGGCGGCGATTGGGCAGATCGGTCAGCGCGTCCAAATTGGCGAGGCGGAAGTTTTCATCCGACAGCGCTTGCGTCGCGGCCTGCTCCGCGAGCAGCGATTTGCGGCTGGCGACGAGCGCGGCGAAATCCCGATAGTAGATGAACAGCACCGTGACCATGGCGCCGGACACGAGCAACTGATTGACCGCGATCGCACGCAGCGCGTGAACGCCCGTGGACATGAAGAAGATGACGTAGGGGACGATGACCACAAGGGTCACGATCAGCGCCGCGGAGCGCAAATGCATCAGGCAGAAGATGATGCCGATGACCGTGACCGCCATGTAGAACGCGACCTGCCCCTTGGCGAACGGATCGCCATAGGGAAACAACGCGAATGACCAGACGACGAACAGCGCCCCGATCGGGCCGGCGATCCGGTTGGTGACGCGCAGGTTACGCAGCACCTCGGCGTCGTTGCTGGCGGCCTCGCCCTGCCGCAGCCACCACAGCATGCGCGCGCCGGTAATCGTCGATAGCAGGGCCGGCACCGAAATCGTGAGCCACGTCGGCGCCAGCGGCAGGAACGTGTAGGCGAGCGCCAGGCTGTTGGTGATGAGAATGAAATAGAGCAGCGGCACCTGCTTCGAGAACGCCTGGAACTGCGCGCGCGTCAGCTCGGGATTGTCGGCGGGGACGCGAAACAACTCCCCCGCGCGGGCCATGTAACGTCTCACGTCCGGCATCGCCGCCCCGTTGTCAGCACCATTTCCCGCGAACTATCGCGCGGGACGGGTAAAGGGCGGGTTAGGTGCAGACCGCGCCAAACCGTAATCGGCGGTTGTGAGCTACCGGCCGGCGCGCTGGTTTTGCGCACGGTTAAGTGCGCATCAAGGATAACCGGCGGATTCGGGCCGCCGTACCGAAGTCCGCATGCGAGCGGGCACCGCCTGACTTTCGCTCAACCTGACGCGGTCAGCGCTTGCGCAGAAGGAACATGTCCTTGGCCGCGACCAGACCGCCGCCGGCGATCAGCAGCGCCGCCACGGCGATGGTCGCGCTCGGCCGCGCGTAGCCGGCAACGATCAGGAACGCCGTCGACAGCAGCGGCGTCGCATAGGACGCCGCACCGAGCACCCGAATGTCGCCCCGCTTCATGCCGATGTCCCAGGCGTAGAACGCAGCACCCACCGGGCCGATGCCGAGACCGGCAACAGCGAGCCACTGCGTCGGGCTGTCGGGCCAGACCGTTCGCTCGACCGCAACATGGACCAGGGCCGCCAGCGCGGACGTCGCCAGGCAGAAGCCGGCGACCGCATCGGTCGGCACCGCCTTCAGACGACGCGAGAGCACCGAATAGATCGCCCACACGAACGCCGCGACGAAGGCGGCCGCAAGCCCCGGCAACTGGCTCGCAGCGAAGCTCGCACCGTTGCCGAGCAACAGCAGCGCGGTTCCGACGAGACCGATCGCGGCGCCGATGACGTGATGGACCGCCAGGCGCTCGCCAGGCAGGAAGGCCGAGAACAGCACGATCAGCAGCGGCCAGAGATAGTTCAGCAGCCCGGCTTCCGCCGGCGGCGCGAAGCGCAGCGCCAGGAAATACAGCGCGTGATAGCCGAACAGGCCGCCGACGCCCACGGCCCACGCCCTCGCCGGCTGCCGCAACACCTGCAGCCCATCCGGTCGACGCAACACACTGAGCAGGCCGACCGCGCCGCCGACAGCAAAGGTCATTGCCGCAAGCTGGAAGGCGGGGATCGTACCCGTCGCCACCGTCAACAAGGCGAGCAGCGACCACATCAGGATCGCGGTCAGACCGATCAGGGTCGCAGTTCGCTGGGACATCAGGCGGCAGGCTCCGTCACGGCCGGCTCATGCCGGCCACCACGCCTTCGTCCGTGCGGGAAGCGTCCAAGACGTGAATGCCCGCGGCGAGCGCGAGCGTTCGATTTCCTTAACCGCAGAAGGCGGCCGGAGGCAACGCCGCCGGCGCGGATCACACCATGTACTGGCCGCCATTGACCGACAGCGTCGAGCCGGTGATGGCTCCCGCCTCATCCGCCGCGAGGAACACCACGGCGCGCGCGATCTCCTCGGGCTCGCCGAGGCGCCCCACCGGAATCAGCGGCAGAATGGCTTTCTCGAGCACGTCCTTCGGCACCGCCTGCACCATCTCGGTGTTGATGTAGCCCGGGCAGATCACGTTGACGGTAATGCCGGCCTTGGCCGTCTCCAGCGCGAGCGCCTTGGTGAAGCCGATGTCGCCGGCCTTCGCCGCGGAGTAGTTGACTTGGCCAAACTGGCCCTTCTGGCCGTTGATCGAGGAGATGTTGATGATGCGGCCGAACTTGCGCGCGCGCATGCCCTCGATGACCGGGCGGGTCATGTTGAACAGCGAGCCGAGATTGGTGTTGATGACGGCGCTCCACTGCTCGAGCGTCATCTTGTGGAAGGCCGTGTCACGGGTGATGCCGGCATTGTTGATCAGCACGTCGATGGGACCGAGATCGGCTTCGACCTTCTTGATGCCTTCGCCGCAGGCCTCGAACGAGCTGACGTCCCATTTGTAGACGGGGATCTCGGTCTCGCTCTTGAACTTCTCCGCAGCGGCATCGTTGCCGCCGTAATTCGCCGCGACCTTGTATCCCGCCGCCTTCAGCGCCTTGCTGATCGCCGCTCCGATACCGCGCGTCCCCCCGGTCACCAACGCCACACGTGCCATGTCGAATCCTTCCCTCGATGACTGATCGCACAGGACAACCTCTGGCTGCCACCGTGCATACCGTTGTTATTGGATCATGAAACGTCGTGCGACGATCAACTTGCCGCATGACCATCGATGCTCGCTCAACTCCATTTTTTTAGTGGTCGATTATGCGACGTGTTTGACGGACATCAAGAACAAAACGCCCGGCGAGATCGCCGGGCGTTGATCTTTAGTTGAGCTGGACGCGATTGCGAAGATTGAACGGTTCGCAGTCAGTGCCGGCTTTTTAGTCGCGTGCGACGCACAGCGCGATGCCCATGCCACCGCCGATGCACAGCGTCGCGAGGCCCTTCTTGGCGTCGCGCTTCTGCATCTCATGCAGCAGGGTCACGAGCACGCGCGCGCCGGATGCACCGATTGGATGGCCGATCGCGATCGCACCGCCGTTGACGTTGACCTTGGCCGGATCCCAGCCGAGGTCCTTGTTCACGGCACAGGCCTGCGCGGCGAACGCCTCGTTGGCTTCGATCAGGTCGAGGTCGGCGATATTCCAGCCGGCCTTCTTCAGCGCCGTGCGCGACGCCGGGATCGGGCCGGTGCCCATGATCTTCGGGTCGACGCCGGCCTGTCCCCAGGACACGATCCGGGCGAGCGGGGTCTTGCCTTCCTTGGCGGCCTGCTTGGCGGTCATCAACACCACGGCCGCTGCGCCGTCATTGATGCCCGACGCGTTGCCGGCGGTGACCGTGCCGTCCTTCTCGAAGGCCGCACGCAGCTTGGCCATGGCCTCGACCGTCGCGCCATGACGCGGGTATTCGTCGGTGTCGACCACGGTGTCGCCCTTGCGGCTCTTGACCGTCACGGGCGCGATCTCGTCCTTGAACCTGCCGGATTTCTGAGCGGCCTCGGCCTTGTTCTGCGATGCAACGGCGAACTCGTCCTGCTGCGCGCGGGTGATCTGATATTGCTTCGCAACGTTCTCGGCGGTGTTGCCCATGTGATAGCCGTTGAAGGCATCCCACAGACCGTCCTTGATCATCGTGTCGACCAGATCGAGCGAGCCCATCTTCACGCCGGCGCGCAGGTATTGCGCATGCGCCGCCATGCTCATCGACTCCTGGCCGCCGGCGACGACGATGTCGGAGTCGCCATTGACGAGCGCCTGGTAGCCCAGCGCGACGGAGCGCAGGCCCGAGCCGCACAGCTGGTTGATGCCCCAGGCCGGGCTTTCCACCGGAATGCCGGCGGCGATCGAGGCCTGACGGGCCGGGTTCTGGCCCTGAGCTGCGGTCAGGATCTGCCCCAGAATGACTTCGGACACACGGCCCGGCTCGATGCCGGCGCGTTCCAGTGCGGCCTTGATGGCGACAGCGCCCAGCTCATGGGCCGGAACACTGGCAAAGGCACCGTTGAAGCTTCCAACCGGGGTACGGGCGGCACTGACGATGACGACATCGTCTGACATGGGCATCTCCTGGGGTTCTTGATCTTGGACGTGAAAGCGAGGGCTTGAGAACTTGAGGGTATTTGAAATGAAAATGATCTTTTCAGTTCACGGTCGTGCCGGCCGTCCGCAAGCCCCGGATTGGCGAGTGCGAAACCTTCGCGCTTCATCCTGTTAACGTCGTTGCGACATGTCAATTGGCGGCATCAGCAATTCCTGTTGCAGCGCATTCAAATTGGGATGCTTGGCCGTTTCGTGAGCAAGATTTCTGCTGCGGGATTAACCGTTCCGCACAAAACCGTAGCCGAACTCGCCCGAAAGTGATTACGTTATTGCATTGCGTAGCTCTTCGCCCTGCGGCGACGCCGCCGGGTTCCCTGTTCTCGGTTTGCATGTGTGAGCTCATGGCGAAATCTGACCAACCCACCACAATCAAGAAATACGCGAACCGGCGGCTCTACAATACCGGGACGAGTACCTACGTGACCCTCGAAGATCTTGCCTCGATGGTTAAGAACGGGGAGGATTTCCTAGTCTACGACGCCAAGACCGGCGACGACATCACGCGCTCCGTACTCGCCCAGATCATCTTCGAACAGGAGAACAAGGCCGGCCAGAACCTGCTGCCGACCACGTTCCTGCGCCAGCTCATCCGCTTCTACGGCGACAGCATGCAGATGGTGGTGCCGAAATACCTTGAGCAGTCGATCGATACCCTGACCAGAGAGCAGGAAAAGTTCCGCAAGCAGATCGCTGACACCTTCAGCGGGACGCCATTCGCGCCGCTCGAGGAGCAGGTGCGCCGCAACATGGAGCTGTTCCAGCAGACCTTCTCGATGTTCAAGCCGTTCGCGCCGCCGGCCCGCGGGGAGGAAAAGGCGGCCGAGCCGACCCCGGCCGCCGACGACAACATCGACGAGCTGCGTCGTCAGATGAAGGAAATGCAGGACCGGCTCGACCGCATGTCCGAGCCGAAGAAGGACGAGCAGCAAGGCTGACGCCGAAGGCCGGCGGCCGATCAGCTCGCCGCCGGCAACTCGACCGTGCCGTTACCGATCCACGGCCGATCGACCGAGGCGAGGCCAATCACCCGGCCCTGGATGTAATCGCAGCCCCAGTCGCGCAGCAGCGCGACCGACGCCTCGTCCTGCACCCATTCCGCGACCGTCTTGATCTGCAGCCGTCGCGCCAGCTCGACCAGCGTCTGCACGAAGGCGCGGTCGTCAGCCGAGCGCACGAGATTCTGCACGAAGGCGCCGTCGATCTTGACGATGTCGACGCCGAGCTTGCGCAGATTGCGGAACGAGGTGTGTCCGGCGCCGAAATCATCGATGGCAATTCGGCTGCCGAGATCTTTCAGCCGCGTCACGAAGCCGCGGAGATCGTCGACGTCCTGGATCTCGACCGTCTCGGTGATCTCGACGATCAGCCGTTCGGCGACCCCCGGATGGGCGCGCATCATGGACTCGATCGAGGCCCACCAGTCCGGATCCATGGTGGTCTCAGGCGAGATGTTGAGGCTCAGGGTGACGTCGGGCGTGCTCGCAAGCTCCGCCACCACCAGCTCCAGAATGCGGTGATCGACCAGGCGGATCAGGCCGAGACGTTCGGCGACCGGCACGACGTCCGGCGCCAGGAGGGCCCGACCGTCATCCTGGCGCATCCGCACCAGGCATTCATAGAAGGCGGGCGCAAGCGTGTTGGCATTCACCACCGGCTCGAACGCCGTGACGATGCGCCGCTCATTGAGCGCGGTCACGATCTCATCGGTGACGCGGATGTTGACCTTGCGCTGCGCGTCGCGCTCCACGTTCGGCCGCCAGGTCGAGAACGATCCGATGCGGCGGCGCTTGGCGGCGTCGAGCGTCTCATGGGCGCGGTTGACCGCCTCCTCGACCGAGCGGGCGTGACGGGGAACGCTGACTGCGCCGATCGTCGCGGTGACGGCGACCGGACCAGACTTGGTCGGCACCACCTCGTCGCGCACCGTCGCGAGGAAGCGTTCGGCGGCGGTGTTCATGTCGTCCATCGTACAGTTCTTCAGGATCAACCCGAACTTGTTGCCCGAGAACCGCCCGAGCGTGTCGCCGCCGCGGAGCCGGCCCCGGATGCGCTGGGCGATCTCCAGCACGACGCCGTCGGCGACGTCGAAGCCGAAGGCGTCGTTGATGCGCGCGAGATGATCGATGCCGACCAGCATGAAGGCGCAGGAGAAGCGGAAGCGCTGCGACTCCTCGATCACCTCGGCAAGCGTCGCCAACAGGTGCGTCCGGTTCAACTCGCCGGTCAGCGGATCGTGGCGTGACAGCTTGAGCAGTTGCTCCTCGCGGGCGTGGCGCTCGTTGTTGATCCGCACGATGCCCTGGGCACGCGATGGCCGCCCATCGGGGCCGGCGAACCAGCAGCCGGTCTCCTCGACCCAGATCAGCGGCGCACCCGCGTGGGTGCGCACGCCATATTCGATCCGGTACGGCGTGCCGGCGGCGCCATGCAGCGGCGCCGCCTGGTGCATGATCTCGGAGCGGATGCTGCGGTCCGGCTCGATGAGCTTGCTGAATTCGGCGCCGTTGCAGAGTTGCGGCAGCGGAACGTCGGCAAACACCGCCCCGACGTGATCGCTCCAGACGATCACGTCGCTCGCCAGATCCCAGACGAAGGCAGCTTGGCCCAGGGACGCCAGGATCATCGCGGTCTGTGGCAATTCGGATGTCAAGATCGCCTCGTTTCGGCACAGGCCGGCAAGGCCGGCGCTGATTTGGGAACGGCCGACGCGCATCAGCGCGAGCGGCGGCGGCCGACTTCGCGAATCAGACTACGCATCTCTGGTTAACGGAGAGCATGCCGAGGCGACGGGCGCGTGTCCGAGACGCGTCAACCATCTTTGGAACGTACAGCGCCCGACGCGCTTGGAACGGCATTGGCTTTGCGAGTTGGAATGGCGAAAGGCTCCGGCGTCCCATAACGTGACACGCGCGCCGGTAATGGTTGGGCAATGTTAACGATTGATCAGGACGAGGGCCGCCTGGACCGAACGGAGGAGACGTCGCGCTCGGTCGTGCTGCTGCCGGCCGGCACCAGCGACGAGCATTGCGCGCGCATGGTCCGCGCCTCCCGCCCCGACGCCAGCTTCGTCACCCATCTGATCGCGACCGCCGAGCACCTGCCACAGACCCGCACGCTGAGGCGCGCCGCGCCGGCAGACGTACACAACGCCTATGCGGCGAGGCTTCAACCGGTGACGCGGGCCGTCGGCCGGACCCGGCAAGTGATCTGAGGGCGGCTCGCCTGCGCGTCAGGCCTTTGGCGTGTCGGTTTTTGGCGGCTCTTGGGCCCCCGGGCCGGTCACCTCGGCCTGCAACTCCGGGGCAGCGCCTTTCGGCTCCGCAGCAGCCGGCCGCGGCACCGAGCGATCGAGCAGCACCGATTCGGCGACCGAGGCCGCTGCCGGCACGGCATCGGTGGACTCCTCGTCGGGTGCAGGAGGGACAGCGGCATCCGCCGGCTGAAGCTCTGCCCTGGCCGGTTCTTTGGCCGATTCTTCGATCAGCTCGGGCTCGGGATCAGAGACGGGCACGTCGGCAGGAACCGGCGCGGGAGCAGGCGCGGCTACGACGGCGCGGGCGGCGCGCTTGGTGCGCAGCGAGATGCCGCCGAAGAAATCGACCATCGCCAGCAGGGTCAGCAGCAGAAAGGTCGAATTCCCGAACTTCTGCCACATCACGAATTCCGCCGCGGCGCCGCCGAAGACCAGCAGCGACAGCAGATGATCGGTCAGATATTTCCCGTTCGGCTTCGCCGCCTTGATGATTTCGAGCAGCAGCAGCAGCACGCCCAGGGCCAGCAGCATGTCGCCGAGCGAGATCGTCCAGACCTCGCCGGACGGAAGCTGAAGGCGCAGCAGCGTCTCGCTGAAGGCGACCCCCGGCATCAGGAAGACGATCATGTTGTAGATCGCCAGCGGGATCAGCAGCAGCGGGAAACCGACCATGGACATCGGTTGAAGCCTTGGATGGCGCGGGCGGCGGCCCGGCGCAAAATCAATCGGTGCGAAGATGATGACAGCGAGACGGGATCACGCGGCACAGATACGCAACGGTCCCGGCGAATCACGTCGCACGGGACCGCTTTCAACCCCATCGATGGCCGAATTCGGGCAGCTTGGAAAGCGGCCCGCGCGGACAATCAGGCGTCTTTCTTCTTCAGAACCTGGCGGCCCTTGTACATGCCGGTCTTCAGGTCCAGGTGGTGTGGACGACGCAGCTCGCCGGAATCCTTGTCCTCGACATAGGTCGGCTTCTTGATGGCGTCAGCCGAGCGGCGCATGCCGCGGCGCGACGGCGAAGTTTTTCTTCTGGGGACGGCCATATCGGTATCCTCTAGGGGTATTTCGGAAGGCATCGTCCGCAAAGGGACGGCTGCAGCCATGAAGCTGGCGAGCCCGGATGCCGATCAAGGCCGCGCTTATAGAGGAAGGGGTGCGGCATGGCTAGGGCTCTCCGAGGCATTTTTGGCCAAAATTGCGCCCGCTCGGGTCTCAACGCCGCTCCCCCCAGCAGGTCTGCAGGCTGGAGGCCTGGGCCCGCACCATGTAGGTCGCCGACAGCCGCCGCACGCCCGGCCCCGGAGCCCGGGCACTGCGCCGGACGGGGTTCGGCAGAATCGAGGCCATCAGGGCCGCCTCGCGCGGGCCGAGCCCCGCGGCGGAGCGGTTGAAGGCGTAATTTGCGCCCGCCTCGACGCCGAACTGGCCGGATGGGCCAAGCTCGGCGATGTTGAGATAGATATCGAGAATGCGCCGCTTGCTGAGCACGAGATCGATCCATAGCGCCAGCGGCAGTTCCAGCGCCTTGCGGACATAGCTGCGGCCCTGCCAGAGGAACAGGTTCTTGGCAACCTGCTGGGTGATGGTCGAGCCGCCGCGGCTGACCTCGCCGTCCTCGGCGTCGTCCATGACCTCCCGCAGCGCCCCCCAGTCGATGCCGTGATGGCCGCAGAATTTGGCATCCTCCGCGGCCACCACCGAGCGGGGCAAATACGGCGACATCGCCGAGAGGTCGATCCAGTGCCGCGTTACCGGCTGCCCCGTCACCGACCGCCACAGCATCAGGGTCGAGACGGGGTGACCCACGGCATAGAACGGCGTCAGCGCGTAGGGCACGAGCAGCACCAGCACGACGATCAGGAGGATGGTTCTGACGGTACGCAAGGGCAGGCGTCGCTCGGGTTGGACCGCCGCGGCGGCGGACAATTGGCCGGGATTATCCGACATCTCCATGAGGTTTCCTGCTTTTTTCCGCAGTTGCGGCCGAAAGCCGCCACCGCCCCGGCAATTGACGAAGTCGCCGCCATCAACGATTGTCCGGCGAATTTTGCCCCTGGAGCTCTTGTTAAATGACTGCGACGGCCCTCACCGACTTCACCCAACGCCTGGACAAGACCGCGGAAGAGACCGAAGCCCTGCTCGGCGAGCTCCTCGGCGATGCGCCGCTGGCGGACGAGATCATCAGGCCGAAGCGGCTGATCGAGTCGATGCGCTATTCGAGCCTCAACGGCGGCAAGCGGCTGCGCCCGTTCCTGGTGGTCGAGAGCGCCGCCGTGTTCGGCGTGCCCCGGCGCGGCGCGCTGATGGCGGGCGCGGCGCTCGAATGCATCCACTGCTATTCCCTGATCCATGACGACCTGCCGGCGATGGACAATTCCGACCTGCGCCGGGGACGTCCGACCCTGCACAAGGCCTATGACGACGCCACCGCGATCCTGGCCGGCGACGCGTTGCTGACCATCGCCTTCGACATCATCACCCGCGACGAGATCCATCCCGATGCCGGCGTCCGGCTGGCGCTGACCCGGGCGCTGGCCCGCTGCGCCGGTGTCGGCGGCATGGCCGGCGGCCAGATCCTCGATCTGGCCGGCGAAGGCCGGTTCGGCGACCGCGACCCGGTCGACGTCGCTCGCGTGCAGCAGATGAAGACCGGCGCCCTGCTCCGCTTCGGCTGCATCGCCGGCGCCCTGCTCGGCCAGGCGTCGGCAGCCGAGTACCAGGCGCTCGACGATTACGGCCGCGCGCTCGGCGAAGCCTTCCAGATCGCCGACGACCTGCTCGATGTCGAGGGCGATGCCGCGACGCTCGGCAAGCCGGCCGGCGCCGACGCCGAGCTCGGCAAGACCACCTTCGTCACCCAGCTCGGCGTCGAGGGCGCCAGGCAGCGCGTCCGCGACCTCCTCGCCCGCGGCGATGCCGCGCTGTCGATCTTCGGCGCCAAGGGCGACGTGCTGCGCGCCGCCGCCCACTTCGTCGCCGAGCGCAAGAGCTGAGGCGAGGCGTTGGCCGGAGTCCATCCCGACGATCCGGACCTCGCTCGCTTCGCAAGCATGCCGGCTGCGTTGCGCGTCATCTATGCGCGGCCGCGCACCTTCGTTTCGCTGGGCATCGCGATCATCGCGTTCTTCCTGCTGCCGCAGGCGCTCCGCCTGATCACGCGGCTGCTGCTCGCCTGGGACATCTTCACCGCGCTCTACCTCGTGCTGGTCGCGGCGATGATGCTTCGCAGCGAGCATCATCACATCCGCCGCAAGGCGATCATGCAGGACGACGGCCGTTTCGTGATCCTGCTGGTCACGGCGCTCGGCGCCTTCGCCAGCATCGCCGCGATCGTGCTCGAGCTCGGCGCCTCCAAGCGCGACGCGCCGGCGCTGACGCTGGCGCTGCTCACCGTCTCGCTGTCCTGGGCCGCCGTGCATGCGACCTTCGCCCTGCACTACGCCCATGACTACTACCGCGGCGCCAAGCCCGGGGGCCTGCAATTCCCCAGCGGCGACACGGACGAGCACGCCGACTACTGGGACTTCGTCTACTTCTCCTTCGTCATCGGCATGACCGCCCAGGTCTCCGACGTCGGCATCACCGACAAGATCATCCGCCGCACCGCGACCGTGCACGGCATCATCTCGTTCGTCTACAACACCGCGCTGGTCGCCCTGATGGTCAACATCGCCGCCAGCGTAATCTCGTCCTGATCAGTTGCACACCTCGACGCTGGCGTTGTTGGCCGGACCACCGCCGCCACGATATTCGAGACGGCAGCCGGGCCTGACGGCGCGGCACAGATAGGCATCGCAATAGATCTGGCCGGTGGACTTCGGCGGCCGGGCGGCCTGGGTCTGCGGCCTGGCGTAGCCCGGCGCCGACCCGATGCCGAGGCCGACGCCGGCATTGGGAAGCGGCAGGCCGGGCTCGGGAGCAGCACGGGCGCGACGGCGCGACGGCATGTCCTCGTCGTCCTGCCCGCGCTTGGCGACCGGCTTCTTCTCGCGCCGCTTCTCGCATTCATTGTCGTCGTTGACGAACGAACCCTCGGCGCAAACGATGCGGGTGCAGCGGTCGCCGTCCGGCTTGGTGCCATGCTGGCAGACCAGCGGGCAGACGCGGGCCTGCTTGAGCTTGATCACCTGCAGCGCATCGGCCGAGGCCGCCTGGGTGTCGAGCTTGGTGCCCGCATAGCGGTTGAACTGCGACAGCGAGCGGCGCGAGGCCGAGCCCCAGTCGCCATCGGCGTCCTCGCTGAGGCAGCCGACGCGGCGAAGCTCGAGTTGAACAGATTTGGCGAGATCAGCCGGCTGCGATGGGGGAGTCAGCGAGGCGACCTCCGGCCCCTGCTGCAGGGCTGCGGCCGCCGGCGCGCCCGGCGATGTCGCCGCGCGCGGATTGTCGGCCGCCGCGAGCTGCTGCTCCTGCCGCTTCTTCTCGGCGTCGGCCGCCTGCTGCTGTGCCAGCTGATTGGCCTTCTCGGCAGCAATGCGCGCCTGCTCGGCCGCCTTGGCCTCGGCCTCCGCCTTGGCGAGGGTGTCCTTGCGCGCGCCCTCCGCGACGAGTCGCGCGCGCTCGGCCTCGGTGGCGCGGGCCTTCTCGGAAGCGGCGGCGCGATTCTCCTCGGCGGTGAGCTTTTCGAGCTGCAACTTGGCAAGGCTGGCATAGAAGCCGTCCGGATATTGCGCCAGGAACGCGTTCAGCGCGCCCTTGTTGCCGACCTGCATGGCGAGCTCGTAGTCGCGCCGGATGTCGGCCTGCGGATTTGCGGGCGGCGCGACCGGCATCTGCGTGACGACGCGCGGCACGCCAGGAACCAGCGGCACGTCCTCACCGCCAAGCGAGCCATACACGAACGGCTCCTGGCGGTTGCCGGTCGACTTCAGCACCTCGTCGCGCACGAAGCCGAACGCCTTGCGGACGTCGAGGCCGGGCGTCGCGATGTGCCGCGACAACGCCAGTGTAAAGGGGCTGTTCTTGCCGTCGCCGTCCTGCGCCGTGGAGCCGGCCTTCGCGGAGTAGGCGATCAGCGTATTGGGGCTGGTCGGCTCGACTTTGGCGAGGCCGCGGCCGAGGCTGCGGGTCGCCACCGTCCGCTGCATGTTGCGGGTGAACGGATTGTCGCGGCAGGCATCGAGAATGACCAGCCGCAGCTTCTTGGCCGGCTCGACGGCAACCAGGATGCGGTCGAGCGACAGCGTCTCGTCATAGACGTCGGTATCACGCTCGAGCCGGGCATCGATCGGGATCAGGTAGTTGGCCCCTTCGACTTCCATGCCGTGGCCCGCATAGTAGACCACGGCGATGTCGGCATCGCGCGCGGCGTCGGCAAAATCGCGCAGCGCCCGCCGGGTCTCACGGGCGGTGAGATCGCGCCTGTAATCGACGACGTCGAAGCCGGCGCTCTTGAAGGTCGCGGTCATCACCGCGCCGTCATTGGCGGGGTTCGTGAGCTGCGGCACGTTCTGATAGGCGGAGTTGCCGATGACGAGCGCCACCCGCTTCTCGGCGAGCGCGGGGTGGCCGATCAGCAGCAGCGCTGCCGTCAGGATGTAACCGCCCAATCGAAGTGACCAAGACATCGTACCCACCCCATACCGCTGGGAGATCTGCTGGGACCTGCCTATCAGAGTGCAGCCCATTCGGCTTGTGACCGGGATCACGCAGATTTATTCCCGATCGACCTGGCCTCGGCCATTATAGTCTGTCGCTGGCGCAATGACGCCAGTTCATGCCTTGCCAAGCGCCGCTTTGCATCGAAAATGCGATCCTTGTTTGTCCAGGTTCCCAGGGAGTTGGCCGTGAGCACAGACCGTTCCACCGTCGAGGCCGTCGTTCAGGGCTATTTCGATGCGCTCTACGAGGGCGACGCCGACAAGCTCGGTGCCGTGTTCCACCCCACCGCTGACCTGCGCTGGGTCGAGAATGGCGAGCTCAAGATCCTGACCGTGCCGGATTGGCTGGCCTGGGTGCGCAAGCGCCCGTCGGCGAAGGGCGAGGGCAAGCCGCGCGAGGACTTCATCGTCACCATCGATCGTTCGGACGACAAGACGGCCTTCATCAAGGTGCGCTGCCAGCTGCCGCCGCGCTATTTCACCGATTATCTCGTGGCGATGAAACTGAAGGACGGCTGGCAGATCGTGTCGAAGTCCTACCGCTACGACCTCCGGGATTGACGCCGGCGCAACGACGCCAAGCCCCCAGCCATGGAAGCTCACTTTCAGATATTCCTGATCCTGCTGGCCGTGTTGGCGGGAACCGCCCTGATCGCGCGACGCGCCAATCTCGCGCCGGCGATCCTCTTGATGCTCGCCGGCATCGCGCTCGCCTTCGTGCCGACGATGCCGGCGTTCGCGCTGCCGCCGGAGTTGGTCCTGCTGGTGGTGCTGCCGCCGCTGATCTATTCGTCGAGCGTCGCGATGAGCTGGCGCGAGTTCAAGCGCAATCTGCGGCCGATCGTGCTGCTCGCGGTCGGCTGCGTGATCTTCACGGCGTCCGCTGTGGCGACGGCGACCCACTATCTTCTCGGCCTGCCCTGGAGCATCGGCTTCCTGCTCGGCGCCATCGTGGCGCCGCCCGACGTCGTGGCGCCGCTCGCCATCGCCCGCCGGCTGCATCTGCCGCGCCGGGTCATGGTGATCCTCGAAGGCGAGGGCCTCGCCAATGACGCGACAGCGCTGATCCTCTATCGCTTCGCGGTGGCCGCCATCATCACCGGCGCCTTCTCCTTTCCGGTCGCGGCCGGCGAGTTCGGCCTGATCGTGGTTGGCGAGATCGCCTTCGGCATCGGCGTCGGCTGGCTGATGCTGCGCGCCCGTCACTATGCCCGCGACCCGCAGGTCGAGATCACCCTGTCGGTGCTGACGCCGTATCTGGCGTTCTGGATCCCCGAGCATGTCGGCGGCTCCGGCGTGATCGCGACCGTGGCCTGCGGCCTTTACATGAGCTGGAACGGCCCATTGTGGATCTCCTCGGCAACCCGCCTGCAGGGCGTCTTCTTCTGGGACCTGATGGTCTACCTGATCGAGGGCATGCTGTTCCTGCTGACCGGCTTCCAGATGCGGCTGATCTACGAGAAGTCGAAGATCTTCCCGCTCGACGAGATCATGATCGCGACCGCGCTGGTGCTCGCCATCGTCGTGATCGCGCGCTTCGCCTGGACCTTTCCGGCGACCATCCTGCCGCGCCTGCTGAGCTCTTCGCTCCGGGCCCGCGATCCGCTGCCGCCGTGGCGGCAGACCTTCATCATCGGCTTCACCGGCGTGCGCGGCACGGTCTCGCTCGCCACCGCGCTGGCGCTGCCGCTGACGCTCTCGACCGGCGATGCGTTTCCCTATCGCGACCAGATCCTGTTCATCGCCTTCGGCGTGATCTTCTTCACCCTGATCGGTCTCGGCCTGACCCTGCCGGCCGTCGTGCGCTGGCTCGGGGTCGGCAACCAGGGTCGCGCCGAGCATCAGCGCGAGCATGAGCAGGAGATCGCGGCCCGGCGCGAGGCGCTCGACAGCGCCCTGCGGTCGCTGGAGACGATGACCAGCGATCGCGAGCTGTCGGACGAGGTGGTGCGGCTGCTGCGGGCGCGCCACGAGGTACGGACCAACCAGCTCCCGGAAGGTCTGAGGCCCGAGGACAACGACGCCTCCGCGCTCGGCATCGAGCTGACCCGCGAGCTGATCACGGCAGAACGCAAATTCATCCACGTGATGCTGCGCGACGGCAAGATCACCGACGAGACCCGCCGCCGCATCGAGCGCGATCTCGATCTGGAAGAGGCGAGCCTCGCCAATCGCGAATATGGGCACGTGCCGCTGTAGGAGCTGAGGGCTGGTGGCGGGGTTGTAGGACGCGATGTTGCGGCAAACGCCGTCATTGCGAGCGCAGCGAAGCAATCCAGAAATCCTTGCGCGGCCCTGGATTGCTTCGCTTGCACTCGCAATGACGTGGATAGAGCCGCGCACATCTCTCCCCGCTATCGAGGGGAGCCTCACCCTCACCGCTCGATCATCCAGCGCGTCACGGCCTGATGGTAGTTCATCGGGCCGGGCACGGTCTTGTAGGTCTTCAAGTAGCGGAAGCCGGCCTTCTGCAGCGCGCGGTTGGGGGCGGTGTTGTATGCGTGCGGCTCGCAGAACAGCTGCTTGAGCTTGAGCCGCTCGAAATACAAATCGATGGTGCGGCGGACGCATGCGGTGCCGAGGCCGCGGCCGCGCAGCTCCGGCTCGGTGACGTGCAGATGCATGTGGGCGCGGTTGCCGAACACGATGCGGTCGCAACTGGAGAAGCCGATGGCGCGGCCGTCGAGCCGCCAGATCACCAGCAGCGCCGCGCGCTCGGCCAAGGGCGTGTCGTAGAGCGTCTGGAACAGTCCGGTCCACACCTGCCTGGTCGGCATCCGCGTCGGATCGATGCCCATCAGGTCGAGCTGCTCGATGCTCGACGAATAGAAGTAGTCGATGACCATCGAGGTCTCGGCGAGTTCCATTTCGCGGATGTCGAGATTCATCGAGGCGTCCTCTTCAGCAAGCCTCAAGGTGCTGATCATGCGGGCAGCAGTGGGGCGGGCGCCGTTCTGATGGGGGCAACCGCGACATCACGGCGTGCGTTGCAGCCGATCCGCGTGCAAAAATTTCAGACCGCGGCGCGCGGCACAAGCAGCCGTCGGTTGCAGGTCGGCTGTCGCTCTCACGGCAGGCCGATTGGACATGAAATCTAGCTGAGGACTCTTTCTCAAGCTCCCCGCCTGCGACAGAGGGATCGCATATGACGATCGGAGTTGTGCGACCGTCTGCTGCCACATCGTCATGGCCGGGCTCGTCCCGGCCATCCACGCCGCTCGGCATCCTCGGAACGACGTGGATGCCCGGGACAAGCCCGGACATGACGGAGTAACGAATGGTCAGGCCTTCTCGCCGCAAGCAACCGCCCGATCAACCCAGCGGACAGGAGGCGCCGCTGGCTGAGCCGGGACCAGCGTGCCGCCCTACTCCGCCGCGGTCACGTTCTCCGGCGCTTTCGCGCCGCTGCCGTAGCGCTGGTCGATGTAGTCGATGACCAGCGCCTTGAAGTCGGCGGCGATGGTGGGCCCGCGCAGGGTGCGGAACTTCTTGCCGTCGACGAAGACCGGCGCGGCCGGGGCCTCGCCGGTGCCAGGCAGCGAGATGCCGATATTGGCGTGCTTGGATTCGCCGGGGCCGTTGACGATGCAGCCCATGACGGCGACGTTGAGCGCTTCCACGCCGGGATATTGCGTCTTCCAGGCCGGCATCTCCTCGCGGATGAAATCCTGGATCGAGCGCGCCAGCTCCTGGAACGTGGTCGAGGTGGTGCGGCCGCAACCCGGGCACGCCGCGACCAGCGGCACGAAGGTGCGGAAGCCCATGGTCTGCAGCAGCTCCTGCGCGACCTGCACTTCGAGGGTGCGGTCGCCGCCGGGCTCCGGGGTCAGCGAGATGCGGATGGTGTCGCCGATGCCCTGCTGCAGCAGGATGCCGAGCGCCGCCGAGGAGGCGACGATGCCCTTCGAACCCATGCCGGCCTCGGTGAGGCCCAGATGGATGGCGTAGTCGGAGCGTGCGGCGAGGTCCTGATACACCGCGATCAGGTCCTGCACGGCCGAGACCTTGGCCGACAGGATGATGCGGTCCTTCGGCATGCCGAGCTCCTGGGCGCGGGCGGCCGACAGCAATGCCGACTGCACCATCGCTTCGCGCATCACCGCGCGGGCATCGCGCGGGCTCGCGGAAGCGGCGTTCTCGTCCATCAGCTTGCTGAGCAGCTCCTGGTCGAGCGAGCCCCAATTGGCGCCGATGCGCACCGGCTTGCCGTATTTGTTGGCGAGCTCGATGATGGTCGAGAACTGCGTGTCCCGCTTGTCCTTGAAGCCGACATTGCCGGGATTGATGCGGTATTTCGCCAGCGCCTCGGCGCAGGCCGGATAGTCGGTCAGCAGCTTGTGGCCGATATAGTGGAAGTCGCCGATCAAGGGCGTGGTGATGCCGCGCTTGTCGAGCTGCTCGCGGATCTGCGGGACGGCCGCGGCGGCCTCCTCGCGGTCGACCGTGATGCGGACCATCTCGGACCCGGCGCGCGCCAGCGCTGCAACCTGGGCCACCGTCTGGTCGACGTCGGCGGTGTCAGTGTTGGTCATCGACTGCACCACGATCGGGGCGCCGCCGCCGACGGCGACGTTGCCGACCATGACGCGGGTGGTCTGATGCCGGGGAGCGGGTCCGGCGACATCGGACGCTGAGGTGTTCTCGGTCAGGATCTCGGGCTTGTTCATGGGCGCTCGGATATCAGGTTTTGGTGACATTCAGCAATGGATCAGTCGCGGCCAGCACCACGCGGTTCGGGCGGTTTACGAGAAAAAGCCCAACGATCACAAGCACGGCAGCCAGGCCAAAGGCCAGCGTCAGGGCGTCATGCAGGATGAAATAGCTCGCCACCACCCCGAATAAAGGGGTGATGAAGGTAAATGCCGACAATTTGCTGGCCGAGTAGGCCTTGATCAACGCGAACCAGATCGTGAACGTGGTCCCGACCACCCAGATCGACTGGTACGCCATCAGGCCGATCACGAACGGGCTGGGAACCTGGGTCAACCGCTCCCCGGCAATGAGCGCCGCCACGGCCATGATCGGGACGGAGACCGCGACCTGGTACCCCAATGCCCGCTCGGGCGCGATGAAGCGCAGCCGGGTGCCTTTGACGAACACCGTGGTCACACCCCAGAGCAGGCCGCCGCCGACCACCAGGAGATCGCCGAGCAGCACGCGGCCGTCGACATCGGCCTGGGGAATGCCGATCGCCAGCGCCACACCGGTGAAGCTGAGCGCCAGCCCGCCCCATTGCGCCGGCCCCATCCGCTCGCCGAGGAAGCGGAACGAGCCGAGCGCGACGAAGAACGGCGCGGTATACAGGAACACGATGGCGCGCGACGCCGAGGTCAGCAGCAGGCCCTGATAGATCAGCACGAATTCCAAGCCGAACAGCAGGCCTGCCACCAGGCCGAGCCCCAGCGTGCCGTCGCGCTTGAACATCTTCACGCCGCGCACCCGCGCGAACACCAGTAGCACCGGCAGCGCACCGAGCGAACGGAAGGTGGCCTGCAGCAGCGGCGGAATTTCAGGCAGCGCGAGCTTCACCGCGATCTGATTGAACGCCCAGGACAGGCACAGCACGAGGATGACGGCGATCGCGCCCAGGCCGAGCGGCCGGGTCGCGGCGGATGAGGTTGACGTTGCGGACACGAGGACGTTGGCTCCCTGGCGCGTTTCTTTGTATTCGGACCGCCATCAAGGTGTGGTCAGCTTTGTCTTTGTCGGTCGGAGATGATGCGGAGGTAGAGCGGCGGCGGTGCTGGCCTCTCCCTGCGCGCACCGTTCTCGCGCTGAACCTCGAATACGACAGTCATTCACACGTGTATAGCTTCGGCCGCAGTGACGGACCTCACGCGGCCCTCTGGCAATGCGCGCACAACCCGGTGATCTCGACGACGGAAAGCTTCGGTGTGAAGCCCGTTGCCGCAGCGGCCAGCTTCAGGCTTTCCGCGATCGGCGCAGCCGGAACCTCGCCAACGGCGCCGCAGCTCTCGCAGATCAGGAACGCCACCAGCGCGGTCTGCTCGTGGTCGTGGGCGCAGGCGAGGAAGGCATTTCGGCTCTCGATGCGGTGCACCAGGCCGTTCGCCATCAGGAACTCGAGCGCGCGGTACACGGTGATCGGCGCGGGCCGCGCGGTGACCTTGGCAAGTTCCTCGATGATCTCGTAGGCCCCGAGCGGCCGGTGGCTCGACAGCAGCGCCTCCAACACCTGGCGGCGCTGCGACGTGAACTTCTGGCCGCGCTGAGCGCAGATGCGCTCGGCATGGTCCAGGGCATCGGCCGCGCAGCGGCCATGGTCGTGGTCCGGCGCCGGGAAGGTGGGCTTTGCGAGGGTCATTGCCGACAATCTAGCATCTCGGGCCGGTCTCGCCAAAGGCCGCGGCCGAGCCATGCATCTTCGGCGGGGCCGGTGCGCTCGGCGGGGCCATCAAATATTCATAAGCTTGCTTATTATATCGGAAGCTCATTACAGCCAAAGCTCAATTTCTTCCGCCACTGAATCGAGATCCGCCATGACCCGCACGTCCGCGGACGTGAATTTCCTGTTTACGCTCGGCGAGCTGCAGCGCCTGGTGCGCGCCTATGCCGACAAGGAGGCGGCGCGCTTCGGCATGACCCGCGCGCAATGGGCCGTGCTGGCCAAGGTGGAGCGCAACGAGGGGATGAAGCAGTCCGAGCTCGCCGAGCAGATGGAGATGCAGCCGATCACGCTGACGCGGCTGATCGACAAGCTCGCCGACGCTGGGCTGATCGAGCGGCGCGGCGACGACACCGACCGCCGCGTCAACCGGCTCTATCTGAAGAAGGCCGCGCGTCCGCTGCTCGCGAAGCTCGCGGTGCTGCGCGGCGATCTGACCGACACCGCCCTTCAGGGCATCAGCGCCGACGACGCCGAGCGGCTGATGACCCACCTCGAGGCCATCAAAGAAAACGTGAGAAACGCCCTGCAGTCGTTGTGCGACGAGCAGCGAAAGGAGCAGCACTATGGCTGAGCCCGCCCTGAAACTCGCCCCCGAACAGAAAGCCGGCTCGGATGCGGCGGCCGACGCCGAAAAGCCGGCGCGCCCCGGATTCGTCCGCCGCTACCGTCGCACGCTGCTGCTGGTCGTGCTGCCGCTCGTCGCCGCCGTCGGCGGCCTCGTGCTCTATCTCAACGGCGGCCGCTACGTGACGACAGACGACGCCTATGTCGGCGCCCAGAAGGTGCTCATCACCCCCGACATCTCCGGCAAGATCATCAAGGTCGTCGTCAAGGAAGGCCAGCAGGTGCAAAAGGGCGACGAGCTGTTCGAGATCGATCCCGTACCCTACCGCCTCGCGGTCGACCAGACCAAGGCGGCGCTGGAGCAGGCGCGGACCACCTACGACAACCTCACCGCCAACATCAAGATCTACGGCCAGATGCTCGACCTGGCCCAGCAGGGCATCGAGCTGAAGCAGAAGGACGTCGAACGCAAGCAGACGCTCGCCAAGAACAATTTCGGCTCGCAGCTCGACCTCGACAATGCCGCCAATGCGCTGGTGACGGCGAGCGCGCAGGCGCAGTACATCAAGCAGCAGCTATCGAACGCGAAAACGCAGCTGCTCGGCAATCCCGAGCTGCCGCTGGAGCAGTTCCCGCCCTACATCCAGGCCAGGGCCAAGCTCGAGGACGCCCAGCGCGATCTCGACCACACCACCTTGCGCGCGCCGATGCCTGGCATCGCCACGCAGGTCGACCAGATCCAGCTCGGCCGCTTCGTCACCGCGGGCACGCCGGTGTTCTCGGTGATCGATGTCGGCAATCCCTGGGTCGACGCCAATCCGAAGGAGAGCGACTTCACCTATGTCGCGGTCGGCCAGTCGGTCGAACTCGACGTCGACGCCTTCCCGAACCATCGCTTCAAGGGCACGGTCGGCTCGCTGTCGCCGGGCACCGGCGCGCAGTTCGCGATCCTGCCGCCGCAGAACGCGAGCGGAAACTTCGTCAAGGTCGTGCAGCGCGTGCCTGTGCGGATCCATTTCGACAAGACCGACAGGTTCGTCGCCAGGCTGAAGGCCGGCATGAGCGTCAACGTATCGATCGACACCGGCCACGAGCGCACGCTGGCCGGGCTGTTCGGAGCGGCGCATGCGGCGGAGAAGGAGGAGTAGCGCGCCATGACTGCGCCGGCGGCCTCATCATCGGCGGTTCCGGGATTCCGCCGCAACATGGTGACGATCTGCGCCATGACGGCGACGATCATGCAGGCGCTCGACACCACCATCGCCAACGTCGCCCTGCCCTACATGCAGGGTACGCTGTCGGCCTCGCAGGACCAGATCAACTGGGTGCTGACGTCCTACATCGTCGCGGCCGCGATCATGACCGCGCCGGTGGGATGGATCGCCAACCGCTTCGGCCGCAAGCGCACCTTCATCGTCTGCTCGGCCGGCTTCACCATCGCGTCCGTGATGTGCGGGCTTGCCCAGGACATCACGCAGATGGTGCTGTTCCGCCTCTTGCAGGGCGTGTTCGGCGCCTCCCTGGTACCGCTGTCGCAGGCCGTGATGCTCGATTCCTACGCGCTGCATGAGCGCGCCAAGGCGATGGCGATCTGGGGTATGGGCGTGATGCTCGGTCCGATCATGGGGCCGTCGCTGGGCGCCTGGCTGACCGAGACCTATTCCTGGCATTGGGTGTTCTTCGTCAACCTGCCGTTCGGCGCCGTGACCGTGCTCGGCCTGATGGCGTTCATGGAGGAGACCAAGCCGAACGCGGAACTGACCTTCGACTGGTTCGGCTTCGCTGCGCTCGCCATCGGCATCGGCTCGCTGCAGATCGCACTCGACCGCGGCGAGGATCAGGGCTGGCTGGAGAGCAACGAGATCATCATCGAGTTCATCGTCGCCGGCGTCGGCTTCTACTATTTCCTGGCGCATTCGCTGACGACGCAGCGCCCGTTCATCCAGTTCGCGCTGTTCAAGGACCGCAATTTCGTCGGCGGCTGCGTGTTCATGACCGTGATGGGCCTCGTGCTGTTCTCGACCATGGCGCTGTCCTCGCCCTATCTGCAGAACGTCATCGGCTATCCCATCATCACCGCCGGCGTGCTGTTGGCGACGCGCGGCTGCGGTACGTTCGTCGCGATGATGCTGGTCGGGCGGATGCTGCGCTATATCGAGGCCCGCACCTTGATCGTCGTCGGGCTTGCGCTCACGGCGCTGTCGCTGTTCCAGATGACGGCGTGGACCGACCAGACCGGCGTGCCGGAGATCATCACCATCAGCATCATGCAGGGGTTTGGCTTCGGCCTCGTCTTCGTGCCGCTGTCGACGGTTGCGTTCCTGACGCTGCCGGGCGAGCTACGGACTGATGGAACCTCGATGCTGACCCTGGTGCGAAATGTCGCAAGCTCGATCGGCATCTCCATTGCGATCGCGCAGCTCACCGAGGGAACGCGGCGAAACCACGCGATCCTGGTCGAGCACATCAACCCGTTCAATCACGCGCTGCAGATGCCCAATGTTGCCGGCCTGCTGAACCTGTCCACGGATGCCGGCCGCGCGATGGCCGATGCGATGGTGATGGTGCAGGCGCAGATCCTCGCCTTCTCGCACGACTACCAGCTGGTCATGATGTTCATCCTGGTCTCGATCCCGCTCGCGGTCATGATCGGCTCGACTCGGACGGCACTGCGCGCGCAGGCGGCACCGGCCGATCACGCGGTGATGGAGTGACCGTTCCCCGCGACGGAAAAAGCGTGCGCTGTTGAGACGCAGCGGGACCGGGATAGCAAAAAGGTGACCGCGACGTGATGGATTTGTAACTTCAATCCGGCGCGTTTCCGGCTATCTTCTGCTCACCCCACTCGGTTCTCTGCGTATGAGTTGCGCGCAGGGACTGCACTTCATGAGCGCCCCACTCGTGATGTGCCGGGCGGGGGCGGTGGCTCCTCCAGCGCCGCCCCCAGCCCCGGGGGAATTGGTCGCTCGCGTCGCGGGCTGACGGTATCAAGAATCTCAAACCGAGAACCTCCGCTGTCGTCCCGGGCAAGCCCGATGACGCAAAGCGTCAGCGGGCGCCGACCCGTCTGCCACGCCGTCTGCGTCGCGCTCGCCACCTCGGCACGGGTGCTCGCGGTCTTGTTGGCGATGTCGCGCTCGTCGAAGAAGTTCTCGGCGTTGAAGAACGAGATGTCGGTCTGGTCGAGCTTGGTCAGCGACACCGATTCCAGCTCCAGGCCGTTGGACTGCACGTCGGCCTCGACCGCGGCCTGGACGTGCTTGACGAAATCCGAGCGCTTCTCCTGCAGGTCCAACAGCTCCATCGTCGCCGCGACCGAGCGCAGGCCGTCGACGAACTTGGCCTCGACGCCATGCCCATGCCGATATGTCGCGCCGCTGCTGGCCGGCGGTTTAAGGCTGGCGAACAATCTCTGGTAATCGTTAAGGGGGCTGGTAGCGACGACGGCAAATGCACCGCAGTGACGTGTACCGCCAAAGACCTCGCCGCGCGCGTGCGGCCCTGTCTCGAGGGAGGCGCCGTCAGTCCAGCAATTCGCGGCAGCCGAGATCGTCGAACGCAAGGAAGATGCGCTCGAGATTATTCCACCAGATCACCGGCGGGAGCTGGATCGCCCATTGCCAGACCGGCTGGGCGATGTGCCAGAGCACGGCGAGACGATAGTCCTGATCCAGCGACGCCCTGTCGTAGCCGGTCACACCGCCTGCGACCAATGTCTGATGATAGCTGTCGAGCAACGGCCGCTCGATCCGCGCCCGACGGTCGGGATAGATCTGCAGCGCGATCATGTAGGCGAGATCGTTCGCGGGCACGCCGATCCGCCACTGGTCGAAATCAAACGCGCGCACGTCGTCGCTGTCGGCGGCCTTCGGCACCAGAAAATTCCAGACATGCGCGTCGCCATGCGCAATGCTGAGGTTTCGCCGCGACAGATAGCGTTCCGAGAGCCGCGGCGTCGCCGCCATCAGGCGTTCGTAGACCGCGCGCCGGTCCGCGCTCAGGCGGTCTCCCAACTGATCGGCGAAGCGCTGATAGTGGCCGGCAAAGGTCCTGCCGCGCTCGGCGCGCTCGTCCGCGGTCGCGAAGCTGCCGATGGACACGCCAAGCCGCGGATCGTCCCACCACGCCGCATGCAGCCGCGCCAGCGCCCGCACGATCCCCTCGGCCTGGGGCAGCGCGGGCGGCAGCGGCCATGGCGTCGCCGTCTGGTGCGTGTCGGTGAGATCCTCGAGCAACAAGTGCCAGGTGAGCGCGGCTTCGTCCCACGCGCCGCCGTAAGAGCCGGGCACCAGGCCCGTCGGCATGAGCCGCGCCAGTCCGCGATAAAAGTTGACCTCGTGGCGCCCGCCCCGCCACAGCGTCTTGGCGAAGGCCGGCATCGGGATTTTCAGGATCAGCGCCTTCGGCGCGTCCGGAGCCGCGCCGCTATAAGACAAACCAAGGCGGATGATGCGCGACAACAGCATCGGCCGGTCGCTGATCACGGCGACGTCCGAGACCGCGCCGGACTCGAGCACACCCGCCTCACGCATCGTCGCCGTCAACGCGGCTGGCTTGGCAACGGACGGCAAGTCGGTGGAGGACATATAGGCGCCGTCCCTTCAGGGTTGCAGCTTGCCCACACTAGCATGGATATTCCGAAGCGCTACTTGATCGGCGCGCGCGGCAGCACGGTGTCGCCGATCTCCATCCGGTAGACGTGATCGAGCGAATACCAGGGCGCGGTGACGTCGGGCTCGGTCGGGTGCGGCGTGTCGTGGCGAATGAAGTTGCCGAGCAGCGCCTTGGTGACGCCGAACTGGACGTCGCTGTCGATGTGCGGGTCGTTGGGGTCGTAGACCTGCGAGATCAGGACCTTGAATCCCGGCTTGACGATCAGCGCGTGCAGATGCGCCGGCCGATAAGGATGGCGGCCCTGCGCCTTCAGAAGGCGGCCGACGACCCCGTCGGTCGGGATGGGATAGCCGACCATCATCACCGAGCGAAACCAGAAGCGGCCATCGGCATCGGTCACGAGCTTGCCGCGCAGGTTCATGTCGGCCTGCTCCGGGTCCTGGTTCTCGTAGGTGCCGACCGGGGAGGCGTGCCAGACGTCGACCTCGGCGCCGGCGACCGGCGCGCCATGGGGATCGACGACGCGCCCGTTGACGAACAACGCCGGCCCTGGTGTCGCCGAGCGCACGATCGAGCCGCCGTTCGCTGTAACAGGCGAGTTCAGCCGCCAGAACGGACCGAGCAGCGACTGCGCGGTCTCGGTGTTGCCGCCATCGCCATTGTTGAGCAGGCAGACCAGCGGCGAGACGCCGAGCGAGCCGGCCATCAGCACCACCTCGTTGTGGGTGTCGTTCGTGCGCTGACCGAGCTCGGCGACGAGGGCGGCGGCCTCGCGGAATTCGGCCTCGGTCAGCCTGACATCGCGGACGAAGCCGTGCAGGTGCTTGATCAGCGAGACCATGATCTCGCGCAGCCGCGGATTGGTGGTCTGCTCCATCACCGCCAGCACGGCCGGCGTGACGTCCTGTTCGCGTGAGATGGTCATCGTCAGGACTCCGTCATTCCGGGGCGACGCGCCAGCGTCGAACCCGGAATCTCGATATTGCAGGACTCATCTCCAGATTCCGGGTTCAGCCCTGCGGGCTGCCCCGGAATGACGAAGCGCTTAGCGCTTCGTCATTTGATCGTCTCGACCGCCAGCGCGACGCCCTGGCCGACGCCGACGCACATCGTGGCGAGCGCACGCTTGCCGCCGCGGACCTCGAGCCCATGCACGGCGGTCATCGCGATGCGCGCGCCGCTCATGCCGAGCGGATGTCCCAACGCGATGGCGCCGCCATGCGGGTTGACGAAATCGGCATCGTCGGCGACGCCGAGCTGGCGCAGGCAGGCGATGCCTTGAGACGCGAACGCCTCGTTCAACTCGATCAGGTCGAAATCGGTGATCTTCAGGCCGAGCCGCTCCATCAGCTTGCGCACCGCCGGCACCGGGCCGATGCCCATGATGCGGGGCGGCACGCCGGCGGAGGCAAGGCCGAGCACACGGGCGCGCGGGGTCAGGCCGTGCTTCTTCACGGCGGCCTCCGACGCGAGGATCATCGCGGCCGCGCCGTCATTGACACCCGAGGCATTGCCGGCGGTGACGGTGCCCGGATTGCGCACGATCGGCTTCAGCTTGGCGAGGCCTTCGAGCGTGGTCTCGGGGCGCGGATGCTCGTCCTTGTCGACGGTCACGGGCCCTGCCTTGCCGCCGGGCACCGACACCGGCGTGATCTCGGCGGCGAAATAGCCCGACGCGATCGCCTTGCCGGCGCGCTGCTGGGAGCGGATCGCGAACGCGTCCTGGTCGGCGCGCGACACCTGGAATTCCTCGGCGACGTTCTCGCCGGTCTCCGGCATCGAATCGACGCCATACTGCTGCTTCATCAGGGGATTGATGAAGCGCCAGCCGATCGTGGTGTCGAAGATCTCGGCCGAGCGCGAGAACGCCTCGGTCGCCTTGCCCTGCACGAACGGCGCGCGCGTCATGGATTCGACGCCGCCCGCGATCGCGAGATCGACCTCGCCGGCGCGGATCGCACGTCCCGCCGCGCCGACCGCGTCGAGACCGGAGGCGCAGAGACGGTTCAAGGTCTGGCCGGGAATTGAATCCGGCAGGCCCGCGAGCAGCAGCGCCATACGCGCAACGTTGCGGTTGTCCTCGCCGGCCTGGTTGGCGCAGCCGAAGAACACCTCGTCGACCGCCGCCCAGTCGAGATTTGGATGCTTGGCCTTGAGCGCCTTCAGCGGTGTCGCCGCGAGATCGTCGGTGCGCACTTTCGCCAGCGCGCCGCCGAAGCGGCCGATCGGGGTCCGCACCGCATCACAAATAAACACGTCTCGCATCGCTCTCTCCCGAACTTTCGTGTTTCTGGTCAGAATTGACGGCGGTTTTAGGAGTGCGATGGGAGCAGGTCAAATGACGGGAGCGCGGGGTGGCATGCGCTCAAGCTGCTGGATGCGACGCTCACGCCTCACGAACGGTGGGCGCCCTCTCCCGCTTGCGGGGGAGGGCTGGGGTGGGGGCAGCCCCAAGCGAGAATCCCCGTGAGGAGAGACTTCCCCACCCGTATCGCATCTTCGATGCGATGCGACCTCCCCCGCAAGCGGGGGAGGTACAAGAGCCGCCACTGCTCGGGCGTGGAAAACCGGGACATCGCCTGCAAAGCGGTAGGACCGTCCGGGCAAATTGGCTAGTTTCCGCGCCATGACGATCCAGCAGCCCATCTCCGTCCCCGTTCCGCCCGACGCCGCGCCCGCCGAGGCGCCGGCCAAGCTCACGCCGATGATGGAGCAGTATCTCGAGATCAAGGCGGCGCATCCGGGGCTGATGCTGTTCTACCGGATGGGCGATTTCTACGAGCTGTTCTTCGAGGACGCGGAAGTCGCTTCGAAAGCGCTCGGCATCGTGCTCACCAAGCGCGGCAAGCATCTGGGCCAGGACATCCCGATGTGCGGCGTGCCGGTCGAGCGCTCCGAGGACTATCTGCACCGGCTGATCGCGCAGGGCATCCGCGTCGCGGTCTGCGAGCAGATGGAGGATCCGGCGGCTGCGCGGGCGCGCGGCAACAAGAGCGTGGTCAAGCGCGGCGTGGTGCGCGTGGTGACGCCGGGCACGCTGACGGAAGACAATCTGCTCGATGCGCGCGCCAACAACTACCTGTTGTCGATCGCGCGCAGCCGCGGCTCCTCCGGCGGCGACCGGCTCGGGCTCGCCTGGATCGACATCTCGACCTCGGACTTCATCGTCACCGAATGCGCGTTCGCCGAGCTGACCGCGACGCTCGCCCGCATCAATCCGAACGAGGTGATCATCTCGGATGCGCTGTATTCTGATGCGACCTTCGAGCCGGTGCTGCGCGAACTCGCCGCGGTCACACCGCTGACGCGCGACGTGTTCGACGGCGCCACCGCAGAGCGAAGGCTGTGCGATTATTTCGCGGTCGCGACCATGGACGGGCTTGCGGTGCTGTCGCGGCTGGAGGCCACGGCCGCTGCCGCCTGCGTCACCTATGTCGAGCGCACGCAAGTGGGCCAGCGCCCGCCGCTGGCCCCGCCGGCGCGCGAGGCGACCGGCAGCACCATGGCAATCGATCCGGCGACCCGCGCCAATCTCGAACTGACGCGCACGCTCGCCGGTGAGCGGCGCGGCTCGCTGCTGGACGCGATCGACTGCACGGTCACATCCGCCGGCTCGCGGCTGCTGGCACAACGGCTCGCGGCGCCCTTGACGGAGCCGGCGCAGATCGGGCGCCGTCTCGATGCAGTCGCCACGTTCGTCACCGACGGCGCCGCCCGCGAGGACATCCGCTCCATCCTGCGCGGCGCGCCCGACATGACCCGCGCCATGGCGCGGCTCTCGGTTGGCCGCGGCGGCCCGCGCGATCTCGCCGCCTTGCGCGACGGCATCCTTGCCGCCGACCAGGCGCTCGCGCGGTTGTCCGCGCTGGAGCAGCCGCCGCAAGACGTCACGTCCGTGATGGCTGCGCTGGCGCGGCCCGCGCGGGCGCTCGCCGAGGAGTTCGCCCGCGCGCTCGACGAGCAGTTGCCGCTGATCAAGCGTGACGGCGGCTTCGTCCGATCAGGCTATGATGCGACGCTCGACGAGACGCGCAATCTGCGCGACGCCTCGCGGCTTGTCGTCGCCTCGATGCAGGCGCGCTACGCCGACCAGACCGGCGTCAAGGCGCTCAAGATCCGCCACAACAACGTGCTCGGCTATTTCGTCGAGGTCACCGCGCAGCACGGCGACAGGCTGATGTCGGCGCCCTTGAACGCGACCTTTATCCATCGCCAGACCCTCGCCGGCCAGGTGCGTTTCACCACGTCGGAGCTCGGCGAGATCGAGGCCAAGATTGCCAACGCCGGCGAGCGCGCGCTCAATCTCGAGCTCGAGATCTTCGACCGGCTGTGCGCGTCGGCGATGGCGATCGGCGACGATCTGCGCGCCGCCGCGCACGGCTTTGCGATGCTCGATGTCGCGACCGCGCTGGCCAAGCTCGCGGTCGACGACAACTATGTGCGCCCCGAAGTCGATGGCTCGCTCGGCTTCGCCATCGAGGGCGGCCGCCATCCCGTGGTGGAGCAGGCACTCAAGCGCGAAGGCCAGCCGTTCATCGCCAATTCCTGCGATCTGTCGCCGACGCCGGGCCACAAGAGCGGGCAACTCTGGCTGCTCACCGGCCCGAACATGGCCGGCAAATCAACCTTCCTGCGCCAGAACGCGCTGATTGCTTTGTTGGCCCAGATTGGCTCCTTCGTCCCGGCGAGCCGGGCCCGCATCGGCATCGTCGACCGGCTATTCTCGCGCGTCGGCGCCGCCGACGATCTCGCACGCGGGCGCTCGACCTTCATGGTCGAGATGGTCGAGACCGCGGCGATCCTCAACCAGGCCGGCGAGCGCGCGCTGGTGATCCTCGACGAGATCGGGCGCGGCACCGCGACCTTCGACGGCCTGTCGATCGCCTGGGCCGCGATCGAGCATCTGCACGAGAGCAACCGCTGCCGCACACTGTTCGCGACGCATTATCACGAGCTGACCGCCCTCGCCGCCAAGCTGCCACGGCTGTTCAACGCCACGGTCCGCGTCAAGGAATGGCAGGGCGACGTGGTGTTCCTGCACGAGGTGCTGCCCGGCTCCGCCGACCGCTCCTACGGCATCCAGGTCGCGAAGCTCGCCGGCCTGCCGCCGGCCGTGATCAGCCGCGCCAAAGCGGTGCTGGCGAAGCTGGAAGCCCAGGACCGCGGCCAGAGCGCGCGCGTTTTGGTCGACGACCTGCCGCTGTTCGCGGTGCCCTCGCGCGCGGCTGCGGAGCCCGCGATGTCGAAGGAGGCAGAGGAACTGATCGCCGCCGTGAAGGCGCTGCATCCGGACGAGATGACCCCGCGCGAGGCGATGGACGCGCTGTATCAACTGAAATCGAAACTGCCGAACAAGTAGTTGCCGTCATTCCGGGGCGCGCGCAGCGCGAACCTGGAATCCATCCTTCGTCAGCGCATGCAGCCAGATGGATTCCGGGCTCGCCGCCTGCGGCGTCGCCCCGGAATGACAGAGAGATGCCGTAGGGTGGGCAAAGACGCGAGGCGTCGTGCCCACCATTTGCAGCGTGACATGCAACTCGGTGGGCACGCTTCGCTTTGCCCACCCTACGCAAGCTGACGAGCTGCCTTCCGTCGCCCCAGCCACCACAGGCCGAGATTCCAGCCGACGCAGGTCGCCAGCGCGCCGCTGAGGCCGACCGCCGCGCCGAGATGCAGGCTGCCGAGGTGCAGCACGACGACGGCGAGCGAGAAGCCGATCAGGCCCCAGGCGCCGTTGGCCAGCACGGCCGCCGTCGCGGGCCCGCCGATGCGCGGCTGCAGGATCAGCATCATCGAGGTGAAGACGATCGGAAACAGCGCCAGGATGCCGGAGACGCTGGGGCCGGCCCAGCCGGAGACCGAGGTGACGGTGGCGACGAGCGTTGCCACCAGCGAAGCGCGCAGCGGCACGTCGTACCAGCGCCGCGTGATCAGCGGCATCTTGGCGTGGCGATAGCGCTGCAGCAGCGGCAGGCAGATGGCGAACGTCACGACGTTGGCGGCGATGCCCATCAACAACGTCCACTGCACGCTCTTGATCAGCACCGCGAGGCCGAGCCACACCGCCACCGCCGTGGCACTTGCCACCAGCACGCTGCGGCGCTGCGCCAGCACGGCATAGGCAAAGCTGAGGAAGATCGTCGCGGCGTTGATCGGCAGGCTGGTCAGCGCGCCCTGCGCGATGAACGCGGCATCGTGGTCCAGCGCCAGGAAAACGTAGGTCGGCCCCGCCGAGATCGGCAGGGTCGCGACCAGCGCGCCGATGACAGGCCCGGTGCGCTCGGCGATCATCGACGCCGACACCACGAACGACGCCGCGATCGCCATGCGCAAGGTCAGCAGCAGCAGAAAGGGGGGATCGAGGGACATCAGCTCATGCTGCGCGGACAGTGATCTCCCTCCCCCGCCTGCGGGGGAGGGCCGGGGTGGGGGCGCGGCTCGGGTGGTGATAATGGGTGTGCCGTGCGGAGAGAATTCCCCCACCCGCCGCGCATCTGCGATGCACGGCGACCTCCCCCGCACGCGGGGGAGGCGCAGACCGAGCGAGCCTCAACAGCTTGTCTCCTCAGCGGCAGCGCCGCCGTGCAACTACACCCGCTTCAGGCTGACCGACACTTTCGGGCCGTTCTTGATGGTCTGATACACCACGCAATAGCGCTCGGTGAGCTTGAGCAAGAGGTCGAGCTTGTCCTGCGGCGCGTCGGTGTCGACCTCGAAGCGCAGGCGGATTTCCTGGAAGCCGACGGGGGCCTCCTTGTCGACGCCGAGCGTGCCGCGGAAATCGAGATCGCCTTCGGCCAGCACCAGCCCGCTCTTGAGCGGGACCTCGACGGCGGTCGCAACGGATTTCAGGGTGACGCCGGCGCAGGCGACCAGCGCTTCCAAGAGCATGTCGCCGGAGCACAGCTCGAGCCCCGAGCCGCCGGTCCCCGGATGCAGGCCGGCCACAGCCATTGCGCGCCCGGTCTCGAGCTTGCAGGTCAGACCCTCACCGCCGACCTCGCCCTTGGCCTTCAGCGTGATGACGGCGGCGGACGGATCGGCCTTGTAGCGTTCCTTGATCGGCGCCTGCATGGCGCGCAGCTCGGCAGCATCCATTGTCGTTCTCTCCCGGAGTCATTTCGGACGAGATGTACCGGGCCGGGCCGCCAAAGTCACCACCACAGGCCGCCGCCGGCGTCACGCCTGCCCTGCGCGTCCGGCATCGTCCGGTCGAGCGAGCGATCCAGTGCAGTGAGCACATGGCGCCTGAACTGGTCGAACAAGGGCGCGTTGCGGTCGCGCGGCCGCGACAGATTGACGGTGATCTCCTCGAACAG
Source organism: Bradyrhizobium sp. SZCCHNRI20481 (assembly GCF_032485055.1). Classification (NCBI taxonomy): domain Bacteria; kingdom Pseudomonadati; phylum Pseudomonadota; class Alphaproteobacteria; order Hyphomicrobiales; family Nitrobacteraceae; genus Bradyrhizobium; species Bradyrhizobium sp. SZCCHNRI20481. The sequence goes on from NZ_JAUEUE010000006.1 coordinate 164,487, forward strand.
CCGGCCCGGATGCGGCCGCATCACCATCACGCGGTCGGCCAGCACCACGGCTTCCTCGACGTCGTGCGTGACCAGCACCAGGGTCGGGCGCGTATCGGCCCAGAGGTCGAGCAGGTGGTCCTGCAGGTCCTTGCGCGTGAAGGCATCGAGCGCAGAGAACGGCTCGTCGAGCAGGAGCACCTCCGGCCGCGCCACCAATGCGCGGGCGATCGCGACGCGTTGCGCCTGGCCGCCGGACAATTCGCGCGGCCAGACCTTCGCTTTGTCGGCGAGGCCGACACGTTCGAGCGCGCGCGCGACGCGATCGCGGCGCCCGGCCGCCGGCAACTCGGACAGGCCGAACCCGATGTTGTCGGCGACCGTGAGCCACGGCAGCAGCCGCGGCTCCTGGAAGATGATGCCGACCTTGGGATGCGGCGCCGTGATCGCCTCGCCGTCGAGCGTCACGGTGCCGGCGCTGGCGCGGTCGAGCCCGGCGACGGCGCGCAGCAAGGTCGACTTGCCGCAGCCGGAGCCGCCGATGATGGCGATGATCTCGCCGAGCTGGATCTCGGTCGAGAACCGCTCCAGCGCGTGAACGCCGTTGGGATAGACCTTGGTGACGGCTTGCAACGACAGCATCAGGCGGCCCCGCTCTGGCGTGCGAAGCTGTCCTGCCAGCGCAACAGCGGCGCGGTGGCGATCTCCAGGAGCCAGTCGGTCGCCTTGCCGATGATGGCGAAGATCACGATGGCCGCCACGATCTGCGCCGGCTTGCCGAGCTGCTGGCCGTCGATCAGGAGGTAGCCGAGCCCTTCCGACGCCCCCATGAACTCGGCGGCGACGACGAACATCCACCCCAGGCCGAGGCCGACGCGCAGCGACACGACGTACGCCGGCAGCACCGCGGGCAGCAGGATGCGGCGGATCATCGCCGGCCCGGAGAGACGGAAGATGCGGCCGACCTCGACGATCTTGCGGTCGACCGAGAGTATCGCGCCGGTCAGGCCGAGATAGACCGGGAAGAATACGCCGACCGCGATCAGCGCCACCTTGGAGGTCTCGAAGATGCCGAGCCACAGGATGAACAACGGCACCCAGGCGATCGAGGGAATCGCGCGCAACGCCTGGATGGTGGGATCGACCAGCCGCCGGGCGAGGCCCCAATAGCCGCAGATGCCGCCGAGGACAGTTCCGGCAATGACGCCGAGGCCAAAACCGACGCCGACGCGGGTCAAGGTCATCGTGATGTGGCGGGAGAGTTCGCCGGAGCGGGCGAGCTCGGCGATGGTGGTGAAGACCTTCGAGGGCGGCGGCACCAGCCGGCCGTTGGACCAGCCGGCCCGGACGGCAAGCTCCCAGGCGAGTGCGAGCGACAGCGGCAGCAGCAAGCCGAGCAGCGGGCGCGTCAGCCGCGTGAGCCATGGCTGGCGAGCAGTCTGGGGTATGGCGGCAGCCGGCGCCTGCAATTCGACGGTCATGGTCATAGTGAGAACAGTGTCCCGCGCGGGAATGCAAGGCGTGGTGATGGTGGTGGATGGTAATGGGGCCGAGGACGGCGCTCCTAACTTGCTGTCGTCCCGGCCTTGAGCCGGGACCCATACTCCGCGGCCGCCGTGGTGAGACGAGATGCCGCTCCAGCCTGCCTCCCAACGACCTTCACGGAGTATGGGTCCCGGATCTGCGCCCGCCAGCGCTTCCGCGCTGGCGGGCTTGTCCGGGACGACACCGTTATTTTGTCTGCAGCATTGGTTGTATCTGCAACAGTGCTTCGTACGTTCTAGTTCGTCGGCAGCGGGACCTGGTCGTCGATCAGGGCATCCAGCGTCGCCTTCACATCCACCTTGGCATCGACGACACCGGCCTGCTGCAAAGCGAGGCCCGCGGCGAGGATCGACTCGCGCTGGGGTGCGCCGATGCGGCTATGGGTGAGCTCGGTGCGCTCCTTGAGCTGCTTGTCGACGACGGCCTCCGGCAGCTTGGTCACGGCGATGAAGGTCTTCTTCAGGTCGTCGTAATTAGCCAGCGCGTCCTTGCGTGCGACCTCGTAGGTGGCGAGCACGCGGCGGACGATCTCGGGATTGTCCTTGAGGAACTGCTCACGGACGTTGAGGATGCCCCAGGTGTTGGCGTCGGCCTTGCGGTAGAACAGCCTGGCGCCCTCCTCGACCTCGGCCTGCGCCATCATCGGATCGAGCCCGGCCCAGGCGTCGACGTCGCCGCGGATCAGCGCCGCCTTGCCGTCGGCGTGCTGCAGCAATACCGGCGTGATGTCCTTGTCGCTGAGGCCGGCTGACAACAGCGCGCGCACCAGGAAGATGTGCGGATCGGTGCCACGGGTCACCGCGACCCGCTTGCCCTTGAGGTCAGCCACGGAGGCAATCTTGGAATCCTTGGCCGTGACCAGCGCGGTCCATTCGGGCCGCGAATAGACGTAGACCGACTTGATCGGATTGCCGTTGATCCTGGCGACCAGCGCGGCGGAGCCGGCGGTCGAGCCGAAATCGAGCGAGCCGGCGTTGAGGAATTCGAGCGCCTTGTTGGAGCCGGCCGACTGCACCCAGACGATGCTGATGCCGTCCTTCGCGAACTCCTTCTCCAACAGTCCCTTCTGCTTCAGCACCAGCGACACCGGATTGTAGGTCGCCCAATCGATGCGGATCTCCTTCACCGGCTCGGCCGCGCGTGCAGCGCCGCATCCCAGGAGAACCACGGCCGCAACCGCAGCAAATCCGCGCCTCGACAATCCACCCATCGTCACCCCTCCAAGCCTCAAGAAACATTGCTGTGGTTTCAATGAGTTATGCCAGGGGCGCGCGAGAATTGCTTTTCCTTTCGACGGCACCATTCAGAACGATCATCATCCCGTGACCACCGATGACAGCATGGATCGATTGTTGCATTGGAAGTTTCGTGACAGCACAGGCCTTGTTCGATATCCGGTTGCATCCATGGACAGCGTCGCCCCCAATTCCCACCCCGATAGCCTTTCCGATTTCGACAGCGCCGGCATCGCGGTTGCGGTCGACGCGTTGGCCGCGCAGCATTCGGGCCGCGAGGACATGTTCCGCGCCGCGGTGGTGCAATTCCTCAAGGCCGAGCTGGTCAAGGCGCGCGCAGCGGCCCAGGCGCAACTGCTGAAGGACCGCCACGGCCGGCGCTGCGCCGAGCAGCTCTGCTTCGTGCAGGACGAGATCATCCGCATCCTCTACGCCGCGGCCACCCAGCACCTCTACCGCTCGCAAGTGCCGAGCGGCGCCGAGCGCATGGCGGTGGTCGCCACCGGCGGCTATGGCCGCGGCCTGATGGCGCCGGAGTCCGACATCGATCTCCTGTTCATCCTGCCCTACAAGCAGACCGCCTGGGGCGAGCAGGTCGCCGAAGCCATCCTGTACTCGCTGTGGGACATGGGGCTGAAGGTCGGCCATGCGACCCGCTCGGTCGACGAGTCAATCCGCCAGGCGCGCGGCGACATGACCATCCGCACCGCGATCCTGGAGACGCGCTATCTCGCCGGCGACCGGCCGCTCTATGACGAGCTGGTCGCGCGCTTCGACAACGAGGTGGTGCAGGGCACCGCCGCCGAGTTCGTCGCCGCCAAGCTGGCCGAGCGCGAGGAGCGGCACCGCCGCGGCGGCCAGTCGCGCTATCTCGTCGAGCCCAACGTCAAGGACGGCAAGGGCGGCCTGCGCGACCTGCATACGCTGTTCTGGATCGCCAAATATGTCTATCGCGTGCGTGAGACCGCTGAATTGGTCGAGCGCGGCGTGTTCGACGCGCATGAATACCGCACCTTCCGGCGCTGCGCCGATTTCCTGTGGTCGGTGCGCTGCAACCTGCACTTCGTCAGCGGACGGCCCGAGGAGCGGCTGTCATTCGACCTGCAGCGCGAGATCGCGGTGCGGCTGGGCTACACCAGCCATCCCGGCATGCAGGATGTCGAGCGCTTCATGAAGCACTACTTCCTGGTCGCCAAGGAGGTCGGCAATCTTACCGCCATCCTGTGCGCCAAGCTCGAGGACCAGCAGGCCAAGCCGGCGCCGGTGCTGAGCCGGATGATCTCGCGCCTGACCACCGGCTCGACCTGGCGGCGCGTGCCGGAGAGTGACGACTTCATCGTCGACAACAACCGCATCAACCTCGCCGCGCCCGACGTCTTCAAGCACGATCCGGTCAATCTGATCCGCATCTTCCGGCTGGCGCAGAAGAACAACCTCGCCTTCCATCCCGACGCGATGCGCGCGGTCACGCGCTCCTTGAACCTGATCAACACCGAGCTGCGCGACGATCCCGAGGCCAACCGGCTGTTCATGGAGATCCTGACCTCCAACGATGCCGAGGTCGTGCTGCGGCGGATGAACGAGACCGGCGTGCTCGGCCACTTCATCCGCGCCTTCGGCCGCATCGTGTCGATGATGCAGTTCAACATGTATCATCATTACACGGTCGACGAGCACCTGATCCGCTGCATCGGCTTTCTGCAGGAGATCGAGCGCGGCGGCATCGACGAGTTCACCCTGGCCTCCGACCTGATGCGCAAGATCCGGCCCGAGCACCGCGCCGTCATCTACATCACCGTGCTGCTGCACGACGTCGCCAAGGGACGGCCCGAGGACCATTCCATCGCTGGCGCCAAGATCGCGCGCCGGCTGTGCCCGCGGCTGGGCTTCAACAATGCCGACACGGAGCTGGTCGCCTGGCTGATCGAGGAGCATCTGACGATGTCGACGGTGGCGCAGTCGCGCGACCTGTCGGACCGCAAGACGATCGAGAATTTCGCCGCCGTGGTGCAGTCCGTCGAGCAGATGAAGCTGCTGACGATCCTGACCACCGCCGACATCCGCGGCGTCGGCCCCGGCGTCTGGAACGGCTGGAAGGCGCAACTGCTGCGCACGCTCTACTACGAGACCGAGCCGGTGCTGACCGGCGGCTTCTCCGAGGTCAACCGCGCCAAGCGCATCACCGCGGCGCAGGCTGAATTCCGCAACGCCTTCACCGATTGGCCCGAGGACGAGCTCAACACCTATATCGGCCGGCATTATCCGGCCTACTGGCTCAAGGTCGAGCTGCCGCGCAAGATCCGCCATGCCCGCTTCGTGCGATCGAGCGAGGATGCCGGCCACAAGCTCGCGATCAATGTCGGCTTCGATCCGGCGCGCGGCGTGACCGAGCTGACGATCTTCGCGATGGACCATCCGTGGCTGCTGTCGATCATCGCCGGCGCCTGCGCCTCCGCCGGGGCGAACATCGTCGATGCCCAGATCTATACCACGACCGACGGCCGCGCGCTCGATACCATCGCGATCTCCCGCGAGTATGAGCGCGATGAGGACGAGGGCCGGCGTGCGACCCGGATCGGCGAGACCATCGAGCAGGTGCTGGAGGGCAAGCTGCGGCTGCCGGACGCCGTGGCGCGGCGGACGACGCGCGGCAAGCAGCACAAGGCGTTCTCGGTCGAGCCGGAAGTGACCATCAACAATCAATGGTCGGAGCTCTACACCGTCATCGAGGTCTCCGGCCTCGACCGCCCCGGCCTGCTGTACGAGCTGACGACGGCGATCTCGAAGCTGAATCTCAACATCGCCTCGGCCCATGTCGCCACCTTCGGCGAACGCGCCCGCGACGTGTTCTACGTGACCGATCTGCTGGGCGCGCAGATCAACGCGCCGACCCGGCAGGCGGCGATCAAGAGCGCGCTGCTGCATCTGTTGGCGAACGACGACGCGGCCGCCCAACCGGCGGCATGAGAGACCATTGCGCGGCATTGAGCCGATCGGAGCCGATTTGAACGAGGGGGCCGGCACCACCGCCGGTCCCGGCAGGCTTGGGGGAGCCGAACCATGGCATTGATTGCAGACATCGTCGTCGGACTGATCGGCCTGCTTCACGTCTACATTCTCGTGCTCGAGATGTTTCTCTGGACCAAGCCGGCCGGCTTGAGGGCGTTCAACAACACGCCGGAGCGCGCGGAGCAGACCAAGGTGCTCGGCGCCAATCAGGGCCTCTACAACGGCTTCCTCGCCGCCGGCCTGTTCTGGGGCCTCGCGCAGCCGGCGCCCGCGTTTGCCTTCCAGGTCAAGATCTTCTTCCTGCTCTGCGTGCTCGTCGCCGGGCTCTATGGCGCCGCCACCGCCAGCCGCAAGATCCTGTTCATCCAGAGCGTGCCGGCGGCAATCGGCCTGGTGCTCGTCTGGCTGGCAGCTTGATCAACACCGAGTCCGCGGCCGTCCTTCGAGACACCTGCGGACGATGTCGGTGCCCATGAGGACGTCACTCCGGGACATTCGCGCGCAAAATGGCGAAGCCGTTTTGAAGCAGCGACCACAGATGTCGTCCCGGGCAAGCACGGCGGCGCAACGCGACGGCGTGCGCCGACCCGGGACCCATACTCCCGGGCGACGTTCGAGGCAGGATCGCAACTCCGAGTCTTCGCCACAGGGCGGCCTGTAGTTATGGATCCCGGCTCTGCGCCCTGACGTCGCTGCGCGACGCCAGGGCTTGGCCGGGACGACACTGAATGTCAGGGGGCAGCTTGGCTCGCAATGGCGCGAAGTCACGATCATCGAGCTTGCATCCTAAGCCCTCGCCCCGCGGAACCGCCGCAGTCCCGGTGGCGGCTCGCCTTGCGTCCGCCAAGCCGTTCCTCCACACTGCCTGTAGCGATGGCGCCCGTCCGGGCAGACCAGCCGCACAACAACATTCAGGAGGAATGCAGACCCCATGCGACAGGGATATTTCCGTCTTGCAGGCGCGGCCGCTTTGGCCGTCACCCTCTCCGTCACGTCAGCCTCGGCCCAGAAGAAGTATGATCCCGGCGCCTCCGATACCGAGATCAAGGTCGGTCAGACCGTGCCGTTCTCGGGCCCCGCCTCGGCCTATGCCTCGATCGGCAAGACCCAGGCTGCCTATTTCAACATGATCAACGAGCAGGGCGGCATCAATGGCCGCAAGATCAAGCTGATCCAGTATGACGACGCCTATTCGCCGCCCAAGGCGGTCGAGCAGGTCCGCAAGCTGGTCGAGGACGACGAGGTGCTGCTGACCTTCCAGATCATCGGCACGCCGTCCAACGCCGCGGTCCAGAAATACCTCAACGCGAAGAAGGTGCCGCAGCTGTTCGCCGCCACCGGCGCCACCAAGTTCACCGACCCCAAGAACTTCCCCTGGACCATGGGGTACAATCCCAACTACTTCACCGAGGGCCGCATCTACGGCCAGTACATTCTGAAGGAGCATCCCAACGCCAAGATCGGCGTGCTCTATCAGAACGATGATCTCGGCAAGGACTATCTGAACGGGATCAAGGCCGGCCTGGGTGACAAGGCATCGACCATGATCGTCGCCGATGCCTCCTACGAGGTGTCCGATCCGACCATCGACTCGCAGATCCTCAAGATCAAGGCGGCCGGCGCCGACCTGCTGTTCTCCGCCGCGACGCCGAAGCAGGCCGCTCAGGCCATCAAGAAGCTGCATGAGCTCGACTGGCACCCCGTCCACATCGTCGATATCAATGCCACCTCTGTCGGCGCAGTGATGCAACCGGCCGGCCTCGAAGCCTCCAAGGGCGTGATCTCGGTCAATTACGGCAAGGACCCGCTCGATCCGACCTGGAAGGACGATCCGGGCATGAAGCGCTATCTGGATTTCATGGCCAAGTATTATCCGGAGGGCGACAAGAACTCCAATTTCAACGTCTATGGCTACGGGAACGCACAGCTCCTGGTGACGGTGCTGCAGATGTGCGGCGACAACCTGACGCGCGAGAACGTCATGAAGCAGGCGGCGTCGCTGAAGGACGTCGTCGGCGACCTGTCGCTGCCGGGCATGAAGATCAACACCTCGCCGACCGACTATCGCGTCAACAAGCAGCTACAGATGATGAAGTTCAACGGCGAGCGCTGGGAGCTGTTCGGCCCGATCCTGGAGGACAAGGGCGCGGCGGGCTAGCTGCACTCGACGTCGTTCCAGGGCGTGCGATAGCGACGAGCCCGGACCCTCGAGATTCCGGATTCGATGCTGCGCATCGCCCCGGAATGACGCGGTCAACATCGACGGGACGGGGCTGCGGGATAGCGCGGCCCCGTTCTGCATTGCGGCACGGGTTGCGCCCGTTCGCCGCTGCGTGCGCTCGCCGACGGCCATTCGACCGCATCGCGGGTGACAACGGCTGTTGCGGTAGGATCCGCCGTCGCGTCGAGGGAGTATCAGTCGTTGATGACGTCACCCAGGTCTCGTTGCTTGACGACCCGGTCGATCAAGCCCCACTGCAAGGCTTCGTCCGCGGTCATGAAGTGATCGCGATCCAGGGTGCGCTCGACGTCCTCATAGCTGCGTCCGCAATGCTCGGCGTAGAGCCTGATCATGCGGCGCTTGGTCTGCTCCATCTCCTTGGCGTGAATCAGGATGTCGGACGCCTGGCCCTGAAAGCCGCCGAGCGGCTGATGCACGTGAAGACTTGCATTGGGCAGCGCCGTACGCTCGCCCGGCTCGCCCGCCATGAGAAGAAACGACCCCATCGAACGCGCCGTTCCCATGCAGAGCGTGTGTACCGGTGCTTTGACGAATTGCATCGTGTCATACATCGCGAGGCCGCTGGTGATCACGCCGCCGGGTGAATTGATGTAGAGATGGATCGGCCGCTTTGGGTTTTCCGCCTCGAGAAACAGCAGTTGCGCGCAGACCAGGGCGGACACCGTGTCGTTGACCTCGCCGTTCAGGAAGACGATCCGCTCACGGAGCAGCCGCGAATAGATGTCGAAGGATCGTTCGCCCCGACTGGACTGCTCGATGACCATAGGGACGAGTTGCATCGTGTCGCGCATGCGCGAGCTCCCGGTTTCAGTGGGTTGTTAGTGAACTAGAGCGTCAAGCCGCGCGCATCAGGCTGCGCCGGTTGCTGTTCGCCGCCGGCGGCGTCCGCCGCATCAGCTTCGTGACGACCAGTCCGTGAATGATTCTCAGCCTGGTCCCGCCTGCGGCATTGGGCATGACCTGGAACGTCACGATGCTCTCGAGGTACGGCGGCTCGTCGTCGCGCATCCGGTAGCGAACTTCTTCGCCGGGCGTCGAGGAGACCGGGGCGGCATCGGCCAATTCTCCTGAAGGCAGCCAGTTCTCGCGCAGCGCGGGAATGCTGATCGCCCGCCACACCTTCTCCGGCGGAGCGTCGAGTTCATAGTCGAGCACCAGATCGTCGCTCTGCCGGTCATCCTTGAAATCGGTCATTGGTCCATGTCCTTCAGCACGGCCTTCAACGCATTGACCCGCGACGGCCAGTAGGCGCGGTACTTCGCCAGCCAGCGCGCGATCTGCGCCAGGCCCTCCGGATCGACCTCATAGTTGACGAAGCGACCCTGCCGTTCTTCCCTCACCAATCCCGCGCTTCTGAGAACCGCGAGGTGCTGGGACATCGCCGGCTGGCTGATCGTCAGACCCTCGCGAAGCGCGCTGGCATTCATGCTGCCGTTCGCCAGCTTCTCGAAGATCGCGTATCGCGTCGGATCAGCCAGGGCCCTGAAGATGTCACTCTCGATCATGCCAACACATAAGCATAAACTTATGTGTCGTGCAAGCCGGCTTTTTCGATCGCTCGATCGTCAAAAGCATGCTGCGCAGTTCTCGCCGCTTCCTCCTTCACGTCATGCCCCGCGCAGGCGGGGCATCCAGTACGCCGCGGCGTCTCGGTCGATCACCACCGTCTCGGAATACTGGGTCACCCGCCTTCGTGGGTGACGACGGCGGCGATGAAGACACGCCCCGACCCAGCCCACCGCTGCGCTCCCTCCCCCCTTGTGGGGGAGGGTTGGGGAGGGGGGTAGCTCCGGGCGACCGTCTTCGCGGCTACCCCCCTCCCTAGCCCTCCCCCACAAGGGGGGAGGGAACGTACCTTTTCCTCAGCAAGCAGCGGTGTCCAAAGATGGGCACGCCGAAAGCAGCCTACGCCGTCGGCACCTCGCCGAAATTCCTCCCCACCGGCAGCACGGCGTGGCGGATCAGGCGCGAGTCTTCGACCGCAGCCTGGCGGTGCTTCACCGCCTCGCGATAGACGGGATCGCGGATCATCGCGACGAAGGCTTGCACGCTCGGATATTCGGCGATGAAGCAGTGATCCCAGTATTCCTCCTGCGGACCGATCAGCATCAGTTCGAAACGACCCTGCCAGACGACGCGGCCGCCGAGGCGCTCGAACACCGGGCCGCTCTCGCGGCCATAGGCGGCATAGGCTTGCGCGCCGCTAACCTTGCGTCCATCGGGATAGGCGGCCTCCTTACGCAGCCGCACCAGGTTCAGCATGTGGATCGGACCCGGGCGGTCATTCTCCCGGAACTGCGCGAACACCTCCTTGGTGGGATCGATATGGCCCATGAATTCCCTCGCCTGATTGTTGTTGACCTTCGCTTAACCATAACGCGGCGTTAGCGGCGCGAAACTCCTAATCGCGCGTTAAGCTCTTCCTAACTGCCCCTTAAACTCCGGACATTACCGTGGTCGGACGGCGGGGTCGCGGGCTCGGGTTGCGTATGGCGCGGGGACGGAAACAGAGCGGCGGACGCAAGGAGCCGCGATTCGGTCTTGCGGCCGCGATGGCCGATCTGCGCCTCGACCCCAAGGATCGCATCCCCTCCGGCAACAACGCGCCCAAGAAGTCCGCTGCGAAGAAAAGGCCGGTCGAGCCCGACGACGAGGACGATGTGCCGGCGCGCGAGCCGAAGACCTCAACACCGAAACCAAAGCCGAGCCGCGGCAGGTCGCGCTGGGGATTGCCGATCGGGCGCATGTTCTACTGGGCGCTGGTCTGCGGCCTGTGGGGCGTGATCGCGCTGGTCGGCGTCGTGATCTGGGCCGGCGCGCATCTGCCGCCGATCCAGTCGCTGGAGATCCCCAAGCGGCCGCCGACGATCGAGATCGTGGGCTATGACGGCACCATGCTGGCGCAGCGCGGCGAGATGGCCGGCGCCAATGTCGCGCTGAAGGATCTGCCGCCCTATCTGCCGAAGGCCTTCATCGCCATCGAGGACCGCCGCTTCTACCAGCATTTCGGCATCGACCCGATCGGCATCGCCCGCGCTGTCGTCGCCAACATCCTGCATCGCGGCGTATCACAGGGCGGCTCGACCCTGACGCAGCAGCTCGCCAAGAACCTGTTCCTGACCCAGGAGCGCACGCTGGCGCGCAAGCTGCAGGAGGCCGAGCTGGCGCTGTGGCTGGAGCGCAAATATTCGAAGCGCGAGATCCTCGAGCTGTATCTCAACCGGGTCTATTTCGGCTCCGGCGCCTATGGCGTCGAGGCGGCGGCGCAGCGCTATTTCGGCAAGTCCGCGCGGCAGGTGACGATCGGCGAGGCCGCGATGCTCGCAGGTCTCGTCAAGTCGCCGTCGCGGCTGGCGCCGAACCGCAACCCGGAGGGCGCGGCCAAGCGCGCGCAGACCGTGCTTGCGGCGATGGCCGAGGCCAAGTTCATCACCGACGCCCAGGCGCAGGCCCAGATCGCGCATCCTTCCGTGGCGGTGAAGCCGGCCGGCGCCGGCACCGTGAACTACGTCGCCGACTGGATCGGCGAGGTGCTCGACGACCTCGTCGGCCAGGTCGAGGAGTCGATCGTCGTGGAGACCACGATCGATCCGAAGCTGCAATCCGTCGCCGAGGCCGCCATCATCGACGAGCTCGCGGCCAAGAGCGTGAAATTCAACGTCAGCCAGGGCGCGCTGGTGGCGATGACGCCGGATGGGGCCGTGCGTGCGATGGTCGGCGGCCGCAACTACGCGGACAGCCAGTTCAACCGCGCCGTGACCGCCAAGCGCCAGCCCGGCTCGGCGTTCAAGCCGTTCGTCTATCTCACCGCCATCGAGCAGGGCCTGACGCCGGACACGGTGCGCCAGGACGCGCCGCTCGACCTGAAGGGCTGGAAGCCGGAGAACTACACCCGCGAATATTTCGGCCCGGTGACGCTGACCCAGGCGCTGGCGATGTCGCTCAACACGGTCGCGGTGCGTGTCGGTCTCGAGGTCGGACCGAAGAACGTGGTGCGGACCGCACACCGCCTGGGCATCGCCTCCAAGCTCGATCCCAACCCGTCGATCGCGCTCGGCACCTCCGAGGTGTCGATGATCGAGCTGGTCGGCGCCTACGCGCCGTTCTCCAATGGCGGGGTCAGCGTCTCGCCGCATGTGGTGACGCGGATCAGGACGCTCGACGGCAAACTGCTCTACATGCGCCAGGCCGAGCAGCCGGTGCAGGTGATCGAGCCGCGCAACGCGGCGATGATGAACCAGATGATGCAGGAGACGCTGATCTCCGGCACCGCGAAGAAGGCGGAGATCCCGGGCTGGATCGCCGCCGGCAAGACCGGCACCAGCCAGGATTTCCGCGACGCCTGGTTCATCGGCTACACCGCGCGCCTCGTCACCGGCGTCTGGCTCGGCAATGACGACAACTCGCCGACCAGGAAGGCGACCGGCGGCGGCCTACCCGTCGAGGTCTGGACCCGCTTCATGCGCGCGGCGCATCAGGGCGTGCCGGTGGCGGCGCTGCCGAACGCGCAGGGCTCGGGCCTTGTGCCGACGCTGGCGCAGATCGCCTCGCAGATTTCAGCACCGTCGGCCCCCGCACCCAATGCAGCCTACTCGGCGCGCTCGGCGGCGCCGAGCCCGAGCCGCAGCAATGTTCGTCCGGAGCCCGCGGCCGGGCTCGACGGCTGGCTGGTGGACCGGTTGTTCGGCGGCCGGCGCTGATCTGATTGCACCACGACCACCGTCATTCCGGGGCAAGGCCGCAGGCCTTGAACCCGGAATGACGACGGAAGCGCAAATGCGCTGCGTGTTGCGACACAACGAGCGATGCTCGTCAGGGGAAGACAGTGAGTCGGGCCTGATCAGCCCGCGGCGGCCGCAACGGGCCGCGATGACGGCTCGCTTTTCGCAGCACCCTCGCCTTTCGCATCACCGGAGGCCTGCGCCAGCGCGCGTCCGACGAGCCGCAGCATCAGGCTCGCGCGATGGGCGCTGTAGTCGAGCAGCCAGCGGCTGAAGGCGCTGGCGGCCATCGGCCGCGCGAACAGGAAGCCCTGCATCGCATCGCAGCCGAGCTCGGCCAGCAGCTTGCGCTGCGGCTCCGTCTCGACACCTTCGGCGACCACGGCCACGTCGAGGCTCTGGCCGACGCGCACGACCGCGGTCACGATCGCCCGCGTGCCTCTGTCGTTCTCGAAATCGCGCATGAAGCTGCGATCGATCTTCAGCTCGTCGATCGGTAGCTGGGCCAGCCGGCTGAGGCTCGAATAGCCGGTGCCGAAATCGTCCAGCGACAGGCCGACGCCCATGTTGCGCAGCTCGTTCATGGTCGCGATCACGGTGGCGCGCTCGTTGAGGATAACGCCTTCGGTGATCTCCAGCATCAGCATCTTCGCCGGCAGATCGTTGGCGGCCAGGATCTGCGCCACCATCGCCGCCAGATTGACGTTCTGGAAGTTGATCGGCGACAGGTTCACCGAGATGCAGGGGATGTCGAGACCGGCACGCCGCCACGACGCCATCTGCTGGCAGGCCAGCTTGATCGACCACACGCCGATCTGCTCGATCAGGCCGCATTCCTCGGCAAGCGGAATGAACTTGGCGGGCGAGACCTCGCCGAGCACCGGATCGTGCCAGCGCGCCAGCGCTTCCACGCCGTGGATCGCGCCGTCGCGGGTGCGGATCTGCGGCTGATAGTGCAACGTCAGGGCCTCGCTGGCGATCGCCTCGCGCAGCGCTGTCGAATGCATCAGCCGTTCTTCGGCGAGCTTGTCGATGTCGGCGCTGAAGAAGCGGTAGGTCGCCCGGCCGCCGCGCTTGGCCTTGTACATCGCCGCGTCGGCCTGCTTGATCAGGGTCTCGATGTCCTTGGCATTATCAGGATAGAGGCTGAGCCCCATGCTCGCCGACATCGGCACCTGGCGCTTGCCGATCGTCAGCGGCATCGCCAGCGCGGCGGTGATGCGCGCCGCCGCGAGCGAGGCTTCCAGGGCATCGCGGTTCTGCAGCACGATCACGAACTCGTCGCCGCCGAGACGGCCCAGCATGTCGCCGTTGCGGATCTGCGCTCGCAGGCGGTTGGCGAAGCCGACCAGGAACTCGTCGCCGGCGGCATGGCCCAGCGTGTCGTTGACGTCCTTGAAATTGTCGGCGTCCAGGAAGGCCACGGCGACGTGTCCGCCTTCCGGACAGGCCTTGATGGCTTCGGCGATCAGCGACGGGATGCGGGCACGGTTGGGCAGGCCCGTCAGCATGTCATGATAGGCGACCTGTGAGATCGTCGAGCGGACCTCCTGGCGCTCGATGGCGAGCGCACCGAGCTGGACGCAGGCGGCCACGATCTGCTCGTGCCAGGGGCTGGGGCCGCGGCATTCACGGAAGTAGAAGGCAAAGGTGCCGATGACACGGCCGTCCTTGCCCTTGATGGGCGACGACCAGCAGGCGCGCAGGCCGGCGGCGAGCGGGCCGGCCTTGTAGGGTTGCCAGCGCGGATCATTGTCGATGTCGTGCGACAGCACCGGCTCGCAGAGATGGGCGGCGGTGCCGCAGGAGCCGACGTCCGGCCCGATCGCGACGCCGTCGAGGCTGGCCGAATAAGCGGGCGGAAGGCTGGCGCCGCCGAGCGGATGCATGCGGCCATCGGAATCGACGTGCAGGATCGAGCAGACGACGTCCGGGGCGAGTTCTTCGACCCGGCGGCACAGCTGATCGGCGATGGTCGTGATCGAAACGTCGGACGCCAGCGACGCCATGATCAGCTGCTGCAGCGAGCGCAACTGCTTGGTCTCCCGGATGTCCGTGAGCAGCCCGAACAGATATCTGACCTTGCCCCGCTTGGTCCGGTGCGCCTTGACATAGGCGGTCGTCCAGATCTCGCGGCCGTCCTTGTCGTAGACCAGCACGTCCTCCTCGATGCCGCGATCGTCCTCGAGGCATTGCCTCAGCCGGTCGACGATGGCGGGATCAGTGCAGGGGCCGATCAGCAGTTCCTCGGCGCGGCGCCCGATCGCCTGTTCAGGCGTGTAGCCGAACAGGCCGGCAAAGGCGGCGTTGGTATAGAGGACGTTGAGCTCGCGATCGGTGACGATGACGGCCCGGTTGGTCCGGTCGGCGACCGACGTCAGCAGCGCATTGCGCTCGCGCATGTCGACTTCGGTGGTCACGTCACGAATGAACAGCAGCGAACGGACCGGCTCGTCGTCGCGGCCCGGCGGGAGAGCGCACAGCGACAGGCGGAGGCGGGTCCGCCCGCCATCGGCATGGCGCATCGTCATTTCGCGGGCTTCGGACTGGTCCGCCTCCTGCTGCGCGTCCGTCGTCTCGTCGCAGGGGGGCGCCGGGATCAGATCCGCGGGCAGACCCAGGCTTTCGAGGTCGGCGCCGATCAGAGCGGCCGGCTCACGCCGCAGCAGCACCGACGCCGCCTGGTTGGCGTGCTGGACATGGCCCAGCGCGTCGAGAAACAGGATCGCCTCGGAGGCACCGTCGAGCGCGGCCGAGAGCAATTGTGTGGATGCGGCCGGTTGGAACTCGCTTGCAGGCATCGTTCGATTCGAGGCGCGCTGCACGTTTCGAGAGAAACGATCGGCGCTTTGGTTGCAGCGAACGACCCGGCAGCTCGCTGGGACGTCACCTTGGGGTTGATCGCGGTAAATCTGGCGAGCGCAGCGTTACGGCCGCGTTAAGGCGCCGCCGAATTGGGCAATATCCTCCGACTGCAGGCGAGAAGGCTTAAGAATTCGATAGTCCGCACGCGGGTTCTGAGTTCATCGATGCAGATTGGAACCCGACAAAGAAATGGCCCGGACCAGAAGGCCGGGCCATTGGGACTCGCATCGTCGAGATGCTCTATCGTCGAGACTTCAGTCGTCGATGCCATAGCGATGCAGATCGTTGCCGCAGGTGTCGAGCCACTTCTTGGCGCGCTCGACCGAGGAGCAGATCCTGCCACACACCTTCCAGAACCGCGGCGAGTGGTTCATCTCGATCAGATGAGCGACCTCGTGCGCGGCGAGATAATCGAGCACGAAGGGCGGCGCCAGGATCAGGCGCCACGAGAACGACAGCGAGCCGGCCGAGGTGCATGAGCCCCAGCGGCTCGACTGGTCGCGGATCGACAGCCGCTTAACCTTGACGCCGAGCTGCTCGGCATAGGCGTCGGCGGCCTTCTGCAGGTCACGGCGCGCCTCGCGCTTCAGGAAGTCGAGCACCCGGCGTTCGGTGTGCTCGATCCCGCCGGCCACGCACAGGATCTTCTCGCCACTGTCTCGCGTCTCGGTCCACACCGTGCCGCGCTCGCCCGCGCGATGCACGATCTTGTGCGGCACGCCGCGCAGCGGCACCAAAGTGCCCGGCAGGAACGGCGCCGCCTTCGGCAGACGGCCAAGACGCGCCGCGATCCACGCGCCGTGACGCTGCGCGAAGTCTTTCGCTTCGATGATCGTGCCGCGCGGAGGCATCGTGAGGATCGCTTCGCGATCCGACGGATGAATTCTCAGGGTATAACGTCGCGCACGACGGTGACGCCGCAATCTAATCGAGTAGATTTGCGAGCCATGCTTGACGAGAAGACGCGAAGGTTCGGCGGGCCGCCGATAAAGTAGCGCGCGAGTGGCCATTTCTGTCAGTCCGGGAGGGAAGAACTCGCCCGGATTTTGCCATATCCACCGCCAGGGAAAGCGCTCGGCGCAAAAACAAATCATTTGCCCAACATACAGGGGTTCGGAAGGTTCCGCACCCTAGCGGTTGGGCCTCGCGCGCCCCCAAAAACATGAATTCAGATTCAAAAGCATCGCTCAAGAAGCGACGCCACATTCACTGCTTGAGTCACTCCTGAGTTCCGGTTTCTAGCGTCCCTTCAAAGGGTTACCCCGCATCCGGATTCGGATGCGCGGTGACCATCGTCTTCGCTCATTCAGCCGCAATGGCGAGCAGCGACTTCGGATCGGCTGCCGACAGCATGAAATCGTTGATGCGCGGCACGATCTCCGACTTGAATCGCGAGCCGTTGAACACGCCGTAATGACCGACACCCGGTTGCACGTAGTGAACCCGGCGGTGATCCGGGATCGACGAGCAGAGTCCGTGCGTCGCTTCGGTCTGACCAAGACCGGAGATGTCGTCCTTCTCACCTTCGACTGTCATCAAGGCCACGCGCGTGACCTTCGACGGATCGACCAGGGTGCCGCGATGGGTCATCTCGCCCTTCGGCAGCGCATGTTTGACGAACACGGTCTCCACCGTCTGCAAATAATATTCCGCAGCCAGGTCCATGACCGCGAGATACTCGTCGTAGAAGTCGCGGTGCTTGTCGACCTGGTCACCGTCACCCTTCACGAGGTTGGCGAACAGCGCCTTATGGGCGTCGACATGGCGGTCGAGATTCATGCTGATGAAGCCGTTCAACTGCAGGAAGCCCGGATAGACGTCACGCATGACGCCTGGATGCGGGAACGGCACCTTGGTGATGACGTGGTTGCGGAACCAGTCGATGCCGCGCTCCTGGGCGAGATTGTTCACGCCGGTCGGGTTGCGCCTGGTGTCGATCGGGCCGCCCATCAGGGTCATCGAGATCGGTGCGAACGGATCGCGCTCGGCCTCCATGACAGACACCGCCGCCAGCACCGGCACCGCCGGCTGGCACACCGCCATGACGTGCATGTTGGTGCCGAGGAAGCGCAGCATCTCGATGACATAGTCGATGTAGTCGTCGAGATCGAAGCGGCCTTCGGCCAGCGGGACCATCCGCGCGTCAGACCAGTCGGTGATGTAGACCTCGTGGGTCGGCAGGAACGCTTCCACCGTGCCGCGCAACAGGGTCGCGTAATGGCCGGACATCGGCGCCACGATCAGCAGCCGGGGCTGGGGGCTGCGCAGCGGGCGGGTCAGCTTGCGGTCGAAATAGAGCAGCCGGCAGAACGGCTTTTCCCAGATCGAGCGGACCTCGACGGGGGTCCGGATGCCGTTGACCTCGGTCTCGTCGAGGCCCCATTCGGGCTTGCCGTAGCGGCGCGTGGTGCGCTCGAACAGCTCGCAGGCCGCCGCGACCGATTTGCCCATCTGGGTGTGGGCCCAGGGATTGAGCGGGTTCTGAAACAGGATCTTGGTGGCGTCGGTGACAGCGCGCGCCGGATTGAGCGAGGCGTGCGCCATTTCGTACATCCAGTACATCGGCGTCGTCAGGACCGGACTGCCTTCCGACGCCAGGGGCGGTGCACCGCCAAACTCACCTATCGGCATTCTCGTTCAACCTCTCTGCAATGCAGCATACTGCCGAATGCGCAATTAAGCGTCAATGCGGTGTTGTACGTGTCAACGCCGCAAAGCGACGAAATGAGCCCGGAAATCCACGGGAAAAGCGCAATTATTCCCCTGCCGCCAGCAACGAGCCGGCGCGGCGCGCGCTACGCAAAAGGGCAATGAATGCCGCAAACGACGCCAGCAGCAGGGCGGCATTGAGCCCGAGCGCGGTCAGCATCAGGTCCGATCGGAAGACGTGATCGGCCAGCAGCGCGCGCATGCCTTCGAACACGTAGGTCGGCGGCAGCGACCAGGCGACCAGTTGCAGCCAATGCGGCAGCACCTGAACGGGATAGTACACGCAGGCGAGCGGCATCAGCGCGAACATCAGCGTCCAGACGATGCTCTCGGCGCCGAGCCCGTTGCGCAGCACCAGCCCCGACACGAAGATGCCGACCGCCCAGGAGGTGAAGATCAGGTTGCAGAAGAAGGCGATCAGCGGCAGGCCGAGGCTGTAGAGGTTGAAGTCGAAGAACCAGACCGCGATCAGGGTCATCGGGATGATGCCGATGGCCAACCGGATCAGGCTCATCGTCATCAGCGCCAGCAGGAATTCGATCGGCGTCAGCGGACTCATCATCAGGTTGCCGATGTTGCGCGCCCACATCTCCTCGAGGAAGGAGATCGAGAACCCGAGCTGTCCGCGGAACAGGATGTCCCACAGGATGACGGCGCCGATCAGGGTGCCGCCGGCCCGGGCGAAGAAGCCGGCATTGGCGGTGATGTAGGTCTGCAGGAACCCCCAGGTGATGATCTGCAAGGTCGGCCAGTACATCAGCTCCAGCAGCCGCGGCCAGGACGACAGCAGCAGATACCAGTAGCGCAGGATCATCGCGCCGATCCGGTGCGGGGCGATGCGGAGCGAAAGATCGTTCATTGCGCGGCCTCCCGGTCGCGGCCGCGGGCGACGTCGAGGAATACGTCCTCGAGCGTCGAGCGGTTGTAGCGCGCCATGATCTGCGCCGGGCTGTCGTCGTCCTCGATGCGGCCGCGCTTCATGATGATGACGCGGTCGCAGAGACGCTCGACCTCCAGCATGTTGTGCGAGGCGAGCAGCACGGTGGCGCCACGGCGCTTGCGGTAGCTGTCGAGATGGCCACGCACCCAATCGGCGGTGTCAGGATCGAGCGAGGCGGTCGGCTCGTCCAAGAGCAGCAGCTCGGGATCATTGATCAGCGCCTTGGCCAGCGCGACGCGCGTCTTCTGCCCGGCGGAGAGCTTACCATTGGCACGATCGATGAAGTCGGTCAGGTCGAGCTGGGCGGCGAGCTCCGCGATCCGCTCCTTGAGGTGGTCCACCGCATAGAGCCGGCCGAAGATGGTGAGGTTCTGCCGCACCGTGAGGCGCATCGGCATGTCGACATAGGGGCTCTCGAAATTCATCAGCCCAAGCACGGCAGCAGCCTCGTCCGGCATCCTGTGGCCGAGCACGGCGACCTCGCCCGAGGTCGGCTGCACCAGTCCCATGATCATCGCAATCGTCGTGGTCTTGCCGGCACCGTTGCCGCCGAGCAGCCCGGTGATGCTGCCGCGGCGGATCGCAAAGGAGATGCCGTCGACAGCGGTCGTCGTCTTGTAGACCTTGGTCAGCCGCGACACGGCAATCGCGGGCGAAACCGAGCTGGAATCGGATGAGAGGGTCGGCACTGCGTCATCTTGCGTCATGGGAGGGGTTCATTGAGGCATTGTGCCGCAAACCGCAACAGGCCACCAACGGCCGGCCAGATTTGTCGCCGCGCCTGCGCGGCATTAGGTTCCCGTCATGACCGACGACGCCCTGATCATCGACACGCCCGATACCGACTATCGCCATCCGCGACAGCGCGTCCGGCTCGACACCATCCTGCGGCTGCGCTGGCTGGCGGCGCTCGGTCAGTTGAGCGCGATCTTCATCGTGGTGCAGGGGCTGGAGTTCGACCTGCCAGTGGTGCCTTGTCTCGCGGTGATCAGCATCTCGGCGCTGCTCAATCTCGGCCTGCAGATCGCCTTCAACCCGATGCAGTTGTTGGAGCCGGCCCACGCCGGAGGCCTGCTCGCGCTCAACATCGTCGAGCTGACGGTGCTGCTCTATCTCACAGGCGGGCTGGAGAATCCGTTCTCCTACATGTTCCTGGCGCCGGTGCTGATCTCGGCGACCGCCCTCCCCGTCCGCCTGACGATCATGCTCGGCCTGCTCGCCGTGGCCTGCGCAACCGCCTTGTTCTTCATGCACCTGCCGCTGCCGTGGGAAGGCGAGGAGCCGTTGATCTTCCCGCCGATCTATCTGTTCGGCGTCTGGCTCTCGATCGCGCTCGCGATCGGCGTCACCAGCCTCTATGCGTTCCAGGTGACCGAGGAGGCGCGCAAGCTGTCGGACGCGCTGGCGGCGACCGAGCTGGTGCTGGCGCGCGAGCAGCACCTCACCCAGCTCGACGGTCTCGCGGCGGCCGCCGCGCACGAGCTCGGCACCCCGCTCGCGACCATCGTGCTGATCTCGCGCGAGTTGGAGCGCGCCCTGCAGGACAACAGCCAGGTCACCTCCGACATCAAGACCCTGCGCGAGCAGGCGCAGCGCTGCCGCGACATTCTCGGCAAGATCACCCAGCTGTCCTCGATCGGGTCGATGTACGACCGGATGAAGCTGTCGACCTTGATCGAGGAGACGGTGGCCCCGCATCGCGACTTCGGCGTCGACATCAAGGTGCGCGTCGCCGTGGCCGCGGCCAAGGAGCCGGTCGGCTCGCGCAACCCGGCGATCCTCTATGGCGTCGGCAACATCCTGGAGAATGCCGTCGACTTCGCGCGCAACGCCGTCGAGGTGAACGCCTGGTGGAACAATGAGACGGTCGAGATCGTGGTGTCCGACGACGGCCCCGGCTTCGCACCTGATATCCTGAAGCGGATCGGCGAGCCCTATCTGTCGCGACGGCCCAGCGCCGAGGACGGCCCGGGAGGTAACCAGGGCGGCGGCCTCGGGCTCGGCGTGTTCATCGCCCGCACCCTGCTGGAGCGGACCGGGGCCAAGGTCTCGTTCAGCAATCGCACCTTCCCCGACCATGGCGCCGTAGTCCAGATCGTGTGGCCGCGACGGCGCTTCGAGGCCAGCGAGGACGACGATGGCGAGGCGGAGCCGGAATGAAGCCTCGGCGGCAGCCGCCGCCGGCGTGGTCCTGGCATACAGCACACCCGCCCCGCGCGGCGTCACGCCGCAGACTGCGGCAACCCGCGATCTTGGCAGCGGCCGGTCGGCAGACCATATGAGGATGGACCAGACGTCTCGCAACCATCGAGCCTTCTTCTCAAGGATATGACCGTGGGCGCCATCGCCGAACTGACGAACCACCCGGACCGCTCTCTCCTCATCGTGGAGGACGACAAGCCGTTCCTGGAGCGCCTGTCGCGCGCCATGGAGACTCGCGGCTTCACGGTCACCTCCTGCGAAAGCGTCGCCGAAGGTATTTCACAGATCGGCAAGGCAGCGCCGGCCTTCGCCGTGGTCGACCTCCGGCTGGGCGACGGCAACGGCCTCGACGTGGTGTCGGCGCTGAAGCGCAAGCGCCCCGAGGCCCGCGCCATCGTGCTGACCGGATACGGCAACATCGCCACCGCCGTGACGGCGGTGAAGATGGGCGCCGTCGACTATCTCGCCAAGCCGGCGGATGCCGACGACGTCGTTGCAGCACTGCTGTCGACCACCAGCGAAAAGTCCGAGCTGCCGCAGAATCCGATGTCGGCCGACCGTGTCCGCTGGGAGCACATCCAGCGCATCTATGAGATGTGCAACCGCAACGTCTCGGAAACGGCCCGCCGGCTCAACATGCACCGCCGCACTCTGCAGCGCATCCTCGCCAAGCGCGCGCCGAAGTAGGCTTTTGCGGCTCGTCCGCACTCAGTGCGACTTCACGAATGCCTGCAGCGCATGGAAGACGGTGCGCCGCGGATTGCGGCTGCACCAATTGCGCATCCAGCTGTCGACCTCGGTCAGATCGAGCTTGATCTGCCGGCCCTCGTCGCCGCGGTCCGCATTGATGGCGGAGACGTAGCCCATCATCCACTGCTGATACTTTGAGATGGCGTTGACGTAGGGGCCGTCGGCATTGCCGATCGCCTTGTAGGTGCCGGGCGGCTGCTCCTCGGCGGCGGTGATGAAGCGCTCGCAGGAATCGGCGCCCACGCCCAGGACGTAGAACGCCATCTCCTCCGCGCGAACTCCGGTCGCGTAGAGCAGTGTCAACGCCAAGAGCACCCGTCGCATCTGTCGTCCCTGTTCGCACCCCTCGGCTGGATACCGCTCGAGCCTTAAAAATGTTCCGAGATGTTGCGCCCCATGCGGGGCATTTATCGGGCAGAGATGGGAAATTGCCGGGAGGGCGGGACAAGCGAATGTTGTTGCGCCAGCAACAGTCTTGGATCGGGCGGGGGATCCAAGGCCGGGCGGCGCCCCGATGCCCCGGCTCGCGTCAGCTCTCCCCCGTCAGCCGGGAGAAGTCGGCCAGGACGGCGGCGATCAGCTCCCGGTGCCTGGTATCCTGTTCCGCAAGGCTCGCGGCATATATGTTCAGGAGATAGCGCGCCTTCGCGGCGGCTTCCGGCCACGACGCAGCCGCGTTGGCGAGCAAGTGCTGCTCGAGAACAGCCTGCCGCTCGCGCAGGTCCCGCGCGTGACTTTCGGCCTCGGCCAGAGCGCGACGCAGGTCCACGGCCTTCTGCGCGCTCATCCCGCGGTGTCTGTCGAGATCGAGCGGTTCATCAGTCATCCGACGCACTCGCGTCGACACGCTGCGCGTCTGCAAGATCGACCGAGCTGACGGACACCATCTCGACGGCCGCAGAGCGCGAGCCGGCGGCGGGCAGCATCATCATCGTCGCAACCCGACGGTAGGCAGCAAAGGACAATCCTTCGATCAGCTCCTCGTCCGTGACCACCTCGTAGGTGCCCTCGGGCAAGAGACGCTCGATGCTTCTGATCCGGAACGGATGTTTGAAGGTGACGAATTCGCGCCGCGAGCGGATGCTCATCTGCGCCTACCTTTCGCGACAGCCTCGCTGTCGCTTGTCGCAACTTCGAGCTCTTCGGAGCATGCGCCTTACGGCCGGCAATAGCCACCGCTTTCTCATCAGCACGACGTGACGAGCGGCCGGGCGTCATCGGACCGTGTCGCTGCGCTTTGGTGCTCGCTATTGCAGGAGCCAGGGTGTATCAATGGCGATCACCGCCATTCCGACGGCATTCATCGGTGACTGAGGGTCACGAGCGCTCCCGCCGCAAACACGCGAGGGACAGCCAATGCCGCAGTTTCGTCTGAGCGAGTGGATCGTTCCACCCATCATTGTGCCGCTTCTGCTGATCCTTCTCGCGCTCGCAACTGCCGCGCTGCATTCGTAGATCAGACCACCGTGCGCCCCGTCGGCAGCCGGTGGATGACGGCCACCCGGCCGATAGGCAGTGACGCCGCGCACGCAGGATCGACGCGGCGCCTTCGATGCGTTGAACCAGCTCCAACCCGAGCCGAGAGGAGATCGACATGGCCAAAGGTCAGCAAAAAGGCAATCGCGAAGCCAAGAAGCCCAAGAAGGAAAAGCCCAAGAGCATTGCCGCAGCGCCGAGCCAGAAGACCGGAGCATGGCAGCCGGATTTTTCCAGCGACAAGAAGAAGCGCTAGGAGATTTCCGGTCCTCATCAGTCTGGATGGTTCTCCCGCAAGGCCGCAGGGCCGCGCGCAATCAAGGCCGCGCGCAATGCGGTGACGATGCGGCCGACCGTACTCGACAGCCCAAAGGACAGAACATGGCGCGCGAAACGATCTATTTCGTTCAGGCGTTCAGCGCCGGCCGGGGCGGACGCGCGAAAGCCGAGACGCCGATCGCCTGCAAGACGGAAGCGAGCGCGCTGCGGACTGCGGAACGACTGGTGTCGAGCAAGGCAGGCGTCGTCGCCTTCTCATCCTCGGGCGATCCCGACATGGGTGACTATGACGATGAGCCGACGGTCCTCTTCCGCCACGGCGAGTTGCCGTCGGCTTTCGATTGAGATGCGCGACCCGTTGTCGCCGGCGACCACCGCCGAACGACGCCCCTTGGAGGACCTCCGCCCTATCGGCGGCGTCCTCCGAACCTGATCGGACACACACATGATTGAGTTTCCAAATCACAGCCGCTCCTATGACCGCACGCGACGTGCCGTACGGTTCTGGGGCTATGACAGCGCGATGGAAGCGTCGTTCTTCGTCGACGAGGGCGCGTTGAGACGCCTTCAACCCGACACCCGTCCGGACGAGTCGGGCTTTCTGACCGCGTTCGATTCCAACCGCGAGCGGATCTGCGCCGCCGCCGCCAGGGTCTATGTCCGCGGCAGCCGGGGATCCTACGATCTCGTCGCTGCCAATTTTTGACGGCGATGCCTGGCGATCGATCGGCCAGGCTGGTGGTGATGCGGATCGGCTCTCAGCGATGCTGATGTCTCTCATCTTGAGACTCGTGACCTGACGGAGCCTCTGTCACCTACCTAGGCGGGGAACCCCCGTCCAGTGGACCGCATTTGAGGATTCTCTAGAGGTCCGCGTGGCCCTGCGGGTCGATCAGCCGGTTGATCCGCTGCGCCGCCGCGAGCCCGAAGCGCACCGTCATGAGCTTGCGCGTCGGCGCCGGCAATCTGTGCTCTGGCGCCTCGCAATGCAGGTGGGCGCCATAGGCATCGGCCACGATCAGGCCGGTGTCCTGCGGAAAGATCTCGCACGGCAGATCCTGCGTGAAGGCGAAGAACAGCCGGTCGCAATGGGCACGGTAGTCCTCCCATTTGTGATCCGCGCGCAGATCCTCGACCGACGACTTGATCTCGACGATCCAGATCTCGCCGCGCTCGTTCAGCGCCACCAGGTCGGCGCGACGTCCCGACGGCAGCGGCAGCTCGCTGATGGTGGCAAAGCCGAGCGAGCGCAGCAAGCGCGAGGTGCCGCGCGCGATCGCCAGCGCCGTCTCCGACTGGCGTCGGTCGATGGGAACGAGGCTGATCCTGGCGGCTGACGATTCCATGCGCCACAGCATAGCCGATTCCGGGCGTCGCCCAAGCACGCTAATCACCGGGGAACCGGAACCTGACGCCAGCCTTCCGCTTAACAGACGGCCGCCCGCAGGGCGGCGCTCGAATCCAGGTCGACGTCGTAGCTCTGCGAACGTGACGACATGGCCGACGACAAGACTATGGATCACGGAGACATCGACCTCGTCGAAAAACGCCTGCACGTGCATGCGCCACCTTGGATCGGACATCTCCGTCCTCAGACACGCCAACAATGTCGCCTCGTCGATCCCGACCGGCATCGGCGTGTTGATCGTGGTCGCGGCGGCCGTCAGGCCGTCAGCCGTACTTTGCGGCCCACGAAGTGAAGATCGGCGACAGCCAGATCGCATCGACATCGAGCGTCGAAAGAGTGGCAGGCGATGGATGATGCCGGTGAGGTGTCAGGTCGCCGTGACGCGGTGTTTTTCGCTTGGCGCACTGCGAAAAATCGGCATGCTGGCGCCATGAGCGAACCCGAAACCACCAAGGCGAAGGCCGGCGCGATGATCGTGCCCGTCACGCCGTTCGAGCAGAACTGCACCATCCTGTGGTGCGAGGCGACCCGGAAGGCGATCGTGATCGATCCCGGCGGCGACGTGCCCAACATTCAGGCGGCGATCGCGCAGGCCAATATCACCGTCGAGAAGATCTGGCTGACGCACGGCCATATCGATCACGTCGGCGGCGCGGCCGATCTGCGCGACGCGCTGAAGGTGCCGATCGAAGGCCCGCATGTCGCCGACAAGTTCCTGCTCGACAACGTCGTCGCCAGCGGCGCGCGCTTCGGCATCACAGGCGTGCGCGATTTCACACCGGATCGCTGGCTCGATGAGGGCGACCGCGTCGAGATCGGCGAGCTCAGCTTCGACATCCTGCATTGCCCGGGACATTCGCCCGGCAGCGTCGTGTTCTTCAACAAGGAGATGCGCTTCGCCCAGGTCGGCGACGTGCTGTTCAACGGCTCGGTCGGCCGCACCGATTTGCCCGGCGGCAGCCATGAGACGCTGATCAGATCGATCAAGGACAAGCTGCTGCCGCTCGGCGACGACGTCGGCTTCATCTGCGGCCATGGCGCCGGATCGAGCTTCGGCCAGGAGCGCATGACCAACCCGTTCCTGACCGGGGACGTCTGACCCGCGCGTCCCTCGCGAGCGAGCTCTGAACGGCTGCGGTTGTGGCCGCCTACTTCAGGCCGGCCGCTTGCAGGGCACGGTCGATCACGGCAGCGACGTCGATGGTTCGGCGCCGCGGCCTGACGGTCGCGCCACTGCCGTTGATCGAAGATTCGCCGGTCGCCGACTCCAGCCGTTTCGGCTCCACGGGCTTGGAGACGGCCACGGGCTTGGACTCCGGCCTCTGGTCCGGCTTGGACTTGGCCGCTTTCCGCGACGGCGACTGGGGCTCGACCTCGGGCTGCGGGACCGCAGCGGATGCCGGTGCAGAGAGCAGCATGCCGGTCGGCGACATTCTGGGCTCGACCACTTTGATCTCGGCCGGCTTGACGTCGACCGGTTCCGCAGCGGGCGATGGAGCGTCCGCCGCGCGTCGCAAGGTCTTGGTGAAGGCCGGCACCGCCGAGATCGGCGACACCTGCGGGATCAGCTTCGTGCTCGGCGACGTCGTGGCCGCCTTGAGCGGACGAATCCAATCGGTGACGCCGAAGAATTTCGCGATGTGATAGGACGAGGAAATGCCGGCCTCGAGCAGGAACGGCCCGGCCTTGCCATAGCGCTTGTCGTTGGCCGCGATCCCGATCGGCGTGCCATGCGCCATGTTGGAGATCGTGAACGATTCCACGACGGTCTCGCCGTCGGCATTCCACCATTGCTCATGCGGATAGCCGTTCACCTCGGCCGCGGCCATCGGCGCCAGCGGCAGATGGTGCAGGTCCAGCCACTGCTTGACGATCTCGCCGGCATTGTCCGGATGCACGGTGTAGTCCGCTGTGCCGTGCCACACCGACAGCTTCGGCCACTTGCCGCGGTGGTTCGAGGCACGACGAACGAGATCGCCGAGCTCGCCTGCGGGGCGCGCCGGCGGCATCCGCATCTGCAGGATCGCGTCGCGCATGCTGCGCGCGGTGCCGAACGGCAGCCCGGCGATGACAGCGCCGGCAGCGAACAATTCGGGATGCGCCGAGAGCAGCGCCATGGTCATCGCGCCGCCCGCCGACAGGCCGGTGACGTAGATGCGCCTGGGATCGATGGCACAATCCGCCACCATGCGCGCAATCATCTGACGGATCGAGGCGACCTCGCCCTGATCACGCGTGATGTCTTCGGACTGAAACCAGTTGAAGCAGCGCTGCGGATTGTTGACCCGCTGCTGCTCCGGCAGCAGCAGCGCGAAGCCGAAATGCTTGGCGAGCGTCGACCAGCCGGCGCCGAGATCGTAGTCGGCGGCGCCCTGCCCGCAGCCATGCAGCACGACGACCAGCGGCGCCAGCGGCTGACGCTGCGCCGGCACATAGGCAAACATCTTCAGGCGCCCAGGGTTGGTGCCGAAGTGCTCGATCTCGATCAGGGGATTCTCTGGAGCGCGACGCGGCTGACGATGAAAATCGGCAAATCCGGTAATACTGTTCAGCTCGCGCAGCCGTCGCAAATACTCAACATTTTCGGCGAGGGACAACGGCAGCTCCTTAGGCATTCGCGTATTCACGGCAGCGGGTAGACAATCCACCATCACCCAGATGGTTGCTGCAGTGCAAAAGAAAAAGCCCACACCATCCCGGACGTCAGCAATTTGATTGCGAATTTCGGTCTTGCTGCGATCTAAATGCCACGCCGACGCGGCGCTTCACGCAGCAATCACCGAAATGCGAACCGAGCACCACGAATATCGCCGTTGGCGTGAACGCGACAGACTCCGCAACCGCAAAGGCCGACGACCGCGATTTGGAAATCATCATTCGAGCCACATCGCGAATCGACCATGTCAGCGGGAAGTGTGCCGTACCGATCGGCGATCAGTAAACAAACAAATGGCAGCCATGCACCGATCGGCATACGCGCCAAGGTGATTGCCTGACACCGATGCGCCAATTAGCCTGATCGGCAAGCAACAACGAATTCCGCTTGGGAGAAAACGCATGGCGCGGCTCAAATTCGGAGCGTTCCTCGCTCCGCATCATCCGATCGGCGAGCATCCGATGCTGCAATTCCGCCGCGACCTCGATCTGGTCGCGCAGCTCGACGAGCTCGGCTACGATGAGTTCTGGTGCGGCGAGCATCATTCCAGCGGCTGGGAGATGATCGCTTCCCCCGAGATGTTTCTCGCCGCCGCCGGCGAGCGCACCAAGCGCATCAGGCTCGGCACCGGCGTGATCTCGCTGCCCTACCATCATCCCTACAACGTCGCGCAGCGGATGGTGCAGCTCGATCACATGACCGGCGGCCGCGCCATCTTCGGCTCGGGCCCCGGCGCGCTCGCCTCCGATGCCCACACGCTGGGCATCGATCCGATGACGCAGCGCGACCGTCAGGACGAGGCGATCGCCATCATCCGCCGCCTGTTCAACGGCGAGCGCGTCACCGCCAAGAGCGACTGGTTCACGATGAACGATGCGGCCTTGCAGATCCTGCCGTTGCAGGAGGAGATGCCGTTCGTCGTGGCCTCGCAGATCTCGCCGTCCGGCATGACGCTGGCCGGCAAATACGGCATCGGCATCATCTCGCTCGGCTCGATGTCGACGCAGGGGCTGATGGCGCTGCCGCAGCAATGGGAGTTTGCCGAGGACGCGGCGAAGAAGCACGGCACGACAGTGAGCCGCGCCAACTGGCGCGTGCTGCTGTCCTGGCACATCGCGGAGACGCGCGAGCAGGCACGGCGCGAGGCCGGCGCGGGACTGATGCGCTGGCACAACGAGTACACCGTCGGCACCCTGATGCGGCCCGGCCTGAAGGCCTTCTCATCGCCGGACGAGGCCGTCGACAAGACCGCCTTCGTCGAGGGCGCGGCGTCGACGATCGGCACGCCGGACGATCTCGTCAAGACGATCAAGAACCTGATGCAGGTGTCGGGCGGCGTCGGCCACATCATCGGCTTCGTGCACGACTGGGCCAACCCGGAAGCTTCGCGGCGCAGCTGGGACATGGTCGCGCGCTACGTGGTGCCGGAGATCAACGGCTACATCGACGGCCTGCGCCGCTCGCAGAAATTCGTCATCGAGAACCGCGCCATCTTCGACCGCGCCGGCCAGGCCGTGATGGCCAAGATCATGGACAACGACAAGGCCGCCGCCGCGCTGTCGCAGACGGGACCAGGACGGATCGCGATTCCGGCCGTGAATGCCCCGGATCTGCAGGAGGCGGCGGCGAAGCAGCGAGGGTGAGCGTGGGGCGAAGCCGCTCCGCGGCACGCGCAATATCGCGGCATTCAATGCTGCTAATTAGTTACTCGTCATGCCTGGGCTTGACCCGGGCATCCACGTCCATCCACCATGTCGAACGGCGTGGATCGCCGGGACAAGTCCGGCCATGACGGCCTTAATGGTTGGACTCTAATATGGCGGAAAGGCGCGACTCGAACGGTCGAGCGCGTGACTACCTCACCGCCGCGACGAGCTTCTCGCAGTCGGCGATGGTCGCGATCTGCTTCAGCGTCTCGCGCAGGGCCGGCAGGTCGACCGGCTTCTGGAATTGCGGGTAGACGACGAGGCCGAGCACGGTGGCGAGGCGGACATTCTTCGTCGCCGGCGGCGTCGGTGTCGGCTTCGACGACCGCTTCACCGCGCATGTGACGACGCGAACGCATACGGCGACGGTCGGCGTCGGCTACAAGTTCTGAGGCGCGGCTGGTCCTGAAGCGAGCGGTCCTGCGCTCGCCGATGACAGTGAGAACAGTCAAGCCATGGGGCAGGCGAGGCTTGGCTCCAAACTGCCCGGGCGCTACTTTGAGCGCCATGCCCGCTGCCAAACCCCAGCGCCCTCCACAGCCGCCCGCTCCCTTGTCTGCTGATGAAGTCATTTTCATCAAGGACACGATCAAGCGCTTTTATGGCGACGACGCGATCGTGCGCAATTTCGGCCCAGACCCGGCCCGCATGGAATTGCACGTCGAAACAGGCCGCGACATTGGAATTGCGCATTATGACTGCTGCGGCGTCCTGATGACCCGAATCGACCGCGACCAAATCGCTCTCGAGGTCTCGCGGCGAGGCATGCGGATAAAGGGCCGGGCCAAGCTCGCCTATCGCCAAGGCGTCGTGCTTTGAAATCGGCGCCTCGACGCGAACCGACGTTCGTGCGCGACGCGGCCACGCGCGCGGCAGACGACGCATAGGCGAAGCGAGCGTCACGAGGATTTTCTTAACCCCGCTCTGCCATTCTCGCGGCTAATCGCGCACGGTCTGCAAGGGACCGCTCGCGCGTAGGACGCGTCAGGCAGCCCGTCGTCTCGACCCGGCGGGCTTTTCCGTGGGAAAGGTCGCCAATGTCACTCTCCTCAGCCAAGAACTACGCGCTGCGCGCCGAACGGTCGCAGGACCCCAAGGAGGCCGCCGACCTCCTGGCAAAGGCGATCCTGGAGCTGGCGGCCTCGATCGAGGCAACCGACGCCAAGGTGAAGAAAATCAACAAATCGGGCGGCTGATGATCCTGACGCCCGCGTCGGAACGCGTGGCAGCTTCCGGCGGTGGCGGGACCTCCTCGCAGCGAGACATGATCCGCTGATCTTGCTGCGATCGATCGCCGATATCGCGGCGTCGCGCGACAGCAGAAGGCTGATGGCGACCGTCAGGCCCGACGAGGCTGGGCAAGAATCCGAATTAGGGGGGTGAGAGGGCTCGGCGCGGTGCAATTTCGAGCCATGACTGCATCATGGTCCAGAATCGGATCAGGGCAAGCGAAACCGCCTCCCATGCGCCCCTCGCTTCGCCGGAAGTGGCATGTAGAGCTGCAAGAGCCCATTCGGCGATGCGGGCGAGGAAGTCGTCGAAGCCGAGAATGTTGAGGGCGCGGGTGAGATTGTAGCAGAGCGCCATGAGGCTCCATTCCCCGCGAACCTTGTCGAAGCCGCGGACAAGGAAGTGCTGATAGCCGGCGCGGCACTTGAGCGTGCCGAACGGGTGCTCGACGATGGCCGAGCGGCGGCGCATCAATTGGCCGGCCTGTTCGCTCGCCATCCTCTGGCGGTGACGATCCAGCACCTCTTCGTGCTCCCATCGAGAGACGCGGCGGCTTTTTTCCTTCGCAGAGAGACAAGACGCCTTGAGGGGGCAGATGCCGCAAGTCGCCACGGAGGCCAGGTAGCGGCGTTCCATCCTGCCGCTCGTATTCTTCCAGAGCTTCTTTGTTGGATGCAGCGCTTGGTCTGCGGGACACTGGTAGGTGTCGGTCGCGGAATTGTAGGTGAAGTCACCTCGCGTGAAGCGACCGTGCTTCTTGCCATTGCCGTGATGCAGCGGGACATAGGCGGTGACGCCGTCATCCTCGCAAGCCTTGATATCCTCGCTGTTGTAATAGCCAACATCTGCCAGTATCTGCAGCGCCTCGACCTGGAGGCCCTCCTTGGCCGCCTTCGCCATCATATGAAGGTGTCCTGTATCGCTGCGATTGACGACCTCGCTGGCGATGATCAGCTTATGCTTGTCGTCGACGACGCTCTGGACATTGTAGCCTGCGATCGTCTGGTCGCCCTTGCTCAGCAGTCGCGCATCGGAATCGGTCTTCGACACCTGTCCCTTGTCGCCCTTGTCCAGGTTCTCCAGATCGGACTGTGCGCGTTCACGCCTGGCCATCAGCTCCTTGATCTTGTCCCCGACATCGCCGCCATCCTTGTTGCCATCCTTGCCGTCGTCGGGCTGCTTGGCTTCCGCCGCGTCGTTGGTGTCGAGAGACTTGCCGTACGCCTCAATCTCCTCATCGAGCTTGGCGATCTGTTTGGCGAGCTTCCCGCGCGTGAAGATGCTGTCCTTGCTGGCATTGCCGTGGAACAGCGCGCCGTCGACCGCGACCAGGGTCCCGCCGATCAACCCGATCTCCTGCAGCAACAGGACGAAGCTACGGTTCGCCGCCTTCAAGGCAGCCCAGTTCTCCTTGCGGAAGTTCGCAATCGTCCGATAGCCGGGCTTCAGGTTCCTCAACAACCAGATCAGCTCCAGATTGCGGCCGGCTTCACGCTCGAGCCGGCGCGACGATCTGACCTGGTTCAGATAACCATAGAGATAAAGCTTCAGCAGGTCCGCCGGATCGTACGGCGGCTGCCCGACACCCGATCCCCTCCGCTTGGCGTGGCGGAAGCCAAGCTTGGCCAGATCGAGAGCGTTGACGTAGCTGTCAATCGCACGAACCGGATTGTCCGGCCCGACATAATCCTCAATCCGAGGCGGAAGCAGGCTCTCTTGATCGCGGCTCTCGCCGCTCTTGAACGGCCGATTCGTCATGCCCCCAAATCTTACCGTGAACACTGAGTTCTTGCCCAGCCTCGTCGGGCAAATCACTTCCAGCAAAACGTCTTGAGAAAAGAAACACCACCGCGCCGGCCTGCCGATCACAGGTCGATCGCCGCGAGACGGTGCGCGCTGAAAAACTCATTTCGCGAACCTCCTCAATCACATCACCCCTGTCCAGTCCTGCGCGCAAAAACATTCCTGTTTCTCTTTATCAGAATTCATGCTTCTCTCCCACCGTCCCGTCTCGATAAGAGGGGCGCTTCGCGGTCGTCACGAACGTTGGGGCGGGATGCGGTGGGCGTGTCGATGTCGCAGCGTGGTTGACGCCGCGCGGACGAACGACGGCGATGCGCACGGTCAAGTCGCGTGGTCCTGGCACCCCGATGCTGGTGTTACGCTTGCGGTGGCGCTCACGCGTCGCGCAGGCAACGGTGACCAACAAGCCCGGCGCACCGGGGAGCACGCGAAGCAGCCGTTCAAACCATCGCGCGGGGAATGCCGGGATGCCTCGGCTGAACCTATGGTACCTGCCGCCTGCATTTTTTTCTGCAGGCGGGCCATGGGTGCGGCCAGCGCCCGGCATTCCCCGTGCCCTCTGTCTGGAGGAGGGCGGAATATTCCATCCCTCGGACGCATCAACGCGCCGCGAGATCGCAGCCGCGTGCGACGCAGCACAACTGGCGGATCATGAGACACCGGAGCGTATTGCATCAGGGCCGCAACCGCCCGACAATGCAGGCCACGGTGTCTGCCACTGTGCCACTGACCGAAACGAAGTCAGATCCGAGACACCGCCATCAGACGAGAGGAAGCCCCGCGATGTCGATGCAGCATGTGGTCTCTGATGCGATCAGGCTGACCCCGCCACGGCGCAATTCACTCACCCATATCCCCGGCGACGAAGGCTGGCCGATCATCGGCAAGACATTCGAGACGCTCGCCGACCCCAAGGGTCACGTCGAGCGCAACGCCAGGAAGTATGGCCCCGTCTACCGCACCCACATGTTCGGCGACGTCAACGTCGTGCTGCTCGGCCCCGAAGCCAATGAGCTCGTGCTGTTCGACCAGGCCAAGCTGTTCTCGTCGGCGCATGGCTGGGGCCACATCCTCAATCTGCTGTTTCCGCGCGGCCTGATGCTGCTCGATTTCGAGGAGCATCGCATGCACCGTAAGGCGCTGTCGGTCGCCTTCAAGGCCGGGCCGATGAAGTCCTATCTCGCCGGCCTCGACCGCGGCATCGCCGCACGCGTCGCGCAGTGGAAGGCAAATCCCGGCGAGATGCTGTTCTATCCCGCGATCAAGCAGCTGACGCTGGATCTCGCGGCGACGTCCTTCCTGGGGAGCGAGATCGGGCCCGAGGTCGATGCGATCAACCGCGCCTTCGTCGACATGGTCGCGGCCGCGGTGGCGCCGATCCGCCGGCCGCTGCCGGGCACGCAGATGGCGCGCGGCGTCAAGGGCCGCCAGCGCATCGTCGCCTATTTCTCCGAGCAGATTCCGCTGCGCCGCGCGCGCGGCGACGGCGAGGATCTGTTCTCGCATCTGTGCCGCGCCACCGACGACCGCGGCGCGCTGCTGTCGACGCAGGACATCGTCGATCACATGAGCTTCCTGATGATGGCCGCGCACGACACGCTGACCTCGTCGATCACTTCGTTCGTCGCCCAGCTCGCCGCGCATCCAGAGTGGCAGCAGAAGCTGCGCGACGAGGTCGCGAGCCTCGGCCTTGCAGAGGGCGATCCGATGAGCTCGGAGCATCTGGAGAAGATGAAACTCACCGAGATGGCGTTCCAGGAGACCTTGCGGCTGATGCCGCCGGTGCCGTCATTGCCGCGCCGCCCGGTCCGGGACTTCACCTTCAAGGGCTATGCGATTCCCGCCGGCACCGGCGTCGGCATCAATCCGATGTTCACGCATCACATGCCAGAGATCTGGCCCGAGCCCGAGCGCTTCGATCCGATGCGCTTCACCGACGAGGCCCAGCGCGGCCGCCACCGCTTCGCCTGGGTGCCGTTCGGCGGCGGCGCCCACATGTGCCTCGGCCTGCACTTCGCCTACATGCAGGTAAAGTGCTTTGCCCGGCACTTCCTCGCCAACATCGAGGTCTCCTTCGCCCCCGGCTATCAGCCGAGCTGGCAGGTCTGGCCGATCCCGAAGCCGCGCGACGGGCTGAAGGTGATGCTGAAGGTGGTGTGACCGGCGCGCATTGATACAGCAAGGGCGCCAAGGATCTTGGTTTGTTGCGGACGCTTTCCTCCTCGTCTTCCTCCTCGTCATGGCCGGGCTTGACCCGGCCATCCATCCTGCTGCAACTCGCGGATGAGAGACGTGGATGTCCGGCATGACGAAATGTATACTTCGCCGTCCCCTACTCCACCGCATCCCCCAGCAGCTTGCGCATCGCCTGATAGCCCTGCTGCTGCTGGCTCCAGTTGCGGCCGCCGGTGATGGCGCCGTCGATGACGAGATCATGGCCGTTGATGAAGCCGGATTCGTCGCTGGCGAGAAACAGCGCCGCGTAGGCGATGTCGTCGGGCAGGCCGGCACGCGGAATCGGCTGCGCCGCGGCATAGGCGTTGCGGATCGTCTCCGGCGTCTTCTCGGCGGCCTCGGTCGACAGACCGAGCGCCTTGCCGAAGATGCCGGTGGCGATCAGTCCGGGCGAGATCGAGTTGACGCGCACGCCGGACTCGCCGAGCTCCATCGCCACGCATTTCGTCAGATGGATCACGGCCGCCTTCGCCGTGCTGTAGACCACCGAGGTCGAATAGCCCGCGAGCCGGCCGGCGATCGAGCCGTTGTTGATGATGCTGCCGGCGCCTTGCCGCTTCATGTGGGGCGCGGCGTATTTCATGCCGAGCATGACGCTGCGCACCAGCACCGCCATGGCCTGGTCGAAACGATCGGCGTCGAGCCCTTCGATGCCGCCGGTCTGCGCCGGGCCGCCGGCATTGTTGAACACGCAATCGAGGCGGCCGAAGCGCTCGGCCGCGCCATCGATCAATGCCCGCATCTGCTCGTCGACGGTGACGTCGGTCTGCCGGAAGACGCAGTCCGCTCCGAGCCGGCGCGCCAGCGCCTCGCCCTCGGCGCCGCGCCGGCCTGCAACGACGACCTTCGCCCCCTCGGCCACGAAGATCTCCGCCGTCCGCAGCCCGATCCCGCTGGTCGCGCCCGTGATCACGGCGACCTTGCCCTCCAACCGTCCCATTCCCTGCTCCTTCCGTTGTTGCTGCGTGCTCATTCTTGGCGACGGAATAATAAGCGCCTGAGTTCCGCCGCGGAACCATCATCGTGCGCGCCAACCTGCAACACACGCAAGGCGGCTTCCATCAACCGGACAAATTACCGCCACGTCGGCCTTAATTTGGTTGCGCAGTTGAGGCTCATGGATGTCCATGACGCGACTCATCGACGACATCAAGCGGATCTGGCGCGGCGAGCAGCAGCCTTCCCTGACATGGAGCTGCATGTTTGCAGCGATGTGCCTGCTCGCAGCCACGGCGATCCGCTACGGCATGGCGCATCTGCGGCCCGACGTGTTCTTCACGCCCTACATGGCGGCCGTCTTCTTCGCCACCGCGATGGGCGGATCGGGCGTCGGCCTGGCAACGGCGATCGCTGGCGCAGCGCTCGGCCTGACGCTCGATTTTGGCGGCGGTCCGGCCGATGGCGCCCGGCTCGCGCTGATGGCGATGTATATGGTCGTGGCGATGCTGGTGATCTGGGGCGTCGATCACTACCGACGCCTGGCCGGCAAACAGCGCGAGATCGCCCGGCGCCTCGCCCAGGAGGAGCAGTATCGCAAGCTCCTGGTCGACGAGCTGCATCACCGGCTCAAGAACAAGACCTCGACCATTCACGCCGTGCTGCATCAGGTGCTGTACGACCAGCCGCAGGTGTGGAGCCGCATCGACCAGCGCATCCGCGCGCTCGCGACCGCCGACGACCTGATCGCGCGCGCCGACGGACAGGGCTGCGACCTGAAGGATCTGCTGGTCTCGGAGCTCGGGCCATATGGCCATGTCCGCTTCGAGCTCAACGGCCCGCCGCTGTTCCTGCCTGCCAAGCTCGCGGTCAGCCTCGCTTTGATCTTTCACGAGCTTGCGACCAATGCCGGCAAGTACGGCGCCTTTGCCTCGCCGCGCGGCTTCCTTCAGGTGTCGTGGACGATGCAGGAGGACCGCCTCGATCTGACCTGGGACGAGGCCGGGGGTCCGCCGATCGGTCCGATCGGCAAGCCCGGTTTCGGGAGCAAATTGCTGAAGTCCGTGCTGTCGTCGTTCGATGGCAGGACCGAGACCAGGTTTCTCGAATCCGGCCTTCACTGCACCTTGCAGTGTCGCGTGCCACCGAACTGAACCGGCCGCCGGGCGGCCATTGCTGCCTACGACTTTCGCCGGATGCGTGCGGCCGCGTCGCTGCTCCGATTCACGAACGGTTAATGACGCCGCGGCACAAAGCTCCGTCATTTCCAATACTTGGCTCGCGCGTTCCGTGTTTCTACGTAGCGCTTAACTAAAATGAAGCGGGAACTTTGCACAATCGGCGCATGTACAGCAGCGACCGATTCAACTTTTCCCCCGGGCCGAACGAGGGGCTGGGCTCGACCGAGGCCGAGCTGCGCTTCCTGCGTAGCGTCCTCAGCCAGCTGCCGTCGGGCGTCACGGTCCAGGACGAGCACGGTCGCTTTCTGCTGGTCAACGATACGGCCGCCGTTCAGCTCGGCGCCGCCGCCAACAGCATCGACGGCCTCTCGGCGCCGCATCTCCATAACCGGCGCACCGCCTGCCGCGAGATCCTCGGCCGGGGGCGAACGGTGATCGGCGAGGAAAAAGTGGCAGGCGAGCGCGGCGCGCAGACCCTGCTGACCGCGCATCGACCGGTCCGCATCGGTGACCAGGTAGTCCTCATCTCCAGCTCGGCCGACATCAGCGAGCAGAAGGAGTTCGAGGACCAGCTTTTTCGGGCCGCCTATTACGACGAGCTGACCGGCCTGCCGATGCGCCGCGTGGTCGAACATCGCGCCGACCATCTGGTCCGGCGCGGCCAGGTCGACGGACGCTTCGCGCTCGCCTTTCTCGATCTCGATAATTTCAAATACATCAACGACTATTACGGCCACGCCACCGGCGATGCGCTGCTGGTCGAGCTCGCCAAGCGTATCAGCCGCGACCTGCGCGAATCGGACCTGCTGTCGCGTATCAGCGGCGACGAATTCCTGCTGCTGCTGCATCCGATCGAGCGCGCCGAGGAGGTCGCCGAATTCCTCCAGGACATGGTGAACCGCCTGAACGCGCCCTTCTTCATCGACGGCGCCGAGGTATTCGCCTCGGCGTCCGTTGGCGTCAGCCTGTTTCCCGAGCACGGCGCGAGCTACGACGTGCTGCGCCAGAACGCCGATCTCGCGATGTATCGCGTCAAGAACGGCGGCAAGGGCGCACTGGCCTTCTTCTCGAGCGCAATGGAGCACGAGGCGCTGGCGCGCATGAAGGTCGAGCAGTCGCTGCGGCTCGCGATCCTCGAAAAGCGCTTCTGCTGCGCGTTCCAGGCCAAGGTCGACATCCGCACCGAGGAGATCAAGGGCATCGAGGCGCTGGTGCGCCTGCGCGACAATGAAGGCGTGATCCAGGCTCCCGGCTCCTTCATCAATCTCGCCGTCGAGCTCGGCCTGATCGACGAGCTCGCCCATCTCGTGCTGGCCGAGATCGTCAAGTCGATCGATCTGATCAACGACGCGTTTGGACCCGAGGCGACGATCAGCATCAACGTCGCGGCAAAACAGGCGTCGAATCCGGAATTCATGCAGCCCTTCGCCCGGGCGATTGCAGCAACCGGCTTTCCCAAGCGGTTCATGATCGAGGTCACCGAGGACGCGTTCGTGACCCGCAGCCATTTCCAGGACGAGATCGTGCCGCTGCTGCGCGGGATCGGCGTCGGCATCTCGATCGACGATTTCGGCATCGGCTATTCGTCGCTGTCGGCGCTCGCCGACATCACGGCGGACGAGATCAAGATCGACCGTTCCTTCATCACCGACATTCATAAGCGGCCGCGCAGCCAGGGCATCCTGCGTGCGATCGAATCCCTGAGCGAGGCTCTGGGCATGACGGTAATCGCCGAGGGCATCGAGTCGTTCGAGGAGCTCGCCTATCTGCAGGCCGCGACCAAGATCCGCTATGCGCAGGGCTACTACTTCTCGCGTCCGATCTTCCTCGAGGAGCTCAAGCCTGCGGCCCCGCTTGCAAGCGAAGCGCGCATCAGTCTCGCCAGTCGCCCTGTGCAGGAAAATCGCCAGGCCTATGCGCGCAGCAGCCGCTATCGGCGCTGAGTTTTAGGAGGAAAAGCCCTCCGGTCCGAGGAATGAGCCGTCACGGGGTGCCGCCGAAAGCGCCTTGACCCAGGCCGAGCCTGCACACTATCAGTTGCAGACAACAGCCGCCGGTAGCTGGGAGGAAGGCTCGTGAAGACGTCACATATTCTCAAAGGCATTGTTTCATCGCTGACTGCAGCCCTGCTGGCCACCGCCGCCCAGGCCGACGATCTGAAAATCGCTCTCATCTACGGCAAGACCGGCCCGCTCGAGGCCTATGCCAAGCAGACCGAGGCCGGTCTTCGCCTCGGCTTCGAATATGCCACCAAGGGCACCAACATGATCGACGGTCGCAAGATCGTCATCATCACCAAGGACGACCAGGGCAAGCCCGATCTGTCGAAGGCCGCGCTGTCCGAAGCCTATCAGGACGACGGCGCCGACATCGCGATCGGCACGACCTCCTCCGCGGCGGCGCTCGCGGACCTGCCGGTCGCCGAGGAGAACAAGAAGATCCTGATCGTCGAGCCGGCGGTGGCCGACCAGATCACCGGCGAGAAGTGGAACCGCTACATCTTCCGCACCGGCCGCAACTCCTCGCAGGACGCGATCTCCAACGCGGTCGCGATCGGCAAGCCGGGCGTCACCGTCGCCACGCTGGCGCAGGACTATGCCTTCGGACGCGACGGCGTCGCCGCCTTCAAGGAGGCGCTGGCCAAGACCGGCGCGACGCTGGGCGCCGAGGAATATGTGCCGACCAGCACAACCGACTTCACCGCCGTCGGCCAGCGCCTGTTCGACGCGCTGAAGGACAAGCCCGGCAAGAAGATCATCTGGGTGATCTGGGCCGGCGCCGGCGATCCGCTCACCAAGCTGCAGGACATGGATCCCAAGCGCTACGGCATCGAGCTGTCGACCGGCGGCAACATCCTGCCGGCGCTTGCCGCCTACAAGCGGCTGCCCGGCATGGAAGGCGCCACCTACTATTATTATGACATTCCCAAGAACCCCGTGAACGACTGGCTGGTGGCAGAGCACCAGAAGCGCTTCAACGCACCGCCGGACTTCTTCACCGCGGGCGGCTTCTCCGCGGCGATGGCGGTCGTCACCGCCGTGACCAAGGCCAAGTCGACCGATACCGAGAATCTGATTGCGGCGATGGAAGGCATGGAGTTCGATACGCCGAAGGGCAAGATGGTCTTCCGGAAAGAGGATCACCAGGCGCTGCAAAGCATGTATCACTTCCGCGTCAAGGTCGACCCGAACCTCGCCTGGGCCGTCAACGAGCCGGTGCGCGAGATCAAGATCGACGAGATGACCGTCCCGATCCGCAACAAGCGCTAGACGCTGACATCCGTGCCCGGCCCTCGCGCCGGGCACGTTGGCGTTGGTATTGAGACAGCTGGCGACATGGCCCTCACCCTCGAAACCCGTGACCTCACCATCCGTTTCGGCGGTCATGTCGCGGTCAACAGTGTCAGCTGCAGCTTCCGGCCGGGCGAGCTGACCGCGATCGTCGGGCCCAATGGCGCCGGCAAGACGACCTATTTCAACCTGATCTCCGGGCAGCTGCGTGCGTCCTCCGGCTCCATCCTGTTCGATGGCAAAGACATCACCACTCTCTCGGCTCCGCTGCGCACCCGCGCCGGGCTGGGACGTGCGTTCCAGCTCACCAACCTGTTTCCCAATCTCAGCGTTGAGGAGAACGTGCGGCTCGCCGTCCAGGCGCAGAGCGGCGTGCACTATGACCTGCTCCGCCCCTGGATGGCGCGGCGCGACCTGATTGCGCGCGCTGATGCGATCCTCGACCAGGTCGCGCTCGGCGGCCGCCGCAGCGTCACCGCGACGACGCTGTCGCATGGCGACCAGCGCAAGCTCGAGGTCGCGCTGATGATGGCGCTCGAGCCGAAGGTTTTCATGTTCGACGAGCCCACCGCCGGCATGAGCATCGACGAGGTCCCTGTCGTGCTCGACCTGATCGGCAGGCTCAAGCAGGACAAGAGCAGGATCATCCTGCTGGTCGAGCACAAGATGGACGTCGTGCGCTCGCTCGCCGACCGCATCATCGTGCTGCATAACGGCCAGCTGGTCGCCGACGGCGAGCCGGCGGAGGTCATCGCCTCGCCCATCGTGCAGGAAGCCTATCTCGGCGTCGCGCCGCGGAGCGCGGCATGAGCACGCTACTGAAGCTTGCGGGCGTCGAGACCTATATCGGACGCTATCACATCCTGCAGGGCGTCGACTTCGAGGTGCCCGAGGGCCAGACCACGATGCTGCTTGGCCGCAACGGCGCCGGCAAGACCACGACCTTGCGCACCATCATGGGGCTGTGGCAAGCGAAGACCGGCACCATCACGCTCGCGGGCGAAGCGATCGAAAAGCTCGCGACGCCCGACATCGCGCGGCGCGGCGTCGGCTACGTGCCCGAGAGCATGGCGGTGTTCTCCGACCTGACGGTCAAGGAGAACCTGGTGCTGGCGGCGCGCAACGGTCCGCTCGACGATGCCCAGCTCGCCTGGATCTTCGGCTTCTTTCCAGCCCTGAAGAAGTTCTGGCTGTCGCGCGCCGGCAGCCTGTCCGGCGGCCAGAAGCAGATGCTGTCGATCGCGCGCGCGATCGTCGAGCCGCGCAAGCTGCTGCTGATCGACGAGCCGACCAAGGGCCTGGCGCCGGCGATCGTGGTATCGCTGATCGAATGCCTCAAGGAGATCAAGCGCCGTGGCGCCACGATCCTGCTGGTCGAGCAGAATTTTCACGCCGCGCGCGAGCTCGGCGACCAGGTGCTGGTGATGGACAACGGCACCATCGTCCATCGCGGCGAGATGGCCGCGCTCGCGGCCGACGTGCCGCTGCAGGAGCGCCTGCTCGGCCTCAGCCTGGAGGCGCATCAATGAGCGAGATCGCGGCAACCGATGCGCTGCCCAAGCCGAAGCGCGACATCGCGCCGCTGCTGCTGCCGGTCGTGCTGGCGCTCCTGATGATCCCGCTGGTCGGGTCAGCGAGCTCCTGGGTTACCCTGACGGTTGCGAGCCTCGCGATGGGCATGATGATCTTCATCATGGCCTCGGGCCTGACGCTCGTATTCGGCCTGATGGACGTGCTCAATTTCGGCCACGGTGCCTTCATCGCCGTCGGCGCCTACGTTGCGACCCTGGTGCTGCTGCCATTGGCGGGCTGGGCCCAGTCCGACTCGCTGCTGACCAATCTCGCCGTCCTCGTCCCGGCTGCGCTGCTGTCGATGGGCGTGACCGGCGCGCTCGGCCTGGTCGTCGAGCGCGTGCTGGTGCTGCCGGTCTACGGCCAGCACCTCAAGCAGATCCTGATGACCACCGGCGGCCTCATCGTTGCCGAGCAGACCCTGTATGCGTTGTTCGGCCCGCAGATCATTCCCATGCCGCTGCCCACGGCGTTGCGTGGATCCTTCATCATCGGTGACGTCGCGATCTCGAAATACCGGTTGCTGGCCATGCTCGTCGGCTTCGCGATCTTCGTCGCCATCGAGCTGGTGCTGAACCGGACCAAGATCGGCCTGTTGATCCGCGCCGGCGTCGAGAACCGCGAGATGGTCGAGGCGCTCGGCTATCGCATCCGCCGGCTGTTCCTCGGCGTGTTCATGACCGGCTCGGCGCTGGCCGGCGTCGGCGGCGTGATGTGGGGGCTGTATCGCGAGCAGGTGCATGCCTCGATCGGCGACGAGCTCACCGTGCTGGTATTCATCGTCGTGATCATTGGCGGGCTCGGCTCGATCACCGGCTGCTTCATCGGCGCGATGCTGGTCGCGATGGTTGCCAACTATGGCGGCTTCCTGGTGCCGAAGCTCGCCCTCGTCTCCAACATCCTGCTGATGGTCGCCGTGCTGATGTGGCGGCCGCGCGGCCTCTATGCGGTGACCAGCCGATGATGATCCTGTCCGGCGACCCACCGCGCAGCCGCGCGCTGTCCATCCTGCTCACCGTCATCATCCTGGCACTGCTGGCGACACCCTTCATCTTTCCTGGCGCCAAGGCGCTCAACGTCGCCGCCAAGATCTGCATCTTCGCCGCGCTGGTCGCGTCCTACGACCTGCTGCTGGGCTACACCGGCTCGGTGTCGTTCGCGCACACG
Source organism: Bradyrhizobium sp. SZCCHNRI20481 (assembly GCF_032485055.1). Taxonomy (NCBI): domain Bacteria; kingdom Pseudomonadati; phylum Pseudomonadota; class Alphaproteobacteria; order Hyphomicrobiales; family Nitrobacteraceae; genus Bradyrhizobium; species Bradyrhizobium sp. SZCCHNRI20481. Next base: position 207,623 of record NZ_JAUEUE010000006.1, read on the forward strand.
ATGTTCTACGGCATCGGCTCCTATGCGATCGCGATCGCGCTCTATGGCCTCGGCCCCAATTGGACCGCGGTCGCGGTCGCCGTCGCGGCCGGGCTGCCGCTCGCATTGCTGCTGGCGCTCGCGATCGGCCTGTTCTCCCTGCGGGTCGAGGCGATCTTCTTTGCCATGATCACGCTCGCGGTCGCCTCGGCCTTCCTGGTGCTGGCGTCGCAATTGTCGTGGCTGACGGGCGGCGAGGACGGCCGCAGCTTCCAACTGCCGGAGCTCCTGCGCCCGGGCACCGTGTTCATCAGCAAGGACTGGTTCGGCTTCCCGATCAACGGACGCATCCTGACCTATTACCTGGTGCTGTCGGTCTGCGCACTGATGATCCTGGCGCTGCTGCGCGTCGTCAACTCGCCGTTCGGCCGCGTGCTGCAGGCGATCCGCGAGAACCGCTTTCGGGCCGAGGCGCTCGGCTACCGCACCGTCTTCCATCTCACCTATGCCAACTGCATCGCCGCTGTCATCGCGGCGTGCGCGGGCATGCTGAACGCGCTGTGGCTGCGCTATGCCGGCCCCGACACCTCGCTCGCCTTCTCGATCATGCTCGACATCCTGCTGATGGTGGTGATCGGCGGCATGGGCACGATCTATGGCGCAATCATCGGCGCGGCGATCTTCATCCTGGCGCAGAACTATCTCCAGGCCCTGATGGGCATCGCCTCGACCGCGGCGGCGGACGCCGGCCTGCCGCTGCTGCCGGGCCTCCTGCATCCCGACCGCTGGCTGCTGTGGCTCGGCCTCCTGTTCATCGCCAGCGTCTATTTCTTTCCGACCGGCGTCGTCGGGCGCCTCCGCAACAAGCCGGGCGCGACACGCTGAGCTGCAAGTACCCTTAAAATTCCGCGCTGCGGCGCCGCCGCAGCTTTGGCCGCACGGTATTCGCATGCGGAAATTATCGTTTGCCGCGAAGTTTCGACGCGCCCTTAAGCGACGGCTAACCGCATTTCCTAACCGGTCCGGCACCAGTGCCTTGTTATCAAGCTTGCTTGCAACAAGTCATTTCCTCCCCGGGTCGATCAAGGCATGCAGGGCGCAGCAGACACGTCAGGGACCGGCGGTAGCGAGCCGGAACGGATTGGCACGTCCCTCTGGCGCGGTCCGGTGCCATGGCTGATCGCGTGCGGCGCGCTTCTGACCGCAGCGATCGTCATCGGGACGATCGTCATGGCCAGCGGCTTTCGGACACGTGCGATCGCCAACAACGAGCGCGAGCTCGAAAATACCGTGCTGCTGTTGAGCCGGCATTTCGCGCAGCAGTTCGAAGATGCCGAGACCGCGGTGTCGCATGCGATCCACCGCATGCAGCTCGGGTCGATCGGTTCGCCGGAGGCGTTCCGGACCGAGATGGCAAAACCCGAGATCAGCGAGATGCTGCGGTCTCAGGTCAGTGGCCTGTCCTATATGGGAGACCTCACGATCATCGACGTCGACGGCAATTTCGTGAACTGGTCGTCCAACGACCCGCTGCCGGCCATCAACGTCGCGGACCGCTCCTACTTCAAGGACCTGCAATCGGCATCGCGGCCGGACAGCTTCGTGATCCTGCCGGTCATGAGCCGCGTCACCGGCGGCTGGGCGACCATCGTCGCGCATCGCCTGAACGGCCCGAACGGGGAATTCCTCGGCCTCCTGACCCGCCGGGTGGATCCGCACACCTACGAGACGTTCCTGGAATCGATGGCTCTCGGGAAGGGCTCGTCGATCATGCTGGTCCATTCCGACGGCGCCGTGCTGGCGCGCTACCCGCACGCCGAATCCCTGATGGGCGCCAGGATCGGGAACGACGAGCTGCTGAAGGGGGTCGCGGAGAGTGGCCTGCGCACGACCCTGCTCACGAGCTCCGTCGACAACCTGGAGAAGATCGCGTCCGCCTCCAGGATCGGGCGCTTCCCGCTCGTCATCTCGGCCAATAGGCTGGTCGACGATGCGCTCGCGGACTGGCGATCGCAGATGGTGCTGCTCGTAGGTGCGGCGATGCTTGCGATCGCGGTCATCGCCCTGACGTTCAGCCTGATGATCCGGCAGATCGTGCGACAGGGGCGTGCGGCAACGCGTCAACTGGAGACCGAGAAGCAACGGGTCGAGACTGCGCTGGACAACATGACGCAGGGGCTGATCTCGTTCGACGCGAACGCATGCGTCGTGATGTTCAATCAGCGCTTCATCGACCTGCTCGGCCTGTCCAGAGACGCGATCAGGCCCGGTGCCCACCTCAGCGAGGTCATCGCGCACTGCAAGGCGCGCGGATCCTTCAACGGCGACGTGACCGACTTCTGCGCCGACATCATCGACAGAGCCGCAGCAGGCGGCACCTCGCAGATGATCGCGGAGGGCGGAGCCGGACGCTTCTTCAACATCATCGACAAGCCGCTGGCGTCGGGCGGATGGGTCACGACGATCGAGGACATCAGCGAGCATCGCAGGATCGAGCAGGAGCGCGACCGCAACTACGCATTCCTGCGCGAGATCATCGACCACATCCCGTCACACATCATGGTCAAGGACGTCCGCGACCGCCGCTACGTGCTGGTCAACCAGTCGACCGAGCAGCGCTTCGGCGTGCCACGCGACGAGATCGTCGGCAAGACGGCGTTCGACCTGCTGCCGCGACCGGTCGCGGAAAAGGTGACGGCGGACGACGACCGGGCTCTGGAGCAGTCGGACGGGCTGTTTCTCGCCGAACATCCCTGGCAGAGTCCGGGGCTGGGCTTGCGCTACATCACATCGCGGCGCATCGCCGTCGCGGATGATGCGCAGCGGCCGCGCTATCTGATCAACGTGATCGAGGACACCACGGAGCGGCGGCTGGCCGACGAGAAGATCGCCCATCTCGCACATTTCGATGCATTGACCGAGCTGCCGAACCGCGTGCTGTTCCAGGAGCGCATCGACGAGGAACTGGAACGCGTGCGCCACGGCACCTTCTTCGCGCTGCTCTACATCGATGTCGACGAGTTCAAGGGCATCAACGATTCGCTCGGCCATCATGTCGGCGACGAGCTGTTGAAGACGATCGCGCGCCGCATCGAAAGCTGCCTCGCGCCGGAGGATATGGTGGCCCGGCTCGGCGGCGATGAATTCGCGGTGCTGCTGGCCACCGTTGCGGACCGGGACGAGGTCATCGTGGCCGTGAAGGAGATCCTCGACGCGATCCGCAAGCCCTATAAATGCCTGGGCCACCAATTGTCGACCGACGCCAGCATCGGCATCGCGCTGGCGCCCCAGGACGGCGTCGAGCGCGACCAGCTGACCAAGAATGCCGACCTCGCAATGTATGCCGCCAAGGCCGGCGGCCGCCGCACTTTCCGTTTCTTCGAGCCGGCGATGGATGAAAACGCGCGCGCGCGGCTGCAGTTGCAGCAGGACCTGCGCCAGGCGATCACGGAAGGCCAGTTCGAGCTGCACTACCAGCCGCTGCTCGGCTTCAGCGAGAACGTCATGACCGGCTGCGAGGCGCTGTTGCGCTGGCGTCATCCGGAGCGAGGGATGGTGCCGCCGCTCGACTTCATTCCGCTCGCCGAGGACACCGGGCTCATCAACGAGATCGGCGACTGGGTGTTACGCACCGCCTGCGCCGAGGCCGCGCATTGGCCCGCCGACATCCGCATCGCCGTGAACGTCTCGCCCGTGCAGCTCAAATCGCCGACCCTGGCGCTGCGAATCGCAGGCGCGCTGTCGGCGGCCGGCCTTGCGCCCGAACGGCTCGAGGTCGAGATCACCGAGGCGGTGCTGATCAGCGACGACGACGCCGCGCTCGGCATCCTGCACCAGTTGCACGACATGGGCGTGCGCATCGCGCTCGACGATTTCGGCACCGGCTATTCGTCGCTGAGCTATCTAAAGCGGTTCCCGTTCGACAAGATCAAGATCGACCGCTGCTTCGTCAGCGACATCGGCGCCGGCAGCTCGTCGGCGATCGTCCAGGCGGTGGTGAGCATCGCCGCCGCCAGCAACATGACGACCACGGCCGAAGGCGTCGAGACCGGGGCGCAGCAGACGGCGCTGCGCCAGCTCGGCTGCACCGAAATGCAGGGCTATCTGTTCAGCGCCCCGAAGCCGGCGGCCGAGTTGCGCAAGCTGTTTGCCCTGGAGGCGGCGGCAGGGGGCCTGCAGGTCGCCGGCTGAGCCGGCTCGACGGCACGGTCCACGCCCGGCCGCCCCGGCCGTGGCTGCGGCGCGAGGCCACGCAGATTTCGACGACCGGCCCGCTACCGGCCTCGGCGCGGCGTTCCTATATCCGGAGCGGCAACAACGGAGTTGGCAGGTCGTCATGCAGCCGGTTTCCTTGCTTCTGAACATCCTCTGGATCCTGTGCGGCGGCGCCTACATGGCGTTTGGCTGGCTGGTCGCCGCGGTCGTGATGGCGATCACGATCGTCGGCCTGCCCTGGTCCCGCGCCGCCTTCAACATCGCCGCCTATACGCTGCTGCCGTTCGGCTCGCGCGCGGTCCGCCGCGACGAGCTCACCGGCATGGAGGACGTCGGAACCGGCGTTCTCGGCCTGCTCGGCAACATCATCTGGTTCGTGCTGGCCGGCTGGTGGCTGGCGCTCGGCCACCTCCTGACCGCAATCGTGCTCGCGGTGAGCATCATCGGCCTGCCCTTCGCCTGGGCCCATCTGAAGCTCGCCGGGCTCGCCTTGTGGCCGATCGGCAAGACCATCGTGCCGGCGTAAGGCGGTCGGCGGGAGCGGGCCGGCCGCGCCCCCCGCCGAACTGCCCGCGTGCCTCGCGGCGCGAGCGGCCGTCCGCCCGGTCCGGGAGCATCCAAGGCCGTTGCCGTCGCCGGGGCAATCGGCTAAACGATTTGCCGTACGCACCCGTAGCTCAGCTGGATAGAGCGTTGCCCTCCGAAGGCAAAGGTCACACGTTCGAATCGTGTCGGGTGCGCCACTCAATCAATAGCTCTCTCGGAAGTCGGGAAGAGCCCGCGACACATCCCCCGCAGCTACTGACCGTATTTTGCGTTCAGCGCCAAAGGCGCCTTCGCCCCGATTGGATTTGGTCGTCAGAAGCCAAGTGATGTGCTTGAATTGCGTAGGCGTCCGGTGAAGGCCACGGGCCGAGCGACTGCTCTGGACGGTCTGGAGCGGCTCGATCAGGCGGCGGCCGATGTCTGGGCGGCCTGCCAGCCCAGGGAAGCAGATCGGCGAGCTTGCTGGCCGGATGGTCGGGTAGCTTGGCGAGGACGTCGGCGAGCCAAGCCTGCGGGTCGACGTTGTTGAGCTTGGCGGTCTGGATCAGCGTGTAGATGGCGGCAGCGCGGCGGCCGCCTTCGTCGGAGCCGGCGAAGGTCCAATTCTTGCGGCCGAGGGCCACGGCGCGCAGCTCGCGCTCGGCCGTATTGTGAACACCTCCCAGCGCTTGAGGCTGTAGTCGATTGCTTTTGCGGTCTCGCTCTTGCCGGACAGCTTGGTACGGCGTTCGCGCAGGAAGCCGTGGAGCTCGTCGACGAGTGGGCGGCTGCGTGCGTCGCGCACGGCTTTGCGTTCGTGAGCCGGTAGACCGTTGATCTCGCGTTCGATCGCAAACAGCGCGTCGATCTTCGCGATCGGCGCCTTCTTCAGCCGTGCGATCTCAAAGAACTTGCGCCGTGCATGCGCCCAGCAGCCGACCTCGATGATCGGGCCCGGCTTGCGCGCAGCCGTGCAGCCCGTATTTGGCGAACAGGATGTGCGCCAACAGGCGCGGTCCCGCTCGTCCGCGCGAGATCGGATGGAACGGCGCCGGCGGCTGCGTGATCGCCTCGCAGGCGCGGCAGGAGAACTTCTCCCGTACATGCTGGATCACCTTCCACTGAGCGCCAGACCGTCGAAGCCCTTGCGCATGTCGGTATGGCCTGTCGCAAGCCAGACCCGGGTGCCGGAGGGGATCGGGATCGTCATCGCGAACCCGCCTGGAGCGCCGCGATCACCGCGGTCACCGTCGCGACATCCGCCGCGCCGCTGATCCGGATCTTGGCCTCCGCCCCGAGCTCTACTTCGATCAGCCCCTGCGTTGGAGCTGCCGCCGCGTGAGGATCGGCTGCGATCGTCAAGGCAGCGAAACCCGGCGCGGCAGCCTCCTTGCCGCATAGCTGCTGGCGCCAGCGAAACACCTGGCTGGAATGCACCCCGAACGCTCGCGCCCCCCCAGGATCGTCGCTCCCGGTTCTAACGCTGCAGCAACGACACGCTTCTTATCGGCCCGCGACCAATGCCGCCGTCGCCGCTCCGACGTGATCACTTCCACTTCCACTTCCGCTTTAGCCATAGGACTGGCTCCAGGACTAGTCCTATGGCTTCAACAAGCGTCAGCTCCGACGCAAGGCGGCCGTCGCCGGGGGCTTACCTTGCTCGCGGAAAACCGCGGCCGCTGCTCGCCGACCGTGAACGGTTCGAGCGCAACTATCAGGAGTGGCTCCTTGCGGTCGGCTGCACACGTCCGCAAACGTCGAGTTAGGTCGGCACGAGACTGCAGCTAAAGACTAGTTTGCCAGTCCACACGAACGCAAACGACCCACCAGCTCGATCGATGGCAACGATCGACCATCGAACTTCGCGGGCGCCGTGAGTGCGAGACCATTAGGTGGGATGGTTCAGCCTGCAGCGGCGGCAATGGCCCAGCGAGATCTGGCTTCCCGTATCAATTCTGGCAAATTTGCAGTCGTTCGGTGCATGTGGGCTTCCAGGCGTGCGCACGCGCGCGCGGCGTTCTGGCTGCGGACGCCGTCCGCGATATCAAGACAGTCACGGAGCTCGGAGTCCGGATCGGCGTCTCGGGAGATGACGAGGCATCGAATATACCGGCTGCGGTCGTTGAAGTTTTTTATCATTCGCAGCATCTCCTCGTTCCTCGATATCTGCGCGATCTGCTCGAACACCCCCTCGATAGCGGCAGCATAATGCTTGGCGCGATTCCTTGCCGAATTCGCGGGCGGAAGCGCCGCCATTCTCATCGCGCTTCGGCCAAAGCGTACGGCCGACGATGGCTCCAAAGCCTTCCTGAGATTATGCGCGAGCACCAGCCGAGCAAACTCATAGAGGTCCTGCAGCTCCGCTGCGTCCGGGACCCTCGAGAAGAAGCCTCGCTTCGGAACGATATCAATCAGCCCCTCGCCATGAAGACGCTCGAGAGCTTGTCTCACCGGTGTCGCGCTCGCCCTGACATAGTCAGCAAGCTGTTCGATGCGCAGGTGCTCGCCTGGCAAAATGATCTTCGACTCCGACGTCAACTCGTAATGTGTGACCAATTCCTTGATTCGGGCGTAGGCAACATCGACTCGATTGAATTCGCTGTCCATATCGATACCTGCTGCGCGAGGATTGCTGATCCGGCGGGCTTGAGCCGAAGGCTGCGCGGCGCGTCGCGCGCTCATGCGACGCGTCGCTCATCGCGCTTTCTGCTCACGATCGATCGCCGAGTGCCGCCGGGTGTCGCGCATGGTGAGATAGACGACGAGAGAGGTCGCAATGCAGCCGGTGAGGTAGAAATAGAACCAGCTTTCGTGACCGATCGACTTGAACCAAAGCGCGATCGACTCTGCCGTGCCGCCGAAGATCGAAACGGTCAATGCATATGGCAGCGCTACGCCCGTTGCTCGAATTGCAGTTGGGAACAGTTCGGCCTTGACCACCGCATTGATCGAGGTATAGCCGGATACGATCAACCACGCCGCCGCGATCAGGAGGAATGCGGTGAACGGGTCGTGGACTCCCTGCAGCGTGTTCAGAAGCGGAATCGTGAACAGAGTTCCGCCCAGTCCGAACCCGATCAACAGCCATTTGCGTCCGATGCGATCGGAAAGGGCGCCATAGAGTGGCTGCAGCACCATTGCGAAGATCAGGCTACAGGCCGTGACCATGGTCGTTTGATCATCGGTCAGCTTGACGGATAGCTTCAGGTATTTCTGCATGTAGGTGGTATAGGTATAGAAGGCCGCAGTCCCCCCCATTGTTAGTCCAACAACAAGCAAGACTTCGCGTCGGAACTGACCCAGCGCGCGCAGCGAACTCCCCTGTCTTGCCGACTTCGCGCGGGTGAATACATCCGTTTCGTGCAGGTTGCGGCGCATGACGGCGGCCACGACGGCCAGCAGCGCGCCGATGACGAACGGAATACGCCAGCCCCATCCACGAAGCTGCTCCTCCGTCAGAAGCACCTTCTGCAGGACCAAGAGAACGACGATCGCGCAGAGCTGGCCGCCAATCAACGTCACATATTGGAAGCTGGAATAGAATCCGCGGTTCTTTTCGTCCGCGACCTCGCTCAGGTAAGTTGCGCTGGCGCCATATTCACCGCCTAGGCTAATTCCCTGCACGATTCGCGCGAAACCAAGCAGGACCGGCGCCGCAAAGCCGATCGACGCATAGGTGGGCGTCACGGCGATGATCAGCGAGCCGAAGCACATCATCAAGACCGACAAGGTCAAGGCATTACGGCGGCCATGATGATCTGCAAAATGGCCGAATAGCCAGCCTCCGAGTGGGCGGACAAGAAAGCCGGCGGCAAACAGCAGCGCGGCGTTCAACTGCTGCACGACCTCGTCGCCCTCAGGAAAAAACGATTTGGCGAAATACAACGCAAACGCGGCATAGGCGTAGAAGTCATACCATTCCACCAGATTTCCGACCGAGCCGACGAAGATCGCGCGCAAGCGGCTACCCATCCCAAGGCCGTCACGGCGTGCTTCATCGGCGGCCGCAACGAGGGTGGGGCTGATAGCTCGCTCAAACTTCATGGCGTCCTCCGAGTGCACGTTTTCTTAGGCTCTAAGGCCAATCGTGCTCATGCCTGAGCAACCCGCGTGCCAGCCGGCGGCGGCCGCCGATCGCGCCGCCAAACAAAGCCATTTCAGATGGTTGCATGCGCCTCGCGTGAAACGGGCTCGCCGCGCTAAGCGGAATTCCGCCGATCCGCGTCGGCGCGTGAGCGGGAATCCGCCTCGTGCCTAGCAGGAGGTTCGGCTGGGTCGCAGCAAGCCGTATCTTGCCATTTTTTCGTTGAGCGTCCGCCGTGGCACGCCGAGACTTTCCATAACCGCTACAACCGACCAGTTGTGCTCCAGCAAAGACGCCTCGATCAGCATGCGCTCATAAGCTGCGACACGCTCAGAGAGCGAGCGCCTTGCGCCCGCTCCCTGGGCTCGCCGCAGAATTTCCGCGACGCGGCGACCCGTTGCGGCCAAGCCGAGCGCGTAGCGTTCAGCCACGTTCTTCAGTTCTCGAACATTGCCAGGCCAGTCATGGGTCAGCAGTGCATCGAAATCCTCGGCTCCGAGTGGCGTCAGGTCACGGCCGCTGCGCCGGGCAGCTTCCCCGGCAAAATGCTGGAATAGCAGCAGCACGTCGTTGCCCCGTTCGCGCAACGGCGGGAGACGGATCTCAGCCGCTGCCAGGCGGAAGTAGAGATCGGCCCGAAAGCGGCCGCTGCGGCTGTCCGCGGCGAGATCGGCTTTCGCGGCCGCGATCACACGGACGTCGACCGGGATCAGCCGGTTCGATCCCACCCGCTCGACCACGCGCTCCTGCAGAACGCGTAGGATCTTGACCTGGAACGCGTGTGGCATGCTTTCAATTTCATCGAGCAGGAGAGTTCCGCCGCTGGCATGTTCGAACTTCCCGATGCGAGCCCCGCGTGCACCAGTGAACGCGCCCGCCTCGTGACCCAGCAACTCGCTCTCGAACAGCTCGGCGGGTATAGCCGCGCAATTCACCGCAACGAATGGAGCTCGTGCCCGCGGACCGAGGTCATGCAGTGCGCGAGCGACGACCTCCTTTCCCGTGCCGCTCTCGCCGAAGAGGATCACATCCCTGTCGTGCTCGGCGAGCTCGCCAACGGACTTTCGCAGCGTGGCCATCGCGGGCGATGTCCCGAGGAGACGTCGCTCCAGCTCACCTTCGGCGCCGAGCCGGCTCGTGAGATGCCTGAGTTGACGCTTCAATCCTGATTGTTCTGCCGCCCGTGCCAGCACGGCAGACATATGATCCGGGTTGGCAGGTTTCTGCAAAAAGTCGTAGACACCCTCGCGCATGGCCGCTACCGCGAGTGCAACGTCGCCGTGAGCAGTGAGCAGGACGACCGGAATGTCGGGATCGATTCGCTGCACGTCGCGCATGAGTTCGATGCCGGATCGATGCGGCATCCGGAAGTCGGTCAGTACCACGTCAGGCAGCTCGGCCTGAAGCATCGACAGCGCCTCGTCAGCATTTCGGGCTGTGCGCGCTTCGAAGCCGCCCAGCTCCAGCCATTGTCTGATCGAGCTGCGAACGATCTCCTCGTCGTCAACGACAAGAATCGATTTGCTCATCCACACACCCCGATAGGTCTAGGCCGGCTCGGGCGGCGTCGGCAAGGTCACCCGAAACCGGCTTCCGATTTGCAGTTCACTCTCAACCGAAATCGTGCCTCCGAGCTCCCTCACGATCCCATAGCTGATTGAAAGGCCGAGGCCGAGCCCTTCACCGATTTCCTTGGTGGTGAAGAACGGATCGAACAGTGATTTCATGTGATCCGCGGAGATTCCGCTCCCGGTGTCTGCGACCTCGATCGTAACCGTGCTCTCCGCACGCCGGATGCAACCGCTGAGAACTCGGCGCGGGCGGTCGCGCATCGACTGGACCGCGTTGGAGAGCAGGTTGACGAAGACCTGCTCGAGACGGATCGGATTCGCCTCAACGTGAGCCGGCTCCGCGGGCAAGTCCAAGACAACCTCGATACCTTCATTTCTGATCCGGTACTGCAGGAGCCGCATCGCATTGCCGAGTGTTACACCGACATCGACTCTGCTGGTTGCACCGGTCTCCTTGCGTGCAAACATGCGCAAGTGACCGATCAATGCCATCATTCGCTCGGCTATGGATGACATCAGGTCGAGGTTCAAGGCCGTTCGTTCGATCTCGTTGCGTTGCAACAAGACTCGGCTGCTTGCGATGTAAGTGGTGAGCGCCGCGAGTGGCTGGTTGATTTCATGCGCCACCCCTGCCAGGGCTTGTCCAAGACTGGCAAGCTTCGCACTCTGCACCAGGCTCTCGTGGGTTTGTCGCAATTCCTGCTCGGTGCGCGTCCGTTCCAGGACTTCACTTGTCAGTTGACGATTGGCTTCGCGCAGCTCCATCGTGCGCTCCGCAACACTTCGTTCCAGCAGCTCGTTAGCTTCGCCCTTGGCTTTCATCGATTGCCGCCATTGATGAGCGACAAGCCCAAGCAGCTGTACCGTGAGAACGGCAAAGCCGGCCGTGACCGCGATGGTCATTGCATGCCGACGAGCCTCCCCGATGTCCGAAAAAATGAGCAGCTGCCATCCATGCGCCGGCAGAGGCCGCGCGCGCAGCGCATATTCGTGGACGCCATCGTCGTCGCCCAGTTCGACCGATACCTCGCCCGATTCGGCCGACGAACCGAGGATCGGAGCATTCTCTATCGTGTCGCCGAACTGCCGGGACGCGTTCAGACGCGCGACCGCGGTCGAGGGTAGCCTTCGCAACGGATGATATTTCCACTGCGCGCGGCTGGCCAGGATGAGCACGCCTTCTTCATCTTCCATGGCCACCAGATCACCGGCCCTGACCCAATCGGCTTCCAGCGGCGTCAAATCGATCTTCACGACGGCAACCCCGATCGTAAGCTCGCCTTCGGTGATCCGTTGCGACAAGAAGTAACCAGGCAAGCCGGTCGTCACCCCAACGGCATAGAGCTGCCCTTCCCCGTCACGGATTGCGCTCTGGAAATAGGGGCGAAAGTCGTACGCATGCCCGACGAAGCTCTTTGCTCCATCATAATTGCTTGCTGCCAGCGTCACCCCGGCCGTGTCCAGCACGTATAGCTCGGCCGATCCCGCGGCCTGATTTAGCGACTTAAGATAACGGTTGGCAGCTTCGACAACTGCCCCATTGCCCGGTGTCCGGAACAGCCGGCGCACCGGATCGGCGAGTGAAAGAACCGTGGGCAGATATCGGAAGCGGGCAACGGTTGCATCGAACGTACTGGCGATCAACGTAAGCCGATCGTCGGAGTCGCGGCTCATCTGCGCGAGGCCAGCGCTCAGGGCCAATCGGTAGGACAGCAGCGCGACTCCCACGATCGCCAGGACAGCAATTGCGGCGATAGCCGGCCAAGCCCTTGAGAGCCCACCCGGCAAGCCTAGTCGGCTCGAAAACCACGCCGACATCGCCACCCTCTCGCTCACGCCAGGGCTCAAATGATGGACCTGATTTTGGCTTCGGTCGCCCCGCGAATTCTCCCCGCGCATGCCGGATCCAGAGCTTCACTCGCAACCGGGGTCTTGGACCCTCTCACAGGTCGAAGGTCGATGTACCCATGGGCATTACAATCAAACGTCAAACGAGATCTATATGGCCGCGGCCATCGTCCAGCGTGACCTAGCGTCCCTGATGAGCTCGGGCAGATCGACGATCATCCGACACATGTGCGTTTCCAATTTAGCGCTTGCACCTTTCGGATCTTGATCGCGGAGCAATTCGATCAGCTCGAGACATTCTCGTACCTGCGCGCCGTGATCCGGGCTTTGCAAGATCGAGAGGCATCGGACATACCGGCTGCGATCATTGAAGTTCCGCATCATTCTCAGCATCTGCCCGTTTCGCGACAGCTGCGTGATCTGCTCGAAGACGCTCTCGATGGTCATCGCATGATGCTTGACGCACTTCGTTGCCGAGTGGCCCACTGCAACGGCTTCCACTTTCATCAAACCCCGGCCGAGACGCGCAACCGAGGACGGATCGAGTGGCCTCGTAATATTGTGCTCAAGAACCAGCCGGGCAAATTCATACAGATCCTGCAGCTCGGACGCGTTCGGAACCTTGGAGAAGAAGCCTCGCTTCGCGATGCTGTCGATCAGCCCCTCGCCTTGTAGGCGCTCCAGCGCTTGGCGCACAGGCGTGGCGCTCGCATTGACGCGATCCGCCAGATCGTCAATATGCAGATGCTCTCCTGGAAGCACCCGGACCTTGCCGTCAGGTACCAGATCATAGTGGATGACGAGGTCCTTGAGCTTAGTGTAAGCGGTGTCTACCTTGCTGATATCCCCGTCTGTATCACGCATGCCACGTCCCCTTGAACCGCCCTCGGCGGACGCAACTTGCCGGCCGCAGACGTAGCTCCCGAGAGGCGTATAACTTGTTCCCGGAATGCTCCGACAGCGCCGACGAGCACGCACGAAGGGATTCGACGACGCCCGACGTCGACTCCTTGCCCTGCTACTCGTTGTCCGCCCATGACTTTCATTTTTTTTACACACCGTAAGCTTACGCACTCATTGCAGCCGTCACCATCATAAAAACTATGCAATCGATGTGTACCGCTTCACTGGAGCATGCTGAGACGGTGTCTCATCGCGTAAGCGGTTGCTGCGGCGCGCGAGCTCACGCCGATCTTCATATATATGTTCGCAATGTGCCGATTGACGGTCGGCACACTGAGGCGTAGTTCCGCAGCAATGGCCTTGGAGCGGCTGCCGGCAGCGAGCTTGCTGAGGATCTCCATTTCTCGTGGTGAAAGATCATCAGGGCCTCGCGCGTATAAGTTGCGCGGCTCCGCCTCGACTCCCTCTATCCGTGCTCGATCAACGCGCTCCTGCCAGCTTCGCATGCCGAGTGCTACGAACTGCTCGCGTCCCCGCTGCAGCAGCGCACGCGATGACGGCTTGTCCCCTGAGGTTCCCGCAACGGTCGCCTCATCAAGATCGACGAGCGCTCGGAGGCAGACTTGGCCTGCCCGGTCAAGGTCGCCGCGGGCCTTTGCGAAGTGTGTGCGTGCCGCAACCGTGTGATCCTGAAGGGCCGCGAGGCGTCCGAGGATGAATTCACGGCATTCACCGGCTGCACCGATCGTGCTCCCGTGCTTTGGAGCGCGGACCAACGCTTCGAACCGGCGGGCACGTTTGACGTCCTCACGCTGCCAGGCGGCACAGACACCGAGCCCAAGCGCATCATCCGACAGCTGTCTGTCGGAATTTGTGTTCTCCAGGGATCGGAGCAACGCCTCAATGCGAACGTCGTATTCGTTTTCGCCAGGCAGGAATGCTTCGGTGAGAGCGGCGAAGCCGAGCACGATTTGCCCAAGGCGCACCGGATGATCCTTGACGATCTGTAGCGCACGCGAAGCGACTCGGCCAATCGCCGGCCAGTCGCCACCATACAAATAGGCACGCCATGCGACCGCGGAAAGCTCCAGGGCAAGATGCAACCGGTGCCACGGTCCCAATCGGACAGCCAGCGCACGCGCGTCGCGCAGCGCCGCGTCTGAGCTTGCCAAATGACCCAGGCTCGCCTCGGCAATCGCGAGAGAGGTTAACGCCTCGATCCGACCGGGAAGCGACCCGAAACACTTGGCATCCCGCAACAGGTCGTGCGCAGTTTCGACCCCCAGGGCGAGTTGCCCATGCCGATAGATCCAATCATGGGTCACGACCTCTCGAGCCCGGATGATGGCCGCCGGATTCTGCCATTCGGCGGCCCAACGTTGCACCTGCTCTGTCTGTTCGATGGATCGCGGAGCATACAGGTCGAGCGCCGAGGCACGATCCTCTTCGTCTCCAAGCTGACGAACGAGATCGAGCGCACGCGGATCCGGCGCGTGGTAGATCGCCTCAAACGTCCCGTCATTCCATCGGCACCGCCAGTCCTGTCGGAGCACCTCCAATCGGGCCCAGTGCAAATCTCGGCGATCATCGCAGGCTTCCAGTCCGCGCTCCACCAGAGGCTGCCACATCTCAGCGGGAGCGCCGGCGTCCCGCAGCCTGCGGACAATCGCCACCAGGAAACTCATGGTCCATGATGGCCGCCGCTCCCAGCATCGGCTGAACAGAAAGCGCGTCGTCGCATCGGCGGCTTCGACGTCGAGTGATGCAGCCTGCGCAAGCGCGAGATCACGGAGCATCTCGTCCGAGGCAGCATCGCCTGCGAGATCGCAAGCGATCCGAAGGAATACAGCTTCGTGCTCGCTGATATAGTTCGCTCGCGCGCGCTCGGCTGCGTTCAGTGCGAAGACCTCGCCGATTTCAGCACCCGGGATGCGCTGCGAAGCGTGATACTGATGCGCAATCTCTCCAGGATCGGCATCGAGCTCAGCGAGACGCGTCGCCGCGCGTCGATGCAAAATCGCTCTCCGATCGGGGTTCAGCTCGTCGTACAAGGCGCGCCGCAACAACGCATGCGCAAAGACGTAGCCATCACCGCGAACGACGAGTACCCCAG
This sequence comes from Bradyrhizobium sp. SZCCHNRI20481, assembly GCF_032485055.1. Taxonomy (NCBI): domain Bacteria; kingdom Pseudomonadati; phylum Pseudomonadota; class Alphaproteobacteria; order Hyphomicrobiales; family Nitrobacteraceae; genus Bradyrhizobium; species Bradyrhizobium sp. SZCCHNRI20481. Next base: position 222,861 of record NZ_JAUEUE010000006.1, read on the forward strand.
CCCTCATCGCCTCGTCGATATGGTCCAGAATCGTCTCTTCGGAATCCGATATCAGAAGCTGCAATCGGCCGAGATCGAACCCTTCGGGAAATATCGCAGCGATCCGCAGCATTCCCAAGGTCGGCCCCGAGAGCCGCGCGAACCGTCGCGACAGCAACGGACGCAGTCCGGCCGGGATGCCGATACCGTTGTTCACGAGATCGGCGGGCCATTGGCCCTGGCGCCCAGCAAGCTTTCCCTCTTCGACAAGGTGGTTGAAGAGCTGGCGCACATAGAACGGATTGCCGCCAGTCTCACGGTGAATTGCCGTGGCAAGCGATGCAGGCAGCCGCTCGTCTGCCAATGACTCCAGCATGCGCATCGTGTCCGCCGGCTCGAGCGAGCGGACCGCGATCCGATGAAGCTCGCTCTCGCGCATCAGCGCATTGAGTTCCAGAGGCTCGCCGCCGGTCTCGTCGGGACGGAGAGTGATGACGGTCAGCAGCGGCAGAGATCGCGTCGAGCGTAAGCAATGCAGCAACATCGACCAGGATTCGCGATCGGCCCAGTGCAGGTCCTCGAGCACGAGCAGTAGTGGAGACTCGACTGCAACCGCATGAAGCAGATGAACCGCGGATTCGAACAGTCGAAACCGCTCGTCCGGTCCGGAGAGTCCTTTGAGAGCAGGAAGATCCGCAGCGGCCGCGAACGCCGGCACCACGCGAGACAGCGGCCGAATCATGTCATTGCGAGCATGGTTGAGGAGTGTCGGCTGCTCGCGAGCCCATTGGGAGAACGTGTCGGCAAACAATCCGTATGGCAGAGGTTCGGCCATCTCGTAGGCGGCCCCCCTCGCCACACAGAAGCCGCGCTGCTTCGCAGTTTGGGCCAGTGCCTCGACCAGACGGCTCTTGCCAATTCCAGCCTCTCCTACCAGGACCGCACCAACAGCGCGTCCATTCTTGTCCGGGAGAAGCCCGCGAAGCCGGTTCGACTCCTGGTCCCTTCCTATAAGCGGAACACCGCTATCCCTCATGCGCTAACCAATAGCCAACCTACACGATACTCTTTCATGGCTGCGGCAAGACGCACTGCCGCCTGTGCGATTCAACCGCCCACGAAACTTAAGATTGCGTTGAGAAAATATCAGCTCGGCACGATAATACCAAGCGGCAAATCAATGTTGCGCTGCGCACATTGGGCTCATCTCGCGAAGACTGTCGCGCAATGGCGACCAGCGAGAGTCGAAGGACCCAGATCGATGACGATCTCCATGTCAACTTCAGCCAATGATTGCCTGCTCCGAAGGTCCACAACCCATACGATTATCAATAAATCGACTCAACTGAGGTTCGAACCATCATCGAGTTGCTTTCTTGACGATGCCTGCTTCGCGTCTCGCGTTTATGGCGAGATTTAGCGCCCTCGCCTGCAGATGCGATCATGGCTGTTGTTGTCAAAGTGAAGTTCCGAAAGGTTGCCGGGAGGATACGACTGCGACGCTTGGTGAGAGTCGGCTAAAGCAATCTTACGAGGGCGTCGCTCCCCTGCGCGGCACACGTCGACGTACTGCGGTCGCCGGCAAGGTGTGGTCGATCGAAACCTGCCAGCCGCCGGGGCTGGGCGCTCCGGGCGGACTGCGCATCTCTCCCACTACAAAACCATATACGCGAATCGCGGCGCTTCGAGCGCGCCAGACGAGTTGCTCGTGCGTCTGCACCGACGTCGGGGTCGCCGGCTTGAGGTCACTTAGGCCGAGGGTGCTCGGCGTATGTCAATGTTGCCGAGGGCGCGTTGTCGCCACGACGTCCCGCCACTCGGCGTCCCTGCAGAGAGGAGACGCATGGGATCCGTCACCTCTGTAACCAACTCAGTCCTTCCAGCCCTTTGTCCTTGACGAAGGTCACAACGACATCGCTGACGTGCCCGAAAGCGGGCCAAGCGCGATTGAGCCCCTTCAGCGAGAACGAAACAGACGTTACTACTTGATAATTCGTCGGAGCCCTGCGGCGCAGCATCGCGTAGATCGATAAGCCGGATCCAACCGCGACGCCGACCGCGCCTGGGATAGCCCCGATATTACCGTGAATATCGTAGACAAGCTCAGTAACATTGCCAGCAATCAAACCGGCACTTCCGGTTATCTGCATGCGGCGAGACAGTCGAGTCGTGTCCCAGGAAGATGCTGGAGGGATATGTACGATATCGGGAGCCGTGTCTCTGCTGTTGGTTCCGCTGGCCGCCCCATTAAGGGATTTCAACTGCTGCGCAGAGCGGCCGGTTCGCCAGGCAATTCCCGTCCAAGATAGACCTCGCGAGTTGTCAAACGACCCGGGAATCCTCAACCCCGCGCCGGTCCAAACTGCATGCGAATCGGGATTGCTTGTATACGTGCTTGGAATCCGATCCCGATGCGCCTTGATGATCGCCCGCGCGGAGGAGCCATTTCTCGCTGCAAAGGCATCCAGGTCCTCGCCTGATTTGATCCGAGCGGTGATCTGCCTCCCCTTAGACGTGAATCGCCCGGGAATTGCCAGTTTCTCGCGACGCCCGACATCCTCGAGCACCTTCCTGACGGACTTATTTTCCTTTCTGGCGATCTGGCGGAAAGTGAGCTGCTCATCGTTGCTCTTGATGGAGATCGACTTATCTGGATTAATTAGTTTAAGCGGATGCGCGGGATCTCTCGCATTGACGCGTCCGATCACCTCGTCCGGTACGTTATTCCTGTCCGCGATTTCGCTCAGACTGGTGTCGGTTGACCGGACCGTATCGGTAGCTCCACGCGATCTAAGCGCGCCATAGCCACTGAAATAGCTCCGCGCTCCCAAGACGATTTGCGCGGAGCCGATGACAGCTGCACCACCATATTGGAAACTCAGCAGGTGGCCGCTCGTCACACTGACGATGTCGTTTGCCATGCCGTTGGCAATGAAGCTCACACCTGTTGCGGTTCGCAAATACGGGGCTGCTTTTTCGGGTATTCTCAACTTGGCAGCCAATTTCGGCTTGAGCTGAACGATGTTCAGCGGTCCACGAACTGTGGCGTTCCAGGCCGCCAGCATGCCTAGAGATCCGAACCGCGCGGCTGCTGCAAGGGCAACCGCATCGGAGGCCACTCCTGCAGCAACGGGCAGAGCCTGTCGGAGGCCTGACCTGCGCGGTGCCACTTGTCGATCGCCCACTCCCGTGTAGGGCTGATCCGTGACCACGACACGAAAATCCTTTTTCGGTAGATCGTAGCGTCGGCTGTATGTCTTGGCTGATTGCGGCGGACTTCCGCCCCAGTCAACAAAGCGGTCTGTTGCTCCGATCACTCCTCGCCGTTTGATGTTTGCGTCGTTCATGGCGAACGGTCGGCTTGGCTTGTTTCCTCGTGTCTCCACAACGTAGATATACCTGTCGGCGCTACTGCCGTATTTGGAGGGTTGGAGAGCGACCCGGTCCTGAAATCGTTCGAATGCCTTCGGGCTGAGCACAAGAGTCAAGCCGCTCGAGGCCGGCGGGGGCGAGGCCGGAGAGACCGCACCACCGCCGCTCGCGGGCGGCTTGCCGCCGCCACCACCCGCGGGCTGGGCTGCCGTCGAGGCGGCTAGGGCCCAATTTGCAGCCGAGTCTTCGCTGACAGGTCTTTCGTGCAACGCCAAAGCGGTCTGCCGGAACGATGCGAGTGCCGCTGGATCGCCTCCGAAAACCGCCTTATGGAAGTCGGTCTCCCCCATCCGGTCGCGAATGGCCTCCGCGATCTGCGCCTCCGTCGCATAGGGCGATGTGCCACGGCGCGGCACGACCTGCGAGGCGAGAAGCTCGGTCACACCTTCATTCAAGTTCGAATGCGGCCGGCTTGAATCAATGACCAACGTGCTTGCGAGCTTCTTGAACGATTCCGAGGTCAGTGCATGCACGGCCTCGTGTGCGACCACGTCCGGGCTCAATCTATCGGTCCGTACATAGACGCGATGCCCCTGATCCGATAAGATGCTGAAGGCATCGACGGACGCCGGATCGTGCTGGCCGCCGGCTTTTTGATATGCACGGGCGAAAGCGGCGGGATCCATGGCCTGCAGCCGGATGCCATTCGGCGATGTCCCGCTCGCCTGACCCTGATAGGCGTCAAACACCTTCCTTCCCGCGTCGAACGCGGCGGGCTGACCGGCAAGGCCCGTTTCGGCCACGGTGCGGGATCTGCTCTGCTGATAGTGATGAGAAGCCACACCGGAAACCGTATTGAGACCGATGGACAGATAGTCTTGGGCGGTCGGCGCCTTGCCGGAAAGGAGGCCGGGGCCCGCAGTCAGCATGGTGTTCGCACCCAGCTGGGAGGCTGTCTGATAAAGCGGGTTCGACACGAGTCCATTCGGCCGTGCCGCGCTTGCGGTCCGCACGGCCACCTTGCCGTCGACGAACTTCGTCAGACCTCCCGTCACGCCGGCCACCGCGAGATTCTTGAAGTATCCGGAGAACGCATCCTTCATCTGCGCCTGGGCTTCGTCCTGCGTGAGCCGCCCCTCCGAGAGCTGATATTGGGACTCGACATACGTCCCCGCCACGTTGCCGAGACCCATCACCCCCTGATTGGCAACCATGACCGTTGATCCGGTTGCCAGCTTCGAGACGACCGAGCTTGCAGCCTGGTCGAGGCCGCGCGTAAGGAAGGCCTCCGTGGCTCCGCCCGTCAACGCCCCCCCTGCTGCGCCGAGGGATTGCACGCCCGATACGGTCGCATCAACGCCCGCCTGCTTCACCTCATCCCAGCTGCCGCCGCCCTTGAAGAAGTTGTTGGTCAGCGCTGCGTCGAGTGAGATGTGAGGATCGCTGTGAATGTCGCCGCCACCGAACACAGTTGCTGCATTCTGGGCCGTGTCGATGGCTTCGGCCGTTCCCGTTCCCACCAATGTGCCCGCCGCAAGGGCGGCCAATACCGGCGCGCCGGCTCCGGCCGTGGCCATCGTAACCGCGGTCGCAGCCGCGGCGATCGCGACGTCGCGCACGACTTCCTGTGCACTCGACCAATTGGCGTCGGTCTTGCGCTCGTTCTCGAACATCCGGTCATTCTGGGTGGCCAGATTACCCATGATGTTCAGATACTCGCCGTTGACCTCCTGGGCAGTCATCCCTCCCTGATTTTTCTGCAGGGCCGTGAGCGCCTCTTTCTTGTCCTGCAGATCCGACTCGAGCTCAGACCGGTTGGCACCGAACAGTCCCCCGACCCAATCGCCGCCCTTCTGCAGAAGGCTGCGGTTGCCAAGTGCTTTGTCTTCCCTGTCGATGGCATCCTGCAGCTCATGTAGCCCTTGACCGATATCAACTCGCGCGTTCGCGTCTTTGAGGCTCGCAAGCTGCTCAGCGACCGCGCCATCGCTCAAGGCACCCGGATGCTGCGCAAAGAATGTATTGTACGCATGCGAGAGCGCGCTCTGGTCAGAGACCGTTTGCGGATCAAGTAGATTTTGCGGCAATGTCAGCCGAAACTGGGAGTCCAGCAGCTGATATTGAGCCAGCTTCTGTTGAAGCTTTGCATATTGAAGCGATTGCTGAGCCGTCGTCAGGGCGCTGCTCGCTTTGGTGAAACCCACAGCCTGTACATTGCCAGCTTGTACCGAATCAGTGTTGGCGGACTGCCGCGCGGTTGCGACCGCCGCCTCGCTCTGTGTGACACGATAATCCTGAACCAGCCTGTTGGTCGTTGCAGCCAGCTCTTTCGTGATCAGGCCGGCCGATGCCGCGTCAGTTCTTGCCTGCGCTATCTGCTGCAACACCGGCGAGTTTGAGGGCAAGGGAACATGGCTATAGGTCTGCTCCAGATTAGCCAATGTCGTATTGCGCTGGTCGGCGTAGGCAAGCCCGGTTGCCGACTTGAAGCCCGCCGTCGCAATGGCGGACATTGTCGAGAGCTCGCGCAACTGATGCTGCGCTTGGTTCAGCTTGAGCTCCGTGGCGGCCGTCGGATTCTTGATATAGGCGGCCTGCGCATCCGAGACGGCCTGGTGGCCCTTGATCAGGGCGAGGTCGGTCCCGACTTTGTTCTGATAGGCGCTTGCCTGATCGTATTCGATCTTCGCCGTGGTAGCGTTCTGCCGGGCTTGCGGGGACAATTTGGCAAGATCGGAGTCCTGCGCCGCCTCAAGATCGGTCTGCGCTGCCGCCGCAAATGCCACCCGGTGCTGAGCTACGGCCCAGCCTGCATTCTGGTAATCAGCGTTCCCGTTCGCGAGCTTGAGATCGAGCGATGCCTGCTGCGGATCGCTGCCGCGCGTTGCACGTATGGTGTACCCCAATGGATGCAGAGCGTCGTTCACCCGATCCTGGGCATCCTTCGCAACCGTCCCGTATTTCTCGGAATTCGAAGCATAATACTGGAGCTGGGCCTTGCCCTGCGCGACCATGCCGACATCGGCGTTGAGCTTGCTCCGCGCGACGGTGAAGTCGTCATAGGCGCGCAGCTGCGATGGCGTCAAATTCGCCTGGGTCGGATTGTCGTTCTGGTCGATCGTGACACCGGCTTTCTTCAGCGCTGTGGAAGCGCTCTCGAGCTCTTTCTTGTCCGCCGCGGCCTGCTGCCCGTAGACGACGCTTTTCCCTGCCGCAAGGTCGGCGCTCGCGGCATCAAGCTTGCGCTGGTCCGTCGCCAGCTTGTGTTGCTGCGCATCCTGCTGCTGATTCAGCAACGACAGACGGTGCAATGTTCCGGCGCTGATCCCCCGGTCCATCTCGGTGTCCAGACGGCCGAGCTGCGATTTGGTCTGTTCGAGAGCAGCCGTATCGGCGGTGACCTTGGCCTTTCCCGCGGAAACCTGGGCCGAGGCCGCGTCGACGAGCGGGACAACTTTCCGCGCGACCGGATCTTTCACGGTGACCGGCGGCGGTGCCGGCTTGTAGTTCGCTGCGGCGGCGTCGATGCGTTGTGCGGCACTCAGATTGCTCTTGGCCGAACTCAACACCGCCTGGTCGGCGGTGACTTGCTGCTGAGCGGCCGCAACCTGCTTCTTCAGATCGCTGATATGGGCTTGATGCGCAGCCACCGCGGCGCCCGCGCCGCGACCGTACCCGATCGGAGCCTTCGTTCCCTGTGCATCATTCAGTTCGGTCTGCAGTTTATGCAGCTTTCCAGCATCACCGTCGAGAGTGGTCTGCGCTTTTGTCTGAACAGATTTTGCCTGCGAAACGGCGTCCGGGACCGGCGCCGCCGGCGCCGGGGCGGGAACTCCCGGACATGTTGCCGCCGCCTTCGGCGGAGCAGGCGGGCCAAGCAACACAGGCGTCGGCTGCAGAACCGGACCTATGAAAGGTCGAAGGGGCTGAAAGAGCGGCGAAGGTGCGGTCGATGATGATCCAACGCTGCGCGCCGAATTGCGATCGAGCATGCCCGACGACGATGCCGCGGACTTCGGCCGCGGCGGTGGCGGGGGAGGAGGCGGGGGTGGGGGTGGGGGCGGCGGCGGAGGAGGAGGCGGACTGGCGACAACCGAGCCACCTGCGTCATCTATCCGCATTCGTGCGTCTCCCCGTTAGCGGCGGCGGCTCTGCTCTGGCAGACGCAGTTCGTCAGCCATGCAGCCCGCTCGGCGATCATGTCCGAACGACAGTTTAGGGCATCAGCCGGCGGCCGATCCGAAATATATTGTGAAAATACTGTGGGGCAGCACGGCTACACTCAGGACATGCCGCACGCGCGCAAGGCCGACACCACCGGCTGGAAAAACTCCTCGGTGATGTAATGGTCCTGAGCGATGCGGCGATCGAGTTCCTCTGCGAGGTCTGGATTGCGGAAACGAGGAATGCCAAGCTCGGCCGCAGCTTCGGTGAGATTGTGCGCACGGACGGAACGTCCTTTGCACACGAGTCTTGGGACCTGTGTCTCGCCCGGAACATAACGCAGCCCGACCATCACATCGTCGCCCTCGATGACCACTGTTGCGCTTTCGATTCCTCCCCGCCCTCCACCGTGCGCCAGCGATTGCCGCTGACGGCGTTGCGCAGAGCGCACCTCCGGCAGGCCTTCCTGGTCTCTCCGCTCGCGCTTCGCCTCGCTTCGTGTCATCCGCATCTCGCGCATGAACAGTCCGCGCTGCACCAGAACGTCGATAAGGCCGCCCACCATCAGCATGACTATTGCCGCGACGAGGAGCGGTGCCATGACCGCCCCGGTCACTGGCACGAGGCACGAAAGACCGCATCCTGGCGTGTGAACCAAGGAGTTGAGCGACATCTCGAGGACGAAAACCGAGATCGTGACGAGGAGGGTCGTCTTGACCAGACTCTTCACCAGCTCGATCAGGTTCTTGAGCGCGAAAATCCGCTTCAAACCCTTTGCGGGATGCAAGCGCTCCGCGCGGGGCTTGATAGGGTCAAGGCTGAAGACGATCCCCTTGGTGACGGCGACGTTGACGACGAGGGACATTAGGACGACGATGGCCGCCCCCCTTGCAAGGTATGGCACGACGGCTTCATACATCATCGTTCCGATCGTGCCCGCAGCTTCCCGAAACGGTTGCCCGCCCGCATCGCCCACGAGCATCATGGCTCCCCGTAACCGCGCGAAAAGCTCCGGCAAGATCAGCCAGAGATAGAGCAGCATGGACGACAGGCATGCACCGGCGACCATATCGGTGCTGCGAAAGACCTGTCCCTTTTCGCGCGCCTTACGCAACTTCCGCTCGCTCGGAGGCAGCGTCCGCTCCTCAGTGCCGCCATCCTCACTCATCGCAGGAACTGCCCTAGTTGATCCAAGATTCCGGTCAACTCTCCAAGCTGAGTACCGAAGTGATCGAGCAGAAAGGCCGCATAGAGCGGCAGAACCAGGAAATAGACCAAGTTGCGCGCCGCCATCGAAAGATCGAACACATTCAACTGCGGTGCGAAACGGGCAATCACCATCAGCGCGAACATCGCAACGAACATGGCCGCCAGCACTGGGAATGCCAGGATCAATGCCAACTGCAGCACGCGGACGAGCATTTCCAGCGCCAATAGGCCGCTCTCCGCGCGCAGCAGAGGCGCGAGCTCAATGACCGGCCAGAGCCTGTAGCTGCCATAAAGGGCTTCGACGACGCTATGAAATCCGTCGGCAGCGACGAACAGAACCACGGCAGCGAGCATAAAAAGCGTACCAGACGCGGTGGACTCGGTCATGGCGTTGGGATCCTGAAGCTGGGCATCGGGCGCCTGACGTTCGTAGTCGAGCAGGTCGCCCGCGACCTCGGCGGCCCAGAACGGGATCCCAAGCAGCAGACCAAGGAGCCCTCCGATGATCGCTTCCTTGAACCCGACCGCGACCAATCGCAATGTTTGCGTGCCGATCGGAGGAAGCACCTCAACAAGTCCGGTCATGACCGGTAGCGAGATCGCGACCACGAAGGCACCACGAATCAAGCCGGTCAGCCCGAGGCGAACAAACACGGGAAAGGTCATGACGAAGGCGCTGGGACGCGCGATGGCGAGCGCCAACGAAAGAAGATGACGGAAGACGAGATTGGCCCCCGCCTCGATGCTGTCCAACGGCATGAGGTCAAGCCCCATCGCCACTCCGCGTCGCCCATGTCCCTCCGAGCACGATGAAGGGAAGGCCCGTCAACGCGTCAGTGCAGGAAAATCCGCGAGGATCTGATCGGCATATTGGATCAGCGGTGCCGCCAACACTGCGCCGAACACCGCCAGCGTGGCCACGACGGCAATCAGTTTGATCGTCTGCGGCAGCACCTGATCCTGAATCTGGGTTGCGGCCTGAAGAATTGAGACGAAGAGGCCAACAACCATCGCCACGCCCAGGGGAGGCATGGCAAAGATGAGAACGACCGTCAGACCCCTGACCAGATGATCGACGATTGTCGCTTGGCCCATTGCTTCCCCTACCCATCTCGCAGGCTATCCGTAACTCAACACCAGGCCATGCATCAGCTTGGACCAGCCCTCGACCATCACGAACAAGAACAACTTGAATGGGACGGAGATCGTCGATGGCGGCACCATCGACATGCCGAGGGACATCAAAACCGCGGACACCACGAGATCAATCGCGATGAAGGGCAGATAGAGCAGGAAGCCGATCTCGAAGGCGCGCTTGAGCTCCGAGCTCATGAAGGAGGGAACGAGAATAACGAGATCTTCGCTCGATAGCTTGGCCCTGCTGCTATCGGGCCATAAGCTGCCAGTGGCAGTGACGAAGAACTCTCGTTCCGCGACCGTCGTGAACCGGCTCAGATGTTCGCGAATTGGCTGGCCTGCCCGCTCAGCAGCATCTTTCCAGTCGGTAAAGGTTTGAAACTCGCTGGGACGATCATTGACGCGCTCATACACGGTCTGCACTAGCGGCGCGCTGACATAGGCCGTCAGAACCAGCGCAATGGCATATAGCACGAGGTTTGGAGGCGTCTGCTGCACTCCCAGCGCGTTCCGGATCAGGAACAGGACCACGGCGATCTTGACGAACGATGTCATCGTCACGACGACAAAGATGACAAGGCCAAGTCCGGCGATGACCGCGAGAACAGCGAACAAATTGAACTGGGTCACGGCTTCAGCTCATTCGTGATTGAACAATCTGTTGATCCGCACGCCGATTGCCTCGCCGATCCTGACGATCTCGCCCTGCCCGATCCGCCGATTCCCCGCGTGAATCTCAATTGCATGTCGCGGATCCCGACCGAGATTGAAGACATAGCCCGGCGCGATCATGCGCAACTCGCCGAGAGGTATCTCGAGCTGGCCGATCTCAAATAGGAGCTTGATCTGGAGGTCGTCCAGGCTCACATCGTCTGCGCCTGTATCGACGCTTTCATGTGCCGTCATGTCCACAGCCGTCCAATGATGATGAAGATCGCCTCTGATCTGGTGCAACGTGTCCACCACTGTCGCGTCGCTTCCCTCGAAGCGGCATGAGGTGAGACGACGCTCGCCGAAGACGGCGGCGACGCGTCCATCCGGCATCGCGTGTTCGATGATCACGACGTCTCCCGGCCGTAAGCTCGCAAGCAAGCGGGCGCTGACGCGCGTAGCACCAAGCCGGAAGGCGGTGCAGATCGGAACTCCGGCGGCAGCAGCCGGACCCAATGCTTGAACTTGATTTGCCAAACGGGATTCGTATGGCTCTGGTAAAGACAGGTAAGCACTGAACGATCGTTCGCCAAACCTGCCGCGACACAGGATTCCGATCGAGTCCGGAACGCCGCCATCGAAGGAAGCATGCGTGAGGATGACGGGGAGGCCGAGCGCCTCCTCGATTGCATCAAGTATGGCGGCGCAGGCGAACTCGATCAGAAGCAGCAGATCTGGCTCGGCGAGCGTAGTTCGAGGCGGACCATCAATCGCCTGCAGCGTTGCATCGATCACCTCTACAGGCAGACTTACGGCGCATGGATCACCGCCGATCGTAAAATGCAGACGACACGCCGGCCGGCTCGAAACGCCCGAGGAGGCGCCCGAGAAGGAAATCCGCAGCGGCAGACCCGCCAACTCGCAGGTGAGTTCAGCCAGTCGCCGACACCAACGACGGGCACGTAGAACATCAGCAATGGATAGCACGTCCGGATGAAATTCGGTGATCTCACCGTCAGGCGCTCCGCGCCCGCGAGCGGGGAATGGCGCGTTCATGCTTGCCGCCCCGCCGCCCTGCCGTCCGAATTGGCCATCTCCTCTAGCAACGTCTCACGGCTCTCGCGACGGCGACGTGATTGCTGCGATAACTCATCCCACTTGCGACGCCTCCGATGAGCCTTCACGAATTCGAGGCGTAGACCCTGAACTTCGTTACGCGCCTGGTCGAGCGTACAGATGCTCGCAAGGCGCTGCTCGGCAAGCGCCATTGCCAGCGACTCGAGGCGCCTGAGTTGCGCGTCAAGTTGGGTGATCTCCCGCGCGGAAATTGGACGCCCTACCATCTGTTGGTAGATCTGACGTTCGCGTGCGCCACGCGCCGCTGCTTGCAACGCAACCGCATGATTGATCTGCGTCAATTCTGCAGCCGCTTCGACCTGTGCCTCCACGCCGCGCTGAAGCGCGGAATTCGCCCGCCGCTCCCTCTCTCCGAGAACGATCCGCATCCTGCGTATGCGCGTGAGCAGTGGATCGTACCTCATGACGCGAGCTGCTCGAGTTGATGGATCGTGCGATCCCACGGAACGGCCTCGCCGAGGCCCTGCCGCAGAAAGGACTTGATAGCATCCTGCTTGGCGATCGCCTCATCGGCGATCGGATCTGATCCGGCCTTGTACTCCCCAACCTGCAGCAGGAACTCAAGCTCTGCATGGCGAGCTATGAGTTCACGCACCCTCCTGGCTGCAGAGCGATGACGGCTCGTCACGACCTGATCCATGACGCGGCTGAGGCTGGACACGATGTCAATCGCAGGGAAATGCGCCGACTGTGCGAGCTTAGGTGACAACGCGATGTGCCCGTCCAGAATGCTGCGCGTCTCCTCCGCGATCGGATCCGCGGTACCATCCCCCTCAACCAGCACGGTGTAAAATGCAGTGATCGAGCCGGCGACTCCGGGACCGGACCGCTCGAGCAACTCGGGCAATGCCGCAAACACCGACGGCGGAAAGCCCCGGCGCGTCGGCGGCTCGCCCGCGGCCAGTCCGATCTCACGCAATGCCCTCGCAAAGCGAGTGACACTGTCCTGCACCAGGAGCACGCGTGCGTTGCAATCCCGGAAGTACTCCGCGATCGTCACGGCGACATAGGCAGCCGTGACGCGCTCCGTCGGCGGCCGGTCGGAGGTTGCGACAATCACGACTGATCGCGCCCGAGCCGCTCCGGCCAGGCAGCGCTCGACCATTTCTCGAACTTCCCGCCCACGCTCGCCAATCAGTGCGACAACGCAGACGTCGACGTCCGCGTTCTGGACGATCTGGGCGACAAGCGACGATTTGCCCGCGCCGGGTTCGCCATAGATGCCGATCCGCTGCCCCTCGCCGCAGCTGAGCAGACCATCGATCGCCCGGATGCCAAGTGACAAAGGGCCGTCAACGAGCCGCCGTGCCAAGGGCGGCGGCGCAGCTCCGCGGACTCGTCGAATCTGGTCGAACTCGGGCCATCCTCGTTCCTGAACGTCGAGAGGGCGCCCGAGCCCGTCGACGACGCGGCCGAGCAGCGCTGGCCCAACCATGATGCCGAGGGCCTGCCTTGTCGAGACGACTTCCGTTCTTGTTGAGAGACCCGCCACGTCTCCGAGAGGCGTCAGCAACGCGACACCGCCTTCGATGCCCACGATCTCGGCCCGCAGATCAGCCGAGGCATGGGCAGAACGGAGCAAACAGATATCGCCAACACGCGCATCGGGAACGATCGCCCTGATGAGGGTCCCCGACACCTGAACCACGCGCCCTCGGATCGGGCGCAGTTGCGAACGGCCTGCAGCTTCACGCAACTGCGGCAGGATTCGCGCGAGTCGGTGCGTGGCAGAGCCTGCCGGCATCATGGCTCCACCCCCTCGAAACCGGCACGCAGCGCCAAGGCGAGCTGCTCCAGTTGAGCGTCAACGGAAACATCGATCTGCCCGAACTCGCTCCAAAGCATACAGCGCCCCGGCGCAAACTGCGGGTCCGACACGATGGTGAGTTGGTCGGCCCCATCCTCCAGCAGCGTGGCCACTCGTACACGGATGGACTCCATCTCCTGCGGCGCAGTCATCAGCACGAGAGCCGTACCGGAACGCATCTCTTCGAGTGCTCTGGTGATGGCGCGCGCGGCGAGATCGTCCGGCTCAAAACTTCCGAGGATCTCCCTGATGATCTCGACGACGAGCGTGATAAGTTCGTCTTGCAGATCGGCGACGAAATCATCAACCGTGACCTTCGTTTCCGCAATCAGGCGGGCCGCCTCCTCAACTCCCGCGAGACGACCATCCTCGAAGCCTCTCATGCGCTGCTCTTCGAACGCGAGCCGGGCCTGCGCGGCGATCTGCTCGCATTGCCGCCGGGTGTCGGCAAGAGAGGCAGCCGCGGAAAACCAGGTCTCCGCCTCTTCGGCTCGAACCACGGGTCCGAGCGGATGGAACGTGCCGGCAGGCTTGTCACTCTCGGGGGCTTTCACGGCACCATCCCATCGGCTAGAACGCGATCAACAATCTCCGGACCAAGCTGTTGGTGTCGCCGCGAGACCGAGGAGCCCAGCGGCGAGTCAATCGGAAATCGAAGAAGGATGCGGCTGCGCAGGGTGGCGGGGAGTCGCCAGATTGCGGCATTGAGACATTGCATCCCATCACCTCGGATGACGTCCGCAAGCGCAGATGGATTCGGGGGGCGATCGGGTTTAGGCGACAGATCGATATTGGCGAGCGCGACCTTGTGGAGTCGGGAATCGAATTCTCCGAGATGCTCCCGGAGCGTAGTCTTGAGGACCGTGGAACGAATTGCGTGGGCATGCCAAACACCGCCGGCCAGCTCACCGACGCGGCATAGCTGCTCGCAGTCGAGAAGCGCAATGCGACTGCGCGTGTCAGCGACGTCGGCTGCCGTGCAGCAATCAAGCTCATGATGCACAACGATCCGCTCTGAGATATCTCGGTGGAGTCGGTCGCAGGCGAGTATCCGTGCGGCAAGCCCGGGCGAAACGCCCGGTACGCACGCGAGAAATCGTTCAACGTGGATGTAGCGTGCCGGCAATCGGCAAAACGTGTCCATATCGATCACCGGCCGATGCCCCACCGGCGCGCCGGGTTCGCAGTCACCGCCGACCTTCGGATCACGCAAACCAAGGGATGCTCCAGGTTGCACAAGCCTACTCATTTGCCGGCCAAGCCCACTTCAATCGCACTAGGATACGACACGCAGCGGATCACGCGCCGGCCTTCGCGCCTCCCGACGCGGCGCGTTGCGTTGCGCATATCCCACGCGTGCCCGGCGCCAGAGCTGGAAGATTCCGATCGATCCCAGCAGCCCCACCCCTACCGCGGCTGACACCTGCAGGATGAGCGGACCGTCACGCAGGGCAGATCCGTCGTGAGATAGAACGGATGCCGTCGTCTCGATCGACGTGGAAGGGCTGACCTCGACGGGATCCGAACTGCCACGCACGAAAACCACGGCCACCCTATCGTACGTCAGTCCTTCGACACTGTTGGCAATGAGGGTCTTGATCTGCGGTAGGAGCACGGCGATTTCGGCGCGCGCGTCATGCTTGATGAACACCGATGCCGCCGACGACGGAACCTGATCGTGACGCAACGGGTCTATCTTAGGCAGCACCACGTGGACTCGGGCAGAGATGACTCCGTCGATCTCCATGATCGTCCTTGCCAACTCTTGATTGAGCGCGTGAATCAACCTGACTCGCTCCTCTGTGGGTGACGACACCAGACCATTGCTTGAGAATATGCTGCCCATGTCTTCGAACTTCGCATGCGGCAACCCGGACGCATTCAGCAGCGTCACAGCGTCGGAAAATCGCTCCTGCTCAACCCTGACGGTATTGCTACCGTCCTTTGCCTGGAGCCGGTCGGCGGCGATGCCGTTGCGCAGCAGAAGGGCTATCATCAGATTAGCCTCCTTCTCGCTCAAGCGGCTATAGAGCTCACCCTTGCAACCGCTCAGCATGAACGCCAAGCCCAGCACCAGCGCCAAATTCAATCCGCGCCCTCGAGCGGCCAGCCATTGTTTGCCGCAACCGACCATTCTCATTGTCCCTTCAAGAACGTGTTGAAGATTCGGGTCGACTCGGTCGAGATTTTCGACATCAGCGTCGCCTCAATGGCAAACGAGAATGCGTGCTCCAGCATTTGCAGGGCCTGACGGCCCGCGTCTGGCTTGTCGGCTCCCAGGGCCGCTCCGCCAATGTTGGAAGATGCTGGACCGGATGCCGCCGGCTCCGGCATGAGATTGAGCTCGGGCGCGGCATTGCGCTGGACCCGCTCGTACGAGCTCTCCATCCACTCCATCACCTTGCCGCCGAGTTGGTCGACGGCGTGCTCAGGCTCCATCGGCAGTTTAGTGACCGATCTATGCAGAGCGTCCTGAAACGACTGCTGGGCGGCCGCTCCGGGCTCAACGGCTCCGAAACTGACACCAACTGTTCCGGAAGCTGTGACGCCACCCAACGGCGCAACCGTCGTCATGTCGCCGCTCCATGCCGTCTCAGGACTACTCGTGCTTTCGCCATTGCTCACTCCAAACAAATAATGACTCACAAGGACAGCCGGGCCATGGCTTGCACAACAGATCAGACAGAGCTTTGCACGGAGCCCAGCGGGGCAGAGCATAATATTTTCCTAATATATTCTCCGACGCACCCGCGACCGCTGTGATTGAATGAGACGAGCTGATAGCAACAAGTACATGTGAGTCTGCTCGTGGGTACGCGCGATCAACTACACGATTGCCACGATTGTTCCGCGACAAGGTCGCACGAAGGCCACGTTTTCCCATGCGACCATTTGGCATCTCGGGTTCTGGTCCCATTGCGCAGCGTGGCTGCGATCGCGACCGTCTGCCTGACGCTCTCGGCGGCTGCAATCCACACCACGTCCGCAGACGCGGGTGAACCTGCTTGGCCGACCGAGTCCTACAGGTACACCATCGTCGACCAAGACCTTGGCAGCGTTCTTCAGGAATTCGGACGGAATACCGGCCTGCGGTTAGAGCTGAGCCCGGACGTACGGGGACGTGTGCGCGGGCCTCTGCCTGAACTCAAGGCCAGAGAATTCATCGAGCATCTATCCCGAAACTACGGACTCGACTGGTATTTCGACGGCTTCCGGATTTATGTCACCAGCAACAAGGAAGCTTCGAGCAGGCTCGTTCAACTCGGTGCCGTGCCGCTCCAGCGTCTCGAAGCCGCACTTCGCGATCTCGCGCTCTCCGACGCGCGATTCTCACTCAGATCCATCAAGCAGGCCGACATGGCCCTGGTCTCGGGTCCCCCGCAATACATCCAAGCGGTGGAGCGTACGCTCGCAGCACTGCAGCCTCGAGCTGACCAGCCATCGTCAGTCACCGTCTATCGCGGGGAGCACGTCCAAGTGGTCAAGCTCAACGCCCCAGGCGACGTGCCATGACGCAAATCAACGGGTTCGCAAGTCCTGCCAGATCGACCGGACGGATCAAAGGAGTGTCAGAATGGCCGTAGAAGCATCGAGCATGACGACCGCGACGGCAAGCGCCCCGAGCAGCAGCGAGGCAGTCTCGGCTGAGGATCAGGCAAAGTTCGAGGAGGCGTTTCTCAGCGCAATGCCGCAGGCGGCCGCGTTCATGCTTATGACTGTTGCTCAGGACGGCATTCAGGAGATGGCATCCGTCGGCGACGAGAATAGTGCAACCCCGGATCCGTGACGGAGCATGCCGACCGACGCCTCGTTATACCCTTTGCTCAGAACAAGACAGATAAGACATCGGATCGCAAACAAGGAGAGAGTTGCATGTCTAGGGTCAGCTCCCACGCATCATCCTCACGTGAAGCTCACACCGGTCACATGATGGGTCCGCACGGACACGCGTCGTCCTGGCCCGGCTTTGCAGGATTTCAGCCCACGTCCGGCGGGTCGTCAGCTCATCCGGCTCATCGCTGTGATGCGGGGGATTGGTGGCAGTCGTCGATGCCGCCCGCTTCGCAGCAGCAAGATCCGCGGACGTCTTCCATAGCATCGGATGTTCTTGGATTGGTCGCGGACGCAAAGACACCTGCAGACAAGGCGGCTCTGATCTCGGCGGCCATCAGCATCCTGAGGGGCGGACCGGGCCAGTGCGACGCGCGGAACAACGGCCGCGTTGCCAAGATCCTTGGTGACCTGACCCATCAGATCACGAATTCCACTGGGCCCAGCGATCCCGCCAAAGGTCAGCTGCTCGACGGGATCGCGAAGATCCTGAAGCAACTCGTGTCCGGCCCATCCCATCAACCCGGCGCGAACAGCTCGATACTCAAGACGCTGAATCAGCTCGTCAGCCAAGTCTCAGAGGCAAAGGGCCTTGACCAAGCGACGAAGAACAACATCCTCGACAAGCTTTCCTCGATCATTCTGCAACTCGCAGATTCAAGCTCGGGATCGCCATGCGACCGCTCCGCGGGACACCTCTCGGCCGACAACCATATCACCGACAGAGCTGAGTAAAGCAACGCGGCCTCATTCTCGCAACGCGACGAGAGCGATGAGACCAGGACGTTGAAGGAAGCCGCGAGAGGCGCACCTCGCAAGGTGCGCCTCGGGACGGGATCCAAGCCGCCGCTTCAGCCGAGAGGTGATCAGCGTGGACAACGCGAACGATCACCTCCCGGCTGGAGGGCATTCCCCGACAGCCCAATCCTCAACGCAACACAAACATAGAGAGATAAAGCGATGTCCCATTCAACAGGCTCCGTTTCTTCGACGACGTCATCGAACTCGAGCATCGACAGCGCGATCGCGAAGATGAAGAGTGCCTTCGACGAAGCGATCAAGACGAATGCCGAGATCACGACCAAGAAGACGCACTGGGGATCGATCGAGACGGTCGCGCAGCAGCGCCCGAACGTCGGCTGATCCCGCGATCGCCCTCGGACAGCTACCAACCGCTTACGGCACGGGGCGTTCGTACCGAGCGCTCCGCTGCCAACATGGCTGCTAGGTCCTGATGGAGAGGCAGAGAATGCCGGCATCACCGTCCCCATTCGAACTCACGATCCGATCGGGCCTTCATGCCGGCGTCCGGCAAGAACTCGACGCCGGGACCTATCTGGTGGGTCACTCGATGGACGCCGATGTCGTTCTCATGGATGACTGTCTGGCTCCTTTGCACGCGCGGTTCGCGCTAGAGGCGGACTGTTGCGAAATCGAAGGCACCGCGGATAATGTTCTGCTGAACGGCACCCTGCTCGGTGCCGGAGAAGCACGGATCAGTCGTTATCCGGCCGATGTCGTTCTGAATGGAATTCAGCTGCGCTGCACCCGCAAGCGCAGAACGACCCGCTATACCTTCTTGAGGTATGGACTCGGCACCGCCGCGATCCTGGTCTGTCTAGCCCTGCTTCTGCAGGGATTTCCCGCTGGTGCGGACAAGGTGCCCGGCGATGGCGGCTATGCCACAGCTGAGCGGCTGAGATCCCCGCGCTGCGACTCCGACTGTTCGACGAAATATCCGAGCAGGCACGCGCCCAATTCGCCCGCCCCCACCCTTACCCCCGCATTACTGCCCGGCCAAGACAGAACGGGACGGGCCGGCGCGGAGCCCGGCGCGCCGGTGGCGGATTTGAACGGCGCGGCGGACGCGCTGCGCCAGCGATTGCTGACTGCAGGCCTCACGACCGTCGAGATTGTCAGCGACTCAAACGCCATCACGGCGAGAGGAAACATTGAACCCGCGGCGTTAGGCAAGTGGCGCGACATTGAGCGATGGTTCGACGGCACGTTCGGCATTGCCATCGTGTTGACGAGCCAGGTTGAGGCGAAATCTGTAAAGCGTAGCGCCCCTTTGACCGTTCAGGCGATTTGGGCCGGAAATGGGCCGTATGTCATTGATGGACGCGGTCAGAAACTGTTCGCAGGCGCCGTTATCAGCGAAGGGTGGATCGTCGATCGAATCGAACAAGACCGGGTCGTATTGCGTCGCGGCGCAGACCTGCTCGCCGTGAGCTTGTAAGACCATGCCGCTCTGCGTTTCGATCAATGTGACGAAGGTCTCGATCCCGCTTGGATGGAACCGCAGACTATGACGGCCATTGTCGAGAGCTTGACCCGCTGGTCGAACGACAAGCGCGAGCTTCTCGTCGTCATCCTGATCGTCAGCACGATCATGGCGATGATCCTGCCGATTCCGACGGCGCTCGTCGACGTCATGGTGTCCGTCAACATCGGCGCGTCGATTCTGCTGCTGATGGTGGCGTTCTACTTGAACGCCGCGGTCGAATTCTCCGCACTTCCGGCAATCATTCTCATATCCACGGTGTTCCGGCTCTCGATTTCCATCACCATTACGCGCCTAGTGCTCAGCCAGGCCGATGCCGGATCCATCGTTCAGACCTTTGGCGAGTTCGTCGTTTCCAGCAACGTCGTGGTTGGGCTCGTAGTGTTCCTGATCATCACGATCGTCCAGTTCGTCGTCATCACCAAAGGATCTGAACGGGTCGCCGAAGTTGCTGCCCGATTCACGCTCGATGCGCTGCCAGGCAAGCAGATGAGCATCGATGCCGACCTTCGCAACGGTGACATCAACCAGGCCGAGGCCCGGCGCCGCCGACGCCGGCTGGAGCGCGAGAGCCAGCTCTACGGAGCGATGGACGGTGCCATGAAGTTCGTCAAAGGTGATGCGATCGCCGGTCTCATCATCATCGCCGTCAACCTCGTTGGCGGCATCGTTGTCGGCACCGTGCAGCATAGGCTGCGTATCAGCGAAGCGATCCAGCTCTACTCGTTGTTGACGATCGGCGACGGCCTGGTCTCCCAAGTCCCGGCGCTGTTCGTGTCGATGGCGGCGGGAACGGTCGTGACCCGGGTTGCGACAGAAGCGCCGAGCAATCTTGGTTCCGAGATCATGGAGCAGATCACGTCGCAGCCGCAATCCCTGCAACTGGCCGGTCTCATGATGCTCGGGCTGGCGTTCGTACCGGGTTTTCCGGCGCCGATTTTCCTTTTTATGGCCACCGTGTTCGGCGGCTCCGGCGTTGCGATGCTCTTGGCTCGGCGGCGCGCACAACGAACCTCCGGCACGGCGCAACGGTCCGACCCGTCAGAGCCCGCGAGAAGTTCGCGGATCGCTATCCCGGTGGCTAAGTCTGCACCGATCATGATCCTCGCGGAAGCCGCCTTGTGCGATGAACTGCGGAGAGCCGGTATTCATGATCGGATCAGGCGGACACGACAGGACGTGGCAGACTGGCTCGGATGCGCCTGTCCAGGGGCGGCAGTCGACGAAAGCAGCGCCCTGGCGCCCGGTCATTTCAGGATCGAGCTGCATGGCGTGCCTCTTCTGCTCTCGTCAGGTGAACTGGATCAGCCGGCAACCCGAACGGCGGGGGGACCGGCCATCTCCGCAGTCGATGCCGAGCTGCGGCGCGTTCTTGTCCGCTATGCGCCGGAGTTCCTCGGCATACAGGAGACCAAGCGCCTGCTCAACCAGTTAGAGGCTGACTACGCCGACTTGGTGCGCGAGGCCTTGCGTGTGGTCCCTACACAGCGCATCACCGATGTCCTTCGCCGGCTGCTCGACGAGCGGGTCTCCATCCGCAATCTGCGGCTGATTCTTGAGACGCTGGCCGAGTGGGGAATGCGGGAGCAGAGCAGCGTCATGCTGGTCGAGCACGTGCGGCTGGCGCTGCGCCGGCAGATCTGCTTCGAAAGCTCAGGCTTTGATCGGACCTTGCGCTGCTTCGTGCTTGATCGACGGACAGAGGAAGCGATCCGAACGGCCGTGCACGCCCTCGATGAAAACGCTCAGACGTCTCTCGATCCTGCCGTCAGCACGCGCCTGCTTGATGCGTTGACCCGGCAGCTTGCCGACGTCGATCATCTTGCCGCATCGCCGAGTATTGTACTGGCCTCCGCCGACCTGCGCCGGGTGGTCTGGACGCTGCTTGCGCCGTCCGGTCTCAATGTGGTCGTGCTCTCCTATCAGGAAATCTCAAAGGACTTTCGGGTCGAGCCGATCGCCGTCCTCGGATTGGATGAATCACGCGAGCAGGCTGAACCTTCCCCGATCCCGGCGATGCAATGAACCAGTCAACCCGCGACGACACCTGCGAGGTTTCGAGACCTGAACTATAAGACAGTGCAATATCCGTAGGAAGTACATGCGTAGCTCTGAAGGCCGGGAAACCGCGTTCAACAACCATCTGAAACCAAGTGCTGGTGTTTGCAGGCGAATGGCGCTGGCTGGCAGCATCGCCGGTCTGCTCTGCGCCTGTTCGTCGCTGAGCCCAGACATTGGCGGACCGGTGCCGACGCCCACGACCGCACGCGCCTCGGTCGAGGGTCGCAATCTCCCGGCCTCCACGGCAGCCGCAGCAGCTCCCGCCAACCAAGTCGCCGGGATGGAAGACAAGGACGATCGAATCAGAAAAGCGCGAAGCGAGCTCGCCAGACATCAAGCCGAGCCCGCCCTGGCAATCTTCACCAGCGTGCTCACCTCGGACCCCGAGAACATTCCGGCGCTCAACGGCCTCGGAGTGGCTCTCGACATGCTCGGCCGCCATGACGAAGCTCAGACAGCCTATCGTCAGGTGCTCGCAATCGCTCCCGCCGACATGATCGCAAGCAACAATCTGGGCCTGTCGCTTACCTTGACGGGCCGGTACGCCGACGCGATGACGGTTCTGCGGCCGATCGCGCTCGGTGAGAGCGCCTCGCCTCGTGCACGCCAGAACCTCGTGATCGCTATGGCGCTGAGCGGAGATCGCGATGGCGCCGCCAGGCTTGCGCGGGTCGACCTTCGGGAAGAGGACGTGAGGCTCAATCTCGAGATGCTCTCGGCGATGCGGCGCTGACGATGGGACCGTTTCGAATTTCGCCATCCGCGTGGCTGACCTCGATCGTGGTGATCCTTACGATGCTGGTTCATTGCGCGCCGGCATCATCCAACGCGCGGCAACAGGTGCGGATCTACGCGTCTCAGGGCGAGATGCTGACCTTGCCCCGTCCGGCTTCCAAGGTCTTCGTCGCCGAGCCGGCTGTTGCGGACGTCCAGGTCGCGGCCGCCAACCGCGTCTTCGTTTTCGGCAAAAAGCCCGGCCGTACGACGCTCTTCGCGCTCGACGATTCCGGCGCGACCGTCGCGACGTTCCGGATCGCGATTGCCTATGACGAGAGTGATCTACGGCAGCTGCTGCGAGCTCAATTCGCAGACCTCGACGTCAGGCTGTCGCGGACGCCGCGCGGCGCGGTGCTGAGCGGGCTGGTGCCCAACGCCGACATCGCCGAGAAGGTCCGCTCCACCTGCGCGCAGTTCCTCGGCGAGGACGAGGTGCTGCTCAATCAGTTGAAGATCGGCGGTAGCACGCAGGTGAACCTGCGGGTCCGTATTGCCGAAGTCTCGCGCAACGCGGTGAAGCAACTCGGCGTCAACTGGGAGGCCGCAGGCTCGGCCGGTGGCTTCAGCTTTGGGCTCTCGTCGGCGGCCTCAGGCAGGATCAATACGCCAGCGAACGGCAGCTACAGCGTGACTGCCATCGTGGATGCGCTCGCTCAGGAGGGACTGGTTTCAATCCTGGCAGAACCGACGCTCACCGCTGTTTCGGGTCAGAAGGCGAACTTCCTGGCAGGCGGCGAATTTCCGATCCCCGTCGCCCAAGGGCTGGACCGCATCTCGATCGACTTTCGTCGCTACGGCGTGGGACTGGAGTTCACACCGACGGTGCTCTCCGATCGTCTGGTCAACCTGCAGGTCAAGCCCGAGGTCAGCGAGCTCTCGAACGAAGGCGCCCTGATCATGAACGGCGCCCGCGTCCCGAGCCTGATTACCCGGCGGGCGGAGACCACAGTCGAGCTCG
Organism: Bradyrhizobium sp. SZCCHNRI20481; assembly: GCF_032485055.1. NCBI lineage: Bacteria > Pseudomonadati > Pseudomonadota > Alphaproteobacteria > Hyphomicrobiales > Nitrobacteraceae > Bradyrhizobium > Bradyrhizobium sp. SZCCHNRI20481. The sequence goes on from NZ_JAUEUE010000006.1 coordinate 246,228, forward strand.
GCAGCGGGGAGAGCTTCGTAATCGCCGGACTACTGCAGAACAAGTTCAACACCGGCCTGGACATGTTGCCGGGGCTGGGCGACCTGCCGGTACTGGGGGCTCTGTTCAGGTCGACACAGTTCCGGAAGAACGAATCCGAACTGATCATCATCGTCACGCCGACGATTGTTCGGCCGATCAGCGAGTCGGCGCGCATACCTGTCCCGACCGACTTCGTCGGGCCACCTTCCGAGCTGGAGCGCATCATATTCGGCCGTCTTGGAACGACCCGCCCCGGGGCAGGCCCGATCGAGGTGCCGGTGCCGGGCCGGAGATTGCGTGGCGATGCCGGCTTCCTGATCGAATGACGGTCCTCCAAGGAGCGATAAACATGGCACCGATCAGAAGCGGCCTCGCCATCGCCCTCGCGGTGCTGGCTGCAGGCTGCGCTGTGGACCGGACGGCACCGCCACCGCAGCTCGCAGGTGAGACCGTTCATTACGTCTACGATGTACCTGCAGGACGCTGTTCTACGGCGAGCTCCGGCGTCGAACACTTCGTGGCCGCGACGGCGAATGGCCGCCCTGAAAGCGTCCGTGCCTGGATCGAAGGACCGCCGGGGCCATGCACGGCGGCGATCGAGCATTCCATCATCCGAGCCGGCGTGGATCGCTCCCACGTCAGGCACGACGTTGCCTCGGCAATGCACCACGCGACGCGTGTTCACATCGATCGCCTGCTCATCAGCTCCGTTCGCTGCCATCTGTCGGATGGCTTCAATCGCGGCATCTTCGCCGACAATGCTGCCGATCCGGCCCTCGGCTGCAGCACGGCTGCGGCCTTTGGCGGCATGGTTGCGGATCCGGAGGATCTTCAAGCCGGAAAAGGACGCAGCCGCGCGGAAGGGGAACCGGCCACCCGCGCGGTCGCGAATTTGCGCGGGGAGCAACCAACCCGTGCCGAACCAACCGGCGAGGACCACCCGCAGACCACGGCTCATCCCGCGCAATGATTGTTCAAGCCGGAGAGCTCAGCCGTCGCCATTCCGACCTGGAGAGACCTCAGCGTCGCACGTTGCTCAAGGATAAAGCGGAGGCGATGGTGCCGTTGATCCGCAGATTTCTTGATCGCAAAGCCCCCGGAGAGCTCAAATTTTTTCCTGCGAAAGAGGTCGGGGGCGAAGTATCCAGAGCAGGTACGCCTCCGACTTCCACGTGAAGACGCGGTCGGGTTCGAGACAGCGGATCTCGACGTCGCAGCGTCACGGCGCGCTGGCTCAGCTGCCAAGTTGTACGTGTTGGATTACGCGGCTAAGTCGCTCTCTCCCTCGGTCTCTTCGAGTTCACTGCACGAAGAAGCCTCTGTAGGAAGCGGACGAGAGCGGCTTTTCGAGAACTTCGGTCCAAAGCATGCGCCGTTTGGTTAAAATCCGTTCCGTCAAGGAGGCCTTGAATGTAGCCAGAGATTGTGTCTGCCGCCATGGTGAGCGCCGTATCAAGCGTATGGATGTACTTGCTGGTCACCGAACCTTTGGCATGCCCACGAGCGCAGCAATGGCTACCTCGGTAGAGCCGAGGTCGTTGGCGATACTCGCGAAGCTATGACGTAGAACGTGCGGGGTGATGTCCCATAGCGGGGAGTGTTCAAAGATGTGCTTCCATTGATTGGGAAGCTGCCGAACGCATTGTCATCGCCTTGCCCCGGGAACACGTATGTGCAGGAAGTATCTTTTCGCTGGCGCGAGCATTCTGATCGTCGCGTGCCACCATCGCAGCAGCCCTAGGGCGGCATGAAGATGTGCCGCGTTGAACCATCTCGATCTTCACGGCCTGGAGCAGCGGCGATAGCGCAACGTTGCGCTCAGAACCATAGCGCAGACTCCAGTACGCGCGGCGAGAGGTTGACCGGCGCGCCGCAATCCTGCAAGAAAGCGACACGATGACGACCACGCCCTTGATCCTGCCGGACGATGCCGAGGGACGCTGGCTCCTGGTCGTGGTCGGTCGTCTCGATGGAACGTCGCTCCCCCCCAAAGGACTCTTTTTCGAGCCTGTCCGCGGCGACATAGATGACATCGGCTTTTGCAGCGGCCTGGATCGGGCTTTGAAGCAGCGACCGCCGCGCCACGACATCGTCCCTTACGATCACATGTGTTCGGACCGCTTCTTCTTTTTTCGGCCGGACGAGAGCGGCAGCGCACTGGGCAGCGTCGAGGTGAAGGAGGCACTGGTCTACGATCAGTACATGCGCGGCGACATCGACTTCATGGGCTTCAGGGTGACCATCTCGCTACGAGAGCGGGCCTACCAAGCCTATCTGAGTCATGTCGGCTTGATGCGGCAACCTGAGCTGCGCGATCGCGAGTCCTGGGATGGCCGCCTTCTCTTCCGCATCCCCTCGCGTCCTTTCGCGTTTCCCATGCCGCGCGGAAACTCCGATCCGTGGACGTTCGGAAAACGGGTGGTCGACCCATTGCAGGTGATCGCTCGGTTCGCCTTCGACGAGATCGAAATCCAACTGCTGCGTGACGACCGAGGCCGCCGCGTGACCATGGGCGAGGCTGCGTGCGACAGAGATCCCGGCTGGCAGGCGCCCTTGCGTCTGCGGGCCTGACGCGCAGCGCGCCTCAGCCACGCACCACGCCGGCCCGCGCCTTCAGAAACTCGCGCGCGACGATCAGCTTCTGCACTTCGGTCGCGCCTTCGTAGATGCGCAGCGCGCGGATCTCGCGGTAGAGGCTCTCCACGATCTCGCCCTTGCGGACGCCGCGGCCGCCGAACATCTGCAAGGCGCGGTCGATGACGCGCTGGGCGGTCTCGGTGGCGGCGAGCTTGGCCATCGCCGCCTCGCGCGTGGTCGGCAGCTTCTGCACGTCGCGGCGCCAGGCCGCGCGGTAGGTCAGCAGCGCCGCGGCATCGGTCTCGGTCGCCATGTCGCCGAATGCGGCCTGCGTCATCTGCAGGTCGGCCAGCGCGCCGCCGAAGATCTGCCGGCTCGAGGCATGCGCCTGCGCCTCGTCGAGGGCGCGGCGACCGAAGCCGAGGGCCGCAGCCGCCACCGAGGCACGGAAGATGTCGAGCGTCTGCATCGCCAGCTTGAAGCCGCCGCCGGGCGCGCCGAGCTGGCGGCTGGCCGGGATGCGGCAATTCTGCAGGCGGAGCGTCGCCAGGGGATGCGGTGCGATCACCTCGATGCGCTCGGCGACGGAGAAACCGGGATCATCTGGAAACACGACGAAGGCGGAGATGCCGCGCGCGCCCGGCGCCTCGGCGGTGCGGGCGAACAGCGTGTAGACGTCGGCGATCCCGCCATTGGAGATCCAGGTTTTCTCGCCATCGAGCACGTAAGTATCGCCGTCCAGCCGCGCCGCGCAGGCCATCGCGGCGACGTCGGAGCCCGCCTCCTTCTCGGACAGCGCGAAGGCCGCGAGCCATTCGCCGGAGCGCACCTTGGGCAGCACGCTGGCACGCAGCTCCGGCGAGCCGCCGAGCGCGATCGCGCCGGAGCCGAGGCCCTGCATGGCGAAGGCGAAATCGGCGAGGCCGTCGGCATAAGCGAGGGTTTCGCGCGACAGGCAGATTGCGCGCGAGTCGATCGCGGTAGCGTCCGCGTCCGGCGCGACGACCGCGCTGTCGAGCAGCCCGGCTAGGCCGAGCGCACGCACGATCTTGCGGCAGGCGGAATCGACGTCACTGTGATCGACATCGTCGAGGCTGCCCGAGCCGACGAAGCGATCGAGCGCCTCGCACAGCCGATGATGCCGCGGCTCGAAGAACGGCCAGTCGAGCCAATCGCGCGGGATCACCTTGGCCGATGCACTCATGATGGACCTGTCCGCCAGATTATTTTAAGTATAAAATAATTGGCAATCGATCGGCTTGTCAAGGTTCCGGCAGCGTCATCCGCGACCCGCCGCGTCCGGTGCGCTTCACTCCGCCGCCTTGCCGAGCTTGCCGCACACGCGCGTCGGCGCCGGGAAGCCGCAGGACGTGCCGTCGGTGATCTTGACCTGATCCTCCCACGGCAATCGATAGGTGCCGGCGACCATGTCGTGCATGAAGGTGTAAGGGCAGTCCATCGCGCCGCCTTTCACCGCGACATAGCCGCGGTGCCAGAGCTGATAGATGTTGTTCTCGACGCCCCAGTTGATGCGGGCCTCGCGCACGAGATCGGGGCGCACCTCGGCGGTGATGATCTCGTCGGGCCGCCCCGTCGTGCCGTGCGCGAGAATGCTGCCGTCGAAATTGACGATCATGCCTTCGCCCATGGAATCGAACGAGCCATCGGAGCCGCACATGCAGACATTGGCGGTGACCATCAGGTTCTGGAACGCGTTGGCCTGGTTGGTGAAGCGCCAGCTGTCGCGGATCGGCGCGGTGTAGCCGGCGGTGCGGATCATGATCTCGGCGCCCTTGTAGGCGCATTCCCGCGCCATCTCCGGGAACATGCCGTCATGGCAGATGATGAGTGCGATCTTGGCGCCACGCGGTCCCTCGATCACGGGGATGCCGAGATCGCCGGGCTCCCACGGCTCGACCGGAATCCACGGATGGAGCTTGCGGTAATACAGCTTGATGTCGCCGTGGTCGTCGATGATCAGACCCGAATTGTAGGGGTTGCCGTCGGGGTTGTGCTCCATGATGGAGAAGCAGCCCCAGATCCTGTTGTCGATGCAGGCCTGCCTGAAGGCTGCGACCTCAGGCCCGTCGCGCCGGCACATGATCTCCGGATTGGTGTCCATCGACAGGCCGTGCAGCGAGTACTCGGGGAAGACGACGAGATCCATGGTGCCGAGATTGCGCCGGGCCTTGCCGACCATCCAGACGATCTTCTCGGTCTGCCGCGCGAGGTCCTCTTTGGTCGCGACCACGGGAAGCTGAAGCTGCACCAGCCCGATGACCACGCCGTTGTCGGATTTGTTGAGACCACCTAAGCCGTTCATGCCGGACCTCCCAGAATGTCGCCGCTGCGCGAGACGTTGCCCAAGACAACCACGATTTCACGAGAGTCGCGCGCCGATATTTCAGCCCGCCATTTGCCGCTTGCGGAGGCAGACGCCGCCGGCGTTTCGGGAGTCAGATGACAGATGATCGTTGCAGGCGCGCTTGGAACCGGGTCAGCGCGCGGCCGAAAACGGCCGCATCACCGGTCGCGCGCGCCAGCACCAGTGCGCCCTGGATGCCGAGCACCACCTCCTCGGCGCTATCGGCGGCCCGCGCCGCCGGCCAGCCGCCGCGGACCAGCGCCTCGCGCAAGGCCTCGATCCAGCGCGTGAAGTAGCTGGCGATGGCGGCCGCGAAACGATCCCGCGTCTCGTCGAGCGCAAACGCCCCGACCAGGCAGACGCGGCGGCCGGAGCGGAAGTAGTCGTCGACGCCGCGCCACATCCGCGGGATCGACTGCTCCGGCGGATCATTGCGCAGCGGCGCATAGATCTCGCGCTCGAACCAGGCGTCGACATGCGCCAGCACCGCGCGCCCCATCTCGTCCTTCCCGCCTGGAAAGAAGTGATAGAGGCTGCCTTTGCCCAGTCCCGTCGTCTCGGTGATCCGGCTGAGCGAGGTGCCCTCGAAGCCGAACTCGCGGAACACCTCGGCGATCAGCGGGATGACGTCGGCGCGCTCGTTGAGCGTCCGCATGGCTCTGCCTGCTTCAAAGTCCCAATTCGGTCAGGCCGGGATGATCGTCCGGCCGGCGCCCGAGAGGCCAGTGGAATTTGCGATCGTCCGCCTTGATCGGCAGGTCATTGATGCAGGCGTAGCGGCGCTGCATCAGCCCCTGCGCATCGAACTCCCAGTTCTCATTGCCATAGGAGCGAAACCAGTTGCCGCTGTCGTCGTGCCACTCATAGGCGAAGCGCACCGCGATCCGGTCGTCGCTGTGGGCCCAGATCTCCTTGATCAGGCGGTAGTCGAGCTCCTTGGCCCATTTGCGGGTGAGGAAGGCGACGATCTCGGCACGGCCGGTGATGAACTCGGCGCGATTCCGCCACCGGCTGTCGGGCGTGTAGACCAGCGACACGCGCTCGGGGTCGCGGCTGTTCCAGCCATCCTCGGCCATGCGCACCTTCTGGGTCGCGGTCTGCAGCGTAAACGGCGGGGCGAGAGTGCTCACGGGACATCTCCTTGTGTACCAACTCGCATACTCTGTACCGATTGGTACAGATCGTCAAGCCGCTTATATCGAACGGAGCGCCCGACACAAGCTCGGCCGTACGCAATCCGCGTCGACGCGCGAAGCCTATGCCTGCGGTGCCCCTCTACCGAATGCGCGCGCCGCGACAGTCAGAACCCTTGTGTGCTCAGCGGAAATTCGATGTTCTACTAAGGGAACCGACCGCGCCGCGGGGGCGACACGGTCCGTCGGCTACACTTTTGAGGATATCGGACATGTCGATGCTCACGCCGCATGGCGAGTGCCTGCTGTGGACACCTGAGCTGATCTGGGTGAACACGGTGTCCGACATCCTCATCTCCTTCGCCTTCTTCACCATCGCGTTCGTGCTCGCCTTCATCGTCTATCGCCGCCGCGACTTTCAGTTCAGCTACATCTTCTGGGCCTTCGCGCTGTGGGTGTCCGTCTGCGGGATGACACGACTGATCGAGGTGCTCACGATCTGGGTTCCGGCCTACAGCCTGGAGGCGGCCACCAAGGGCTTCCTGGCCTTCATGTCGATCGGCATCGCCTCGGCGCTGCTGCTGATGCTGCCGCGGGTGCTGACGATGCCGTCCCGCGCCGAGCTGCGTAACGCCTATGCGCAGCTCGAGGAGGAGACGCGGCAGCGGCGCACCGCCGAAGCCATGGTCAAGCGCTTCCAGGAGATCGAGGCCACCGAGGCGCAGGTGCGGCAGGCACAGAAGATGGAAGCGATCGGTCAGCTCACCGGCGGCGTCGCCCACGACTTCAACAACATCCTGACCGTGATCACCGGCACCATCGAGATCCTGGCCGACGCGGTGAAGGACCGTCCGCAGCTGGTGCAGATCACCAGCCTGATCAACTCGGCGGCCGCCCGCGGCGCCGATCTCACCCGCCATCTGCTCGCCTTCGCCCGGCGCCAGCCGCTGCAGCCGCGCAGCGTCGACATCAACGGCATGGTGGTCGACACCGCCCGCCTGCTGCGCCGGACGCTCGGCGAGCAGATCGAGATCGAATCCATGCTGGCGCACGATTCGGCGCCGGCCATGATCGACCCCAGCCAGCTGTCGACCGCGATCCTGAACCTCGCGCTCAACGCGCGTGATGCCATGCCGGACGGCGGCAAGCTGACCCTGGAAACCAAGAACGTCCTGCTCGACGCCGCCTATGCGCGCATGAACCCGGAGGTGATCCCCGGCAACTACGTCATGATCGCGGTCAGCGACACCGGGGAGGGCATCCCCGCCAACCTGCTCGACAAGGTGTTCGAGCCGTTCTTCACCACCAAGGATGTCGGCAAGGGCGTCGGCCTCGGGCTGAGCATGGTCTACGGCTTCGTCAAGCAGTCCAACGGACACATCAAGATCTACAGCGAGCCGGGGCACGGCACCTCGGTCAAGCTGTACCTGCCGCAGGCCAATACCGATGCGGATGCGGCACTATCGACCGTCAGCGCCGAGGGCATGGAGCGCGGCGACGAGACGATCCTGATCGTCGAGGACGATTCGCTGGTGCGCGAATATGTCATCGCCCAGATCAAGCGGCTCGGCTACACCACGCTCGCGGCCAGCAAGGCCGACGAGGCGCTCGCCCTGATCGATAGTCCGGTCCGCATCGACCTTTTGTTCACCGACATCATCATGCCCGGCGGCATGAACGGCCGCCAGCTCGCGATCGAGGCGCTGAAGCGGCGTCCCAGCCTCAAGGTGCTGTACACGTCCGGCTATACGGAGAACGCGATCGTCCACCACGGCCGCCTCGATGCCGGCCTGCTGCTGCTCACCAAGCCGTATCAGAGCGCCGATCTCGCACGCATGCTGCGGACCGCACTGAACTCTTGACCGTGCGATGCGCGACGCATGATCCGGCTTGCGGGCACGCGCGTTTCCGGGCGGTGATGCGCACCTTCTTGCGGAGCTGAGGGACTTGAATGGCCGAGATGTTTTCACGCGGGCTGGCCGCCGTGCAGGCCTATGCGTCGGCCGATGACCCGCAGTCCGACATCGCCGCCAAGGTCGCGTTGGTCATCGTCTCCAACCAGCCGTTCTATCCGCTCTATCTCCATGCCATCGTGGGCACGGCGGCGTGGCCGGCCTGGCTGACGCTGCTCACGGCGCCATTGTTCGCCAGCGCGCCTATGCTCGCGCGGCGCAATCCGTTCGCCGGCCGCGCCCTGATGGTCCTGACCGGCACGGTCAACACGGTGTTCTCCGTCAAGCTGTTCGGCGTGCAGAGCGGCGTCGAGCTGTTCTTGCTGCCTTGCGCCCTGCTCGGCGCGCTGCTGTTCCGGCCAGCGGAACGCCTGATGTCGTTGCCTTTGTTGGGACTGCCATTCGTGTCCTATCTGCTGATCGATCCCCGCCTTGGCGAGCCGCTGATGAAGGTCGCCGACTCCCATTTCGCGTCGCTCGTCGCGATCAACGCGACCAGCGTCGGCGCGCTGACGGCCCTGATCGGGATCCTCGCTGCCGCACGCATGGCGGCGCAGTAAGGCGCAGCAAGCCCACCTCGTCCCTGCTCAAGACTTCGACGCCCAGATCGGCCCTGGCGCGCCGCCGCTGCGGCGGCGGTGCCACATCTGGTCGTAGAGATCCTGCAGCGACCGGGCATAGGCGGCAGCGTCGAACAGCGGCGCGGCCAGCCGGTTGCGCCAGAGCCTGGCCTTGGCCGCCTGCAGCAGATCCGGCTCGGCGGCGAGCGTCAGCGCCACCGCCAGATAGTCGGCCTCGTCCGATGCAATGAGCTCGGGACATCCGACCGCATGTAACAGGCTGCCGGCGACCCGCGAGGCAAACGTGTGCCCGGCGCAGCTCACGATCGGCACGCCAGCCCACAGCGCGTCGCTCGCCGTGGTGTGGGCGCCATAGGGCGCGGTGTCGAGCACGAGATCGGCGAGCTGGAGTCGGCGCAGATGCTCGCCTTGCGTCGCTTCCGGCGCGAACACCAGGCGACCGGGCGCCACGCCGCGCCGAAGCGCCTCGCCGCGCAGATTGCCCTCGGCCCGATCGGACGCCAGCAGCCACAGCACGCTGTCCGGCGTCGCGTCGAGCAGGCGGCACCACAGGTCGAACACCGCGGGCGTGAACTTGTAGGCCTGGTTGAAGCAGCAGAACACGATGCCGGCGTCCGGCAGGCCGACCTCCGCACGGGTCGGCGCCGGGCCCAGCGCCGCCCGGCCGTGCGGCTGGTACGAATGCGGCATGTAGGCAAAACTCTCCGAATAATCGGCCGCAAACGCCAGCGGCGTCATGAACGGATCGGTGATGATGTAGTCGCAGAGGTCGCCGCCCAGCGTCCCGGGATAACCGAGGAAGTTCACCTGGACCGGCGCCGGATGCAGCATCAGGATTCCGGTCCGGGCACCGCGCGTATAGCCCTTGAGGTCGACCAGAATATCGATCTGCGCGGCATGCACCGCGGCTGCGGCGGCGCTGTCGCTCAGCGCGGTCACGTCATGGAAGCCGTCGAAGACGGCGTGCAGCCGGCCCCGCATGGCGCCGCGATCGTCGGCGCCGAATGAGAAGGCGTGCAGCTCGCAGCGATCGCGGTCATGCGCCTCGAGCACTTCGATCAGCAGATGCGCCGTGGCGTGGTCGTGGAAGTCGTTTGAAAGGTATCCGACACGAAGCTTGTCGCGGAATGTCAGATCGAAGCGAAAATCCAGCCGCGCCCGCTCGGCGCTGCTGGCGGCGATCCGGTCGCGAGTCCACAACTCGGAGCAAAGGCGATGCTCGCCGGCGCTCATGCCGGGCACCGAGAGCAGCAGGAATGGCGGAATCTGCCCCGATCTCGCCTGCGCCAGCGACAGCCGGGCATCGGTCGACGACCGGGCGAAATCGTCCCAGGCACACATGCCGCGGTCGCGCCCGAGCGATCTCATTCAGGTCCATCCTTGGCGGAGGCTGAAATCAGACCCAGCAAGTCCTGCGCCAGACCCCGGCCTGCAGATGAAATGGAGGCGCGCTGTGACAACTCCCTCGCTGTAGCTCGGGCGCCGATCGCGCCGCGGGAATGACGCGCTGTGTCCGAAGAACTACGCGGCCGCCATCTGCAGGTGCGACGGCCGGGAGGAGGCTCCGTGATGGCTCATATTGTAGTTGATGTTCGCCGGCGGTTGCGACGGCGCCTGGCGAGCGACGAAATAATCCTCGAGCTCGGCGACCGCACGGCTTTCCCATTCGGCGGCCTGCATCAGCAGCGAGTCGCGCTGATGCGGGCGAAATGCCGCGGTCTGGCGGTACAAGGAGGCGATGGTCCGATAGCGCCTTACGTTCTCGAGAACCGCTTCCCCGTTCATGATGCACTTCCCTCTCCGTCCTCCAGGACGCGCCGAAGGTGCACGTGCGCGCTTTGCGAAATCGTTAGCGGGCGGGACAGCGTGTCCGGATGGTTGGCGAATCGTTGCCTAACGCACTGCGGCGGATTGTCCGGTTCGTGGAAAGAGGTCGGTATCAGTTGACCGCCCATCCGGATTTACAATGACTTAAGGTTAAGACCATACGCGCAGAAAGTGACGCCGTCACAGACACCTACGATCACGAGTGTTGTAGTTGGACTACAGCCTAACAGGCCGAATTGTGAGAAAAGCTTGTCTCAATGTTGCGCATTTTAATTGAGGATTGTGACCGATGAAGACCCTTGCCTCAGCCGTCTCTTTGCTCCTCGCCAGCTCGCTCGGCGCATTCGCCGCGGATCTGCCGGCCCGCTACACCAAGGCTCCTCCCCCGGCCGTGATCTACAATTGGACCGGCTTCTACTTCGGCGGCAGCGTCGGCTACGGCTGGGGCCGGTCGAACTTGAACACGACGCTGGACCAGACCAGCAGCTGGGCGGTCGAAGGCGCCGCCTTCCAGAATCAGTTCGTCAACATCAGCAACAACCGGCTCAATCCAGCCGGCGTGCTCGGCGGTCTGCAGGCCGGCTACAACTGGCAGAGCGGCGCCGGCGTCTTCGGCATCGAGGCCGACATCAACGGATCGGACCTCAACAAAAGGACGGTCTACACGGCGGCCAACCCACCCACGACCCGCACCTTCAACGAGAGCATCCGGAACGACTGGTTCATGACCCTGCGCGGCCGCGCCGGCTACGCGGTCGATACAACGCTGTTCTACGTCACCGGCGGTCTCGCCGTCGGCAACGTCAAGGGCAGCTGGGATCTGACTTCGACGAACGGCTACACCAAGACCGCCTCGGCCAACGAGACGCGAGTCGGCTGGACGGTCGGCGCCGGTGTCGAGCATGCGTTTGCGCCGAACTGGACCGTCAAGGCTGAATATCTCTACACCGACCTCGGCAGCATCAACTACACTTCGGCCTACGTCCCGGGCAGCACCTTCGCCCCGCCCGGCTCGAACTACGTCGAGCGCCTGTCCCAGGACTTCTCATTCCACACGGTCCGGGTCGGCGTGAACTACAAGTTTGGTGGCCCGGTGGCCGCGCGCTACTGATCGCCGTCATCCATAGCGACGCCATTCAAGGAAAAGCCTCGGCCAGTGCCGAGGCTTTTTTGTTGGGGTCGAGGGCAGGTCAGGCCGCCGCGATCGCCGCCCGGAAGCGCCGCAAGGTCAGCGCCAGGACCACGGCGCCGATAGCGGCGACCGCAGCGAATTGCGGCCACACCACATCGATGCCGGCGCCGCGATAGAGGATCGACTGGGCGAACGACACGAAATGCGTCGACGGCGACGCCTTCATGATCGTGGCGAGCCACACCGGCTGGCTTTCCACTGGCGTCATCCCGCCAGACAACAGGTTCATCGGCACGGCGACGAGGATATAGAGCAGGCCCAGCTGGGGCATCGATCGCGCGATGGTGCCGAGAAACAACCCGACGGCGGTCGCGAAGAACAGATAGAGCACGGTGCCCACCATGAACAGCGGGATCGAGCCCATGATGGGCACGTGCAGATACCACCGCACGACGGCATAGAGCGCGATGGCGACGGCGACCGCGATCACCAGCGCGTTGGCCCAGATCTTCGACATCGCGATCTCGAATGGCGACAGCGGCATGACCAGCAGATGATCCATGGTGCCATGCTCGCGCTCGCGCACCAGCGCCGCGCCGGCCAGGATGATCGCAAGCATGGTGACGCTGTTGATGATGCCCATCACGCCTTCGAACCAGGCGGTCGTGACATTGGGATTGAACGCGATCCGCGTCACCAGATTGACCGGGGAGGGCGAGGATGTCTCGGAGCGGGCCACGAACCAGGCGACCTCGGTGTTGATGATCTGCAGCGCATAGCCGGATCCGATTCCCGCCTGGATCATCGCGGTCGCATCGACGTTCAGCTGCACCGACGGCCTCCGCCCGGCAAGGACGTCGCGCTGGAAGTTCGGCGGGATGTCGAGCACGAACGTGAAGCGGCCGCTGTTCATGAGCCGCTCCACCTCGCCCTGGCTGATGTAGACAGGCGGCTGGAAGTAAGGCAGCTGGAATACGCTGGCGATCCGACGCGACAGCTCGGAGCTGTCCTCATCGACGACGGCGATCGAGGCGCGATGCAGCTCCTGCGAGCTGCTCTGCGCCTGGCTGATCACCGCCACCGTGAACGAATAGATCACGAGCCCGATCAGCACGACGTCGCCGAACAGGCTGCGCAGCTCCTTGGTTCCGAGCCAGAACACGTTGGAGAGCGAGCGCATCATGGCTCACGCCTCCTGCTTCGGCAGCATCGCCAGGCTGAACCCCGTCAGGACGGGAATGAAGATCAAAAGGATCAGGATGTCGGCGCCGACATCGGCAAAGCCCAGCCCCTTGGTGAAGGTGCCGACCGCGATCGGGCGGTAGTACGTCATCGGGAAGACCATGCCGATCAGCTTGGCCACACCGGACAGCGACGACACCGGGACCAGCATGCCCGAGAACTGCGTGGCGGGCAGCACGGTGAGGATGGCGGTCCCGAACAGAGCCGCAATCTGAGTGCGGCAGAAGGTCGAGATCAGCATGCCGAAGCCGGTGGTGGTGACGACATAGACGAACGTACCGACCATCAGCGGCAGAAGGGCCCCCTTGAGGGGCACGCGGAACAGGACCGTCGCCATCACATACATCAGCACGAAGTTCACCAGCGCAACGGCGATGTAAGGCAGCTGCTTGCCGAGCAGGAATTCGAGCCGCGTCACCGGCGTGACATAGAGATTGGTGATCGACCCCAGCTCCTTTTCGCGCACGACCGCGAGCGCCATCAGGATGGCCGGAAACAGCGCGAGCAGCAGCGCGATCGTGCTTGGGGCCATCGCGTAGATGCTGTCGAAGGATTGGTTGTATTTGAACCTGATCTCGACATTGACCGACGAGGCCGGCAACGGCTGCGTCGTCTTGACGGCGGGATCGGAGAGATAGAGCTGATGCGTGCCCTCGAGATATCCGCGAATGGTTTCGGCGCGGAACGGCATCGCGCCGTCGATCCAGGCCGACACGAAGGCCGGCCGGCCGCGCTTGATGTCGACACCGAAGTTCGGCGGGATTTCGATCGAGGCCTTGATGTCGCCGCTCTTCATCCGCCGTTCGAGCTCGGCATAGCCCGCGAGCGGTGGCCTTTCGACGAAATAGCGCGAGCCTCTGAGCTCCGACAGATAGGCACGGCTCTCCGGCGACTGATCGCGATCGAGCGCGGCGAAGGTCAGGTTGTTGACGTCCGTGGAGATGCCGAAGCCGATCACGATCATCAGGAACGCCGTTCCGAACAGCGCGAACATCAGCCGGATCGGGTCTCGGATCAGCTCGAGACCTTCGCGGATCGTATAGGCGAGCAGCCGCCGCAGACTGAGGGCGGCCTGCCCCCGGTCGTCCTGCGGCCGATCGACGAGACGCGGATCGGGCTTCGCCTGGGTCAGCGTGACCGGCGGATCGGCGACGCCGGCATCCTGCTCGAGGAAGGCGATGAACGCCTGCTCCAGCGTCTGCGCGCCCTTGGCGCGGATCAGCCCGTCCGGCGTATCGGTCGCCAGCACCCGCCCCTCATGCATCAGCGACAGCCGGTCGCACCGCGCCGCCTCGTTCATGAAATGCGTGGAGACGAAGATCGTCATCTCATCCTGACGCGAAAGTTCGATCAGCAGGCGCCAGAACTGATTGCGCGCGACCGGATCGACGCCCGACGTCGGCTCGTCCAGGATCAGCAGATCGGGTCCGTGGACGATCGCCACCGCGAGCGACAGGCGCTGGCGGATGCCGAGCGGAAGATCGGCCGCGAGGCTGTCGATATGGTCGGTGAGGTCGCAGCGCTCGACCAGTTCGGCAATCCGCTTCCCGGCAGCGGCCAGCGGCAGATGGAACAGCCGCGCATGCAGCACCAGGTTCTGCCGCACCGTGAGCTCGCCATAGAGCGAGAAGGCCTGTGACATGTAGCCGACGCGGCTGCGCGATTCATGATTGCCGGCCTCCATGGAGCGGCCGAAGATCAGCGCCTCGCCTTCGGTGGGCGGCAGCAGCCCCGTCAGCATCTTCATCGTCGTGGTCTTGCCGCAGCCGTTCGAGCCGACGAAGCCGAAGATCTCGCCCTTGCGGATCTGGAAATTCACGCGGTCGACCGCGGTGAAATCGCCGAAGCGGCAGGTCAGGTCGCGCGCGACGATCACGGTCTCGTGGCTGCCGTCGAGCTCGGACTTCGCCGGCATCTCGGCCCGGTCGCGCGCCGGGCGGTCGGGCAGCAGCGCGACGAACGCGTCCTCGATCGACGCCGCCTTGGTCTGCGCCTTGAGCTCCGCCGGCGTGCCGGTCGCGAGGATGCGCCCGTCGTTCATCGCGATCAGCCAGTCGAAACGCTCGGCCTCCTCCATATAGGCGGTAGCGACGATGACGCTCATGTCCGCCGTGCTGCGCGCGCGCAAGCGGTCGATCAGGTCCCAGAATTGCCGGCGCGACAGCGGATCGACGCCGGTGGTCGGCTCGTCAAGGATGAGAAGATCGGGATCATGGATCAGCGAGCAGCACAGGCCGAGCTTCTGCTTCATGCCGCCGGACAGCTTTTTCGCCGGCCGGTCGGCGAAATCGGACAGCGCCGTCGCTTCCATCAGCTCGGCGATGCGCCACTCGCGCTCGGATCTCGACTGGCCGAACAGGCGGGCAAAGAACGCGATGTTCTCGCGCACGCTGAGATCGGGATAGAGATTCTTGCCGAGGCCCTGCGGCATGTAGGCGATCCGCGGACATACCTGGGTGCGGGCGCGCCGGTCCGCCATGTCGACGCCGAGCACGCGCGCTTGGCCGTCCTGGATCGCGCGCGCGCCGGCCAGGATCGACAGCAGCGACGACTTGCCGACGCCATCGGGACCGATGAGCCCGACAACGCGGCCGGCGGGAATATCGATCGAGACATCGTCGAGCACGACGACGTCTCGATAGCGCTGCGAGACGTTCCTGACGATCGCGACCGGAGGCGCATCGCCGATCGTGTCAGCCGTCATGGCGACACTTGCAGACGCGCCGGCCATGCGACGTCCGGATTCCACCGGACATACGCCACGCCCGGCAACCCGCTCCTCACGGCATCGGCGTGCGCGGCCAATCTGTCCTGATCGACGCGCACACGGATGCGAAACATCAGCTTGTCGCGCTCGCTCCGGGTCTCGACCGTCTTCGGCGTGAACTGCGCTTGGCTCGCCACGAACGACACTTTCGCCGGGATCGGACGATCCGGATAGGCGTCGAGCACGATGCGCGCCTCGGTGCCGATCTTGACCTTGCCGACCTCCTCGGTCGGCAGGAACACGTCCATGTAGACATAACCGATGTCGAGCATGGTGAAGATCTTACCTCCGACGGCGAGGACTTCGCCGACGTTGGCGAGACGATATTGAATGCGGCCGGGCTTCGGCGCGATCAGGGAGTTGTCGGCGATCTGGACGGTGTAGAGCGCGACGTCGTGACGAACCGCTTCGAGCGCGCGTTCGGCTTCGAAAATTCGCGCCTGCGCGCCGGCGAGGCCGGCGGTGGCATTGTCGAGCGCCTGCTGACGCTGATCGGCCAGCTCGCGTGTGGTCCAGCCGTTCTGCAGCAGGCTGCGCGTGCGCTCCATCTCCTGCTCGGCGAGCGTCTTGTGCGCCTGCAATTGCGCGAGATTGGCGCGGGCCTGATCGACGACGTGCTGCGCCTGCTCGGCCTGGGCCTGCGCCTTCGACAGCGACTGCTGCAGCTCCTTCGTGTCCATCCGCGCCACGATCTGCCCGGCCTCGACGCGATCACCGATATCGGCGCGCAGCTCGGCGACGCGCCCGGCAAATTTGGTCGCGATGTCGATCTGGTCAGCCTCGATGCGACCGTTGCTGACGCTGATGCCGAGCGGCAGCGGCGGATGCAGCCGCTGCCACCAGACATAACCGCCACCGCCGGCGACTCCGCCGGCGAGCACGAGCAGCAGAAGCGGCCACAACGCCCACCTGCGCCGCGGCTGATGGGACACGGGAACAGGCACCGCCGACGCGGGAACGACAGCGCCGGGCTCAGCACGCACGTCCTGAACGGGCCGGATGTCGCTGACGAGCTCGGATTCCTGCTGATTCATTCCAAAAACGCCTTCGTCGCTGAAGCAGGCGTTCCGTTTGCCATACGCACGCAGAAATCCGTTGACGCAGCTCAATCGCCATCAGGCGGCACGCGCCGGCGGCTCAGCCAGCCAATCACATTTCAGTTATGGCGTTGGTTGATGCTCAAGCGTTCATCAGGGGCTGAACGTCGCGAGCTGTGCGGCGAGCGCCTCGCGAACGCGCGCGACGACGTCGGCATAGTCACGTCGCGCATCCTGGCGGAACAGCCGCACGCTCGGATACCACGGACTGTCGTCACGGCCGAGCAGCCAGCGATAGTCCGGCGTGAAGGGCAGCATGATCCAGGTCGGCTTGCCCAGCGCGCCGGCCAGATGCGCCACGCTGGTATCGACGGTGATGACGAGGTCGAGATTATCGATCAGCGCCGCTGTATCGACGAAGTCACGGATGTCAGCGGTGAGATCGAGAATGTCGTCACGCGCGGCGAGTGCGGCCTTGTCGGACGGCCGAGGCTCCTTCTGCAGACTGACGAACCGCGCGCCGATCTCGAACAGCGGCGCGAGCGTCGGCAACGGCATCGAACGGTTGTGATCGTTGAGATGCGCGGGGTTGCCGGACCAGACCAGGCCCACCCGCAAGCGGTCATGCGGACCAAGTCGCTGTTCCCAGATCGCCCGGCGCGCCTCGGGAGGGCGCGGCAGATAGCACGGCGCGGCAGGGATCGTGTCGAGCCGAGTGTCAAACGCGAGCGGCAGGCTCGACAGCGGACAGTGATAGTCGATGGCAGGCAACGCATCGATGCCGCGGGCACGACACTGCGCCACGCCATCCAGGCCGGACAGAAGCGGCTGCAGCGGCGCGTCGACCTCGAGCACGACGCGCGCGCCCTGCGCGGCCACCATTGTGGCGTAGCGCGAAAACTGGATCGTGTCGCCGAGCCCCTCGTCGCTATGGAGCAGGATCGTCTTGCCGGCGAGGGGCGCATCCGCAAGCCACAGCGGCGCCTCGAAGGTGCGCTCGACGAAGCCGACGGCGCGACATTTTCGTCCCCATTCGCGCGCCGCCCAGCCACGGGCGAAGTCGCCGGTCAACAGCCGGAACAGCGCCGCGTTCCAGTGCGCATCGGCCAGATCAGGCTTCAACGCGACGGCGCGATCGAAGCTTTCGAACGCCTCTGCGAAGCGATGCAGCTCGGCCAGCGACGTGCCGCGATGATTGTGGAAATCCGCGGTCTGCGGCCGGAGCGCGATCGCCTTGTCGAACATGGCGACGGCGTCATCATGACGGCCGAGGTTCTGCAGGATGCATCCATAGCCATTGGCGAAGTCGGGATTGTCAGGCGCCAGCACCTGCGCGCGATGGCCGAGAGTCTCGGCTTCCTGGTAGCGGCGCAGCCGCCGCAGCGCGATGCCCTTCAGGTACAGCACGCCCGCCTGATCCGGCATCACCGCCAGCGACTGCCCGAAGCGCGAGATGGCCTGCTCGTAGTGGCCAGCATCGAAATGAAGCGCTCCGGCCTTGTTGGCCGCCTCGACATGATCTGGCTTGAGCTGTGCCATCTGATCGAAGGCCAGCGCCGCCTCGTCACGCCGGCCCTGGGCTTCGAGCACCTCGCCGAGACGAAACCACGTCGCGGCACGATCGGGCGCGAGCTGCAGCAGCCGATCGCAGGCCAGCGCCGCCTCGGCGTGCCGCTCCCTCAGTTGCAGCAGTTCGCCAAGCGCATCCCAGCTCTCCACCGCATCCGGCTGCAGCTGCAGCGCGCGATCATAGGCCTTGATCGCTTCATCGACGCGGCCGGAGTCCCGCAGCGCCTGCGCCAAGCCGACGAAGGACTCCGCTGCGGAAACGTCCTGCCGAACGGCGCGGGCAAACCACTCGATCGCATCATCGGCGCGCTTGAGCGCCAGGCAGACCCGGCCCATCGCACGTAGCGCGTCGATGGAAGCCGCGTCCAGCGTCAGGGCGCGGCGGCACGCATCCTCGGCCTGCTCGAGCTGTCCGGCGTGCAGCAGCCGCAAGGCGGCGGCACACAGCGCATCAGGCGTATCGCTGTGGCCCATCGATCCGGATTTGACCGGGGGCTTGCCGGCGGGCCGGCGCGGCTTGTGCTTCATCAGGGGATCTCTGCGCTCGTGCTGCAAGCGGTAGATGATTCCCCGATGCGCGGAAAGATTGCGTCGGCGTCAGGAGACCGGTGCCGGCGCCAGCGGCACCGCCTCGAGGCCGCCGAAGCGACGCTCGCGGCCGCGGAACGAGGCGAGCGCCTGCGCCAGATCTGCGGCATCGAAATCGGGCCACATCCGCTGGGTGAAATGCAGCTCGGCATAGGCGCCTTCCCAGAGCAGGAAATCGGACAGGCGCTGCTCGCCGGAGGTGCGGATGATCAGGTCGACGTCGCGCAAGCCGGCTTCGCCCGTCACGAGGTCGGAGAACGCCGCACGCGTCAGGCCGTCGATCTCGCGGGCTTTCGTTGCGGCCTCGAGGATCGCGTCGCGCGCCGAGTAGTCGACGGCGATGCGCAGGTGCAGGGTGCTGCCATTGCGGGTTGCCGCTTCGGCCCGGCCGATGGCGTCGGCGATGCCGCCGGGCAGTCGGTCGCGGCGGCCGATCACCGTGAGGCGGACGCCGTTGCGCACCAGCGACTCCACCTCGCTGGCGAGATAGACCCGCAACAGCGCCATCAAGGCGGCGACCTCGGCCCGCGGGCGTCGCCAATTGTCGCTGGAGAACGCATACAGCGTCAGCGTCCCGATGCCCTGGTCGGGCGCGGCTTCGACGACGCGACGGATCGCCTCGACGCCCGCCTCGTGCCCGCGCAGCCGCGACAGGCCCTTGCGCGTCGCCCAGCGGCCGTTGCCGTCCATGATGATGCCGACATGCAGGCCATCCGACACAGCAGGCGATTTCGGTTGCAGACTACTTTGCATTGCAAAGCTCCAGGTCAAAAAAATGCGATGCGCGATTCAGACGCGGCCGGGGATCAGGCCGACCGACGATGGCGTATGCTCCTTGCCGGCAGCGGCCGCAGCGTCGCGGACGAGGCGCTCGAGCACGGCGAGATAATCGAGGAAGCGGCGGCGTCCCGCCTTGGTCAGCCGACAAGTGGTGTGAGGGCGATTGCCCTCATAGCCCTTGGTGACCTCGACGAGGCCGGCCTCCTGCAGCACCTGCAGATGCCGCGACAGATTGCCGTCGGTCAGTCCGCAGAGCTGCTTGAGGTCGGCAAAAGCGAGACCCTTGGGGTGCGCCATCAGCGAGGTGAGCAGGCCGAGCCGGGCCTTCTCGTGGATGACGCGATCGAGGCCGTCATAGGAGAACGGCGCGCTGCCGTCAGTCTTCGACATCAGACTCTCCGGTCGCAAAATACAGAATGCCCGCCATCAGCCCCTGTCCGATCGCGAACGGAAGCCCCATCGTCCATGGCGACAGCGCATGCGTGGCGCTGCCCACCAGCAGCACCGCGAAGCCGGCCAGAAAATAGAACGCGCCGGCCAGCGCCACCGTGCGCGGCAGCGAGCGCACCGACGCGAACACGCCGAGCGACATCAGGATCTGCCACAGACCCGGCAGCATCCACAGCGCCTCCGGCGCGAACTTCCACAAGAGCACCGCGAGCAGCACGCCAGCGATGCCCGCCGGCAGGAACTGCTCGACCGCCTGGTGGATCATCGCGTCCGCAAGGCCGGAATGATGCCGGCGCGACCGCGCCCGCATCTCGAACCATATCATCGTCAGCGAGACACAGGCTGCCGCCGCCCATCCGAGCAGGAACGTCCACGCGTCCGCCGTCGGGTCGCGCAGAAACAGCTGCTGAAGCAGTGCCGTGACCAGCGCAACGGCCGAGGTCGCGGCCATCGTCGCCGGCCCGTAGCCGCGAAATGCCGTGCCCGCCGCAAGCTGGCTGCGGATCGCAATGATGTCCGCCAGCGCCTTGTCGAGGTCGCGCATGTCTCACCTGAAGCCGGGACCGGCTCGTTCAACTTTGCAATACAAAGTATATACGAACGCAAAGTCGATGCAAGCCCGCGCGAACCCGGAGCGCGCCTGCGTCAGCCGATCGGCCGCGCGTGCCGAGTTCGGTCGAGGGTGTCAGTAATACGAATAGCGGTGCACGCGGCGCGGCGGCGGCATGTCGACATAGACCGAAGGGCCGCGGCGGGCAGGATCGAACGCGACGCGCGGATTGATGCCACAGCCTGCATTGCGCCCGGAGGCGCTCGCCCGGCACTGCTCGAAGGTGTGATAGGAGCAGTCGCCGGGATAGCCGACGCCCCGGCCCTGCACACACCAGGGATAGTCGTAACCGCCTGCGGAGGCCGGCGCGATACCGCCACCAAGTGCAACGCCGACGAGGCCGGCTGCCATCATCATCACCTTGCGCATGATCTGTTCCTCTTCTGGCCGGAGGGTTGCACCACACCGGCATGGTCAAAAAACGACAAATCGGCGAAACGGATCACCAACCAAGGCAGTGACGTGTCGCATGCGCGGCACGCCGCCTTCAGCCCTCGACTCCCGTCTGGCGGGCCGGCGCCGCATCGAGAACATGTTGCGGCGGCCGACCAGCGATTGCGTCGCTTCGTCCTATTCGACCTTCAGGCCGGCGAACTCGACGACCTTCTTCCACTTCTCGGTCTCGGCGACGATCTGGGCGCCGAACTGCTCCGGCGACTGGATCAGCGGCTCGCCGCCGAGGTCGACCAGACGCGCCTTGATCTCTGGCTCGGCCAGGATGACGTTGACCTGCTTGTTGAGCTTCTCGATGATCTCCTTGGGCGTGTTCTTCGGCGCGCCGATGCCGAACAGCGCGCTCGCCTCGTAGCCGGGCACGGTCTCGGCGACGGCCTGGACGTCCGGCAATTGCGGCGAACGCTGCTGGGTGGTGACGCCGAGCGCCCGCAACGAGCCGGAGCGGATGTGCTGGATGATGGAGGGCATGTTGTCGAAGATGACCTGCACCTGGCCGCCGAGCATGTCGGTGATTGCGGGCGCCGCGCCGCGATAGGGCACGTGCTGCATCTTGGTGCCGGTCATCGCCATGAACATCTCGCCCGACAGATGCACCGAGGTGCCGTTGCCGGACGAGGCCATGTTCACCTTGCCGGGGTTCTCCTTCAGGTAAGCGATGAACTCGGCGACGTTCTTGGCCCCGATGTCCTTGTTGACGGTCATCACGTTGGGGACGCGGTTGAGCGAGGCCACCGGCGCGATATCGCGAACGAAATTGAACTTCAGGTTGGTGTAGAGGCTCGCATTGATGTAGTTGGCCGGATTGACCAGCAGCACGGTGTGGCCGTCGGCCGCCGCGTTCACGACGGCATCGGTGCCGATATTATTGCCGGCGCCCGGCTTGTTCTCGACGATGAACTGCTGACCGAGCGCCTCGGACAGCCGCTGGCCGATCAGCCGCGCCAGGATGTCGGTCGCGCCACCCGGAGGATAACCCACCACGAAGCGGACCGGACGGGTGGGATAGTCGGCCGCGGACGCTTTGCCAACGGCAGCGATGGACGGAACGGCGGAGGCGATCAGACCAAGCGCGGTACGACGTGAAATCATGCGTTTCCTCAGGCATTATCGTTGAGCGGCGGCTAACGAGCCGCCGGGATCGACTGTAACAGAGTGCCGCGATGGCGGCGAGATCGATATCCCATCAGGAGGGAAGAGCCCATGCCGATCAAGGTCGATGCGCTCGATCATCTGGTCATCAATGTCGCCGACGTCGACCGCACGACGGCGTGGTACCAACAGGTGCTGGGCATGACGGTCCAGGTGTTCGATCCCGGACAAGGCAAGGTGAGGCGCACGTCGTTGCTGTTCGGGAACCAGAAGATCAACGTGCGACCGAAGGACGCGGACAAGGTCGACTGGTTCACGGCTGACCATGTAGCGGCCGGCAGCGACGACCTCTGTTTCCTCACCGCCAGCACCCCAGACGAGGTGGTGGCGCATCTCACGGCGCTCGGCATCGCTGTCGAGGAAGGTCCGGTCGCCAAGCAGGGCGCACGCGGCACCCTGCGCTCGGTATATTGCCGCGACCCCGACGGCAGCCTGATCGAGATCTCCTCGTATCAGGATTGAGCCGAGGCCGCCCTGAGGTCATTTCGTCACGGTCTCGCCGCTCTTGTCCATTTTCGCGACGATCTCGCTGCGCGACCATCCGGTCAGTTGCGCGAGATCCGTCGCCTGCGTGGCGAAACGTGCGGCGAGACTGTCCCGGTAGGTCTTCGCCGCGGCACAGGACGCCTCACCCCGCCAGGGGTGATGCTGGACATAGCGGCCCTGGAAATTGCTGCGGTCCTTGGTCTCGGCGAAGACGATGTCCTCGGGGAAGGATTCTGCATCGTAGCGCACGTGCAGCCGGGTCACGAAGGCATTGGCTCCGGCCGCGCCCCGGCGGAGGCTGAAGGCGGTGTCATCGTCGCTGCCGATCCAGCGCGCGCCGAGCTCGACCAGCTCCTTGTTGCTCATCGGATCGGCGGCGCAGGGATCGCACCAGGCCATGTCCCAGGCATATTCGACGAACACCGCCTGCATGTTCTCGCGCGCGACGGCCCGCTCGAACAGCGCCTTGTAGAACGGCCCGAACTCGTCCTTCACATAGAGCGGGACATCGATATCGGATGGGATCTTCACCGTGCGATAATTGGCCGCCTCGATGCGGCCACTCCTGGTGAGCGCATAGATGATCAGGTCCTGCGGTCCCCTGGCGTTGACCGTGCCGAGCCGCAGCGGCACCATGAACTTGGGACTCTGGTACCGCACCTGCAACGGCCGCAGGGTGCCGTTGCCGATGTTCTTCATCCGCTCGACATTGACCTTGGCGACGAAGAACCGCATGCCCTGCCTGATATAGCTGCCGAGCACCGCGTCCGCGCCCTGCGGAATGCGATAATTGTTGTCGGTCAGCCAGCGCGTCAGCCCGTCGCTCTCCTGCGCCGACAGGATCAGCACGTCGTATTCGGCGACGTCGTAGCTGGCCTCGACGGTGACGCCATAGTTCCGCCGGGCCATCTCATAGACAGCGCCTGCCATCATCGGCGCCGCCGGCATGGCCCGCGCCGCAACGACGACCGGCGCGCATGGATCGGCATCATGATATTCGACCAGCCGCGGCGCGGTGTATTTGTCGAGATGGTCGATCGTCTTCGGCTCGACCACGCCGATCTGCTTGCGCTCGATGAAGGTCGGCACGGGGACGACCACCGCGAACTCCTTCACGTCGCCCTCGAAGTCGCTGGCCATCGTGATCGCAGTCTGCTCGCCATCGCGGGCGAGCACGACCTTCGATGACTGGTTGAACAGCTTCGCGTCGGCCTGGGCGACATAGAAGCCGCAGAACGCATTCGCCGGCGCCATCGCCGCGTTCGCCAGGATCGCGATGGCCGCGACGCCGGTGCGGAAGAGCTTGCTGTAACGCAGGATCATGTCGAACCTCCTTCGGGAACGGACGAACGCCAGGAAAAACGGGTCTCGGGCACGAGCCGATCGAGCAGCAGCGTGAGCGGCGACAGCGCGATCAGCGACACGTAGAGCGCCGGCCGCATCTGCAGGACGAAGGTGAGGTAGTGCGCAGCGACCGCAACGCTCAGCGCGAACAGCAGCCGGCCGACGCGCGAGTCCGGCGAGGTGCGCGGGTCGGAGATCATGAAGAAAGTGAAGATCAGCAGCGAGCCGCTCTGCAGCTGATGCACGGGGATCGCCAGGGGATCGCCGAGCCAGGCGGCGCGCAGCAGCAGCAGTGCGGCATGGCTGGCGAAGAAATACACCGCGATATCCACCCGGCGGGATGCACTGAGCACCAGGATCGCGAAGAAGCCAGCCAGGCTTGCGAACCAGATCTCCGTGCCCCATTGGCCGGGCGAGATCCACACGCCCTTGGAGCTGAACAGCAGCACCACGATCGCCAGCCCCGCCGGGTTGAAGACATGCTTGCCGTCGATGCGCAGCACGAATTTCGAGCCGATCGCGATCATTGCCGCCGCCGCATGCAGCCACAGCGCATCGGCGCGCAACAGCAGGCTGAGCGACAGGCCGGTGATCAACGGTGACTTGAGATCGAGCGGCGCGCCGGAGATGCGGCAGCAGACCGCCTGCGTGAGCAGCGCCGCCGCGACCGCGATCACGCTCGCTGCGGGACGCGCGCCGAAATCGATCACGGCGAAATTGATCGCGAGCAGCGTCGCCAATGCCGCGATCTGAAAATAGCGGGCATCGGGCAGCCGCCATGGTCGTGGCTCGGCCTGCATGCAAACCTCCGGGCGTGTTTTGCCGCGCCATTGGTCGCCCGCAAACGGAAACGGGTTCATTCCCGATTTGATTGCGGCGGCGCCAGGTGGCAAGAGATGACGACAAGAACGAAGCGGCCGGAGACGGGCCGCACGCAATAACGACGGGAGCGAAAATGAACGGAACGACGATCGCAGCCGGCACGGTCACGCCGTTCGACGGCATGGACGTGCCGTGGCTGTTGAAGCTGCGCAGCGAAACCCGGCGCGATCATCCGTTCCTGATCTCCGCGCCGTTCGATGCACCGGCACGCCGCTGGACCTATGGCGAGTTTCACGAACGTGTCGGCGCCTTGGCGGCCGGTCTGGTCAAGCGCGGCGTCAAACCTGGCGATGCCGTGCTGATCCATCTCGACAATTGCGTCGAGGCGATGCTTGCCTGGTTTGCCTGCGTCGAGCTGGGCGCGCTCGCCGTCACGACCAACACGCGCTCGGCGGCCGCCGAGATGGGCTATTTCGCCGGCCATTGCCGTGCGGTGGCGGCGATCACCCAGCCGGCCTATGCCGAGATGATCGCGGCGCACTGCCGCGGCATCCGCTGGCTTGCGGTCATCTCGCATGATCCGGGGCAGCCGGACACAGCAGCGGTCGGGGTGGGCGATCGCTTCGAGACGCTGTTTGCCGACAGCGCCGACCGGCCGCGGCGCGCGGTCGATCCGCTCGCGCCGTGCAGCGTACAGTACACGTCGGGCACGACGTCTCGGCCGAAGGCGGTGCTGTGGACGCATGCCAATGCGCTGTGGGGCGCCAAGGTCAACGCCGTGCACGAGGACCTGCACCAGGGCGACGTGCACCAGACCTATTTGCCGCTGTTCCACACCAACGCGCTGGCCTACTCGATGCTGGCAACACTCTGGGTCGGCGCGACCTGCGTGATTCAGCCGCGCTTCTCGGCGAGCCGCTTCTGGAGCGTGGCGCTCGAGCATGGCTGCACCTGGACCTCGACCATCCCGTTCTGCATGAAGGCGCTGCTCGACCAGGAGGTGCCGAAGCATCACAAATTCCGGCTGTGGGGCACCGCGATGTCGGAGCCGACCGCCTTCGCCAAGTTCGGCATCAAGATCATCGGCTGGTGGGGCATGACCGAGACCATCACCCACGGCATCGTCGGCGAGGTCGACCAGCCGAACGCGCCGATGTCGATCGGCCGCGCCGCGCCGGAATACACCATCCGCATCACCGACGATGACGGCCGGCCGACCGAGGTCGGCGCCACCGGCAATCTCGCCATCAAGGGCGTGCCCGGCCTGTCGCTGTTTGCGGAGTATCTCTACAATGAGGAGGCGACGCGGACGAGCTACGATGCCGACGGCTTCTTCCTCACCGGCGACCGCGTCACGCGGCTGGAAAACGGCTTCATCAAGTTCGGCGACCGCACCAAGGACATGCTCAAGGTCGGTGGCGAGAACGTCGCGGCGTCCGAGATCGAGCAGGTGATCATCACCGTGCCCGGCGTGCGCGAGACCGCCGTCGTCGCCAAGAAGCATCCGATGCTGGACGAGGTGCCGGTTGCGTTCGTCATCCCGCAGGCCGGGGTCGCGCGCGAGGAGCTGCCCGAGAAGGTGCTGGCCGCCTGCCGCGCCGGCCTCGCCGACTTCAAGGTGCCGCGCGAGGTGAAGCTGGTCGACGAGATGCCGCGCTCGACCCTGGAGAAGGTCGCAAAGGCCGAGCTGCGCAAGTTGCTGGATTGAACCGAGGTTACGACACGCGGTCCTAATGCGCGCCCATCGCGACCGGGCGAAACGCCTGCAGCAGCTGCTGGTCGAGCTTCGGGCCCATGTTCTCCATGATCTGAAACGCGCGCGCATGCGTGAAGGCCGGTCGATAGGCGCGGTGCTCGATCAGCGCGGCGTAGATGTCGACGATCGTGGTGAGGCGCACGATGTCGCTGATCTGCTCGTTGTGCAGCGCGTCGGGATAGCCGGAGCCGTCGAGGAACTCGTGGTGATGCAGGATCACGTCGAGCATCTCCGGCGGGAAGCCGCCCTGCCGCCACAGCGCCTCGTAGCCGCGGCGCGGATGCTGGCGCAGCAGCGCGATCTCCTCCGCCGTCAGCTTGCCCTGCTTGTCGAGGACGGCGACCGGAATGAACGCCTTGCCGACGTCGTGCAGCAGCGCCGCGCGGACCAGCCGGCGCTGATCGTCGTCGCGCATGCCCAGATGAATCGAGAAGCCGACCGCGAGGCCGGTCACGAACAGGCAATGCCGATAGGTGTCGTTGTGATGGCAGCCGACCACGGTCATCCACTCGCGCAGCGAGGAGTGCTTGATCGCCTTCAGGATCTTGTTCTCGGCCGCGACGATGTCCTCCATCGTCAACTGGACGCCGGCGGGCAGCTTCTCGAAGATCTTGACCATGACGGCCTGCGCCGCCTCGACGCCGCGATTGAGCAGCTTGCCGCGATCGGTCTCGTCATAGCCGTCGTCGGCGGGAAGCGCCGAGCGAATGCGCTGCAGCACGTCGGCGGGGCTGAACGGACGCGCGATGGTGTCGGTGGCGCCCAGCGCCCATGCCTGCATGGTGGCATGGTGCAGCGCCTCGGCGAGCACGAACAGGCGGGGCACCTCGCTATAGGCGCGCGACGAGAGCTTCTTGCGCACCCGCTGCACGCTCTCCGGCGAGCGCAGGTTGATGTCGACGATGACGCCGGAGAAGCGGTTGCCGGGGTTCTCGGGGATCTCGGTGGTCGGCATCATGTCGACATCGCCGACCGAGCGCAGGATGCGCGCCAGCTCGCTGCTCTGGTCACCGCGATCCGACGCGAGCAGGAGATGGCGCCTGGTCGCGGTCTGGGTCACGGTCTGCTTGGCTGTCGCGCTCATACGTGCTCGCCCCCTGCGGTTTGCTGCCCATGCAAGTTACCGGCATACGGGTTCGTCGCGGCTTAAGCCGATCATTCAAGCTGTATCGTTTCAGGTGAGCGAGACGTTAAGGGAATCGTTCAAATCGTGCGGCGCGGGGATGTGACTGCGGCGCAAAAAGCAACCGCCGGAGACGGGCTCCGGCGGTTCCCAGATACAGCGATGGTCTCGCGACGACGCTACGCCTTCATCGCCGCCTTGACCGCTGCGGCGGTGATCGGCAGCGAGCGCAGCCGCGCGCCACAGGCGTTGTAGATGGCGTTGCCGAGCGCCGGCGCGACCACGGTCACCGCGGGCTCGCCGACGCCGGTCGCCTTCTCCCCATTGGCGATCACGGCGATCGCGACCTCCGGCACCTGGCTCATCCTCAGCGGCGTGTAGCTGTCGAAGTTGGTCTGCTCGATGCCGCCGTCCTTCAAGGTCGCCTTCTCGTACATCGCGAGCGACAAGCCCCACAGCGCCGCGCCCTCGACCTGGGCGCGGATGTTGTCGGGATGGACCTGCGTGCCGACGTCGGTCGCCACCGTGAGCTTCTTCACCGTGACCGCCCCCGAAGGGGCAACCGCGACATGGGCGACGCACGCCGTCCAGCTCGCGGTGGCGCGCTCCTGCGACGACACGCAGGACACGCCCATGCCTTCGCCCGGCGGCAGCTTCTTGGCGCCGTAGCCGGACAGGCCCATCGCCGCCAGCAGCGTGTTGCGCAGCCGCTGCGCGCCGCCGTCGTTCTTGCCCTTGCCGTCGAGCAGCGCGATGCGGAACTGCGCCGGGTCCTGCCCCGAGGCCACCGCGATCTCGTCGATCTGCTCTCGACCGCCCAGAACGTCCAACCCGGCGCCACCGAGCGCAATTGCCCGGACGGCGTCGCATTGTGGGCGAGCTCGTTCTTGATCGCGCGCACATGGTGGTTGGGCACCGTGTAGAAGAAGTCGGCGCCGTTGACCGTGAAGGAGTCGAGCGGCCCCTTCTTGTCGACCGAGGGCGACAGGAAGTCGGGGATGCCCCAGCGCGCCGTCGGCCACGCCGAGACGACGTCATGGCTCAGGGCGATGAGCTTGCCATTGCTGTCGAGGCCCGCCTTGACCTTCTGGTAGGTGAGCGGCCGCGAGTAGTCCATCGTCATGTCGTTCTCGCGGGAGTAGATCACCTTGACCGGCTTGCCGACCGCCTTGGCCGCCTGCACCGCCGGCACCATCATGTCGGCATCGAGCCTGCGGCCGAAGCCGCCGCCGAGCCAGGCCTGGTGCATCACGACGTATTTCGGATCGATCCCGGCGGCACCTGCCGCGATCGCGCCGGAGCGGGTCGCGAACTGATTGCCGGAGTAGATGTGCAGGATGTCGCCCTTGAACTCGGCGGTCGCGTTCATCGGCTCCAGCGGCGCATGGATGTTGATGCTGGTGGTGTACTCCGCCTCCAGCACCTTGGCCGCGCCCGACAAAGCCGCCGTGGCATCGCCGTCCTTGACGAAGAACTGCCCGGCGTCGTCCTGCGCCTGCAGCCGCATCGCCTCGGTGATGATGGTGTCGGTGCTGACATTGGCATACGGGCCCTTGTCGTAGCTGATCTTGAGCGCGTCCGCCGCCCTTCTGGCGTTGGCATAGGTATTGGCGACCGCGACCACCCAGCCCGAGGTCGAGCCGGTCTTGTCGTCGAGCGTCACTGCCTTGATGAAGCCCGGCACCTTCTTGGCCTCGGAGTCGTCGACCGCCGTGACCGTCGCGCCGAAGCGCACCGGCGGCGTGACGACCTTGCCGTAGACCATGCCCGGCAGCATCGTATCGATGCCATATTTCGCCGTGCCGTTGGTCTTGGAGGGAATGTCGAGCTGCGGCACCGAGACGCCGATCATCGTGTACTGATCGGGAGTCTTGAGCGTCAGCGCCTTCAACTCGTCGGCTGAGAAGCTCTTGGTGATCTTGCCGCTCTTGACGATCTCGGCATAGGTCATCTGCTTCTTCGATTTCGGATGCATGACAACGCTGTCGCGCACGACGAGCTCCTTTGCCGGCACGCCCATCGCGGTCGCGGCCGCCTCGGTGAGCGCGATGCGGCCGGCGGCGCCGGCGCGGCTCATGGCGTCGAAGTTCATCATCGTGCTCCAGCTGCCGCCGGTGATCTGGGCGCCGAGCACGGGATCGTTGTACTTCGGATCGTTGGAGGCGAGTTGGACCCGCATGTCCTTCCAGGCGGCGCCGAGCTCCTCGCAGACGATCTGCGCCATGGTAGACGCAATGTGCTGGCCCATGTCGGCCTTGCCGCAGGTCACGGTCACGATGCCATCCGGCGCAATCGCGTACCACACGCTGGGCTCGAAGTTCGCAGGTGCCGCGGCTGCGAGTGCGCTGTCGGCGAGGCCGGCATAGCCGAGCACGAGGCCGGAGGCGGCGGTACCGACCAGGAAGGAGCGGCGGCTGAGATCGGGGGTCATCGACGGCGCTGCTTTCACATGCTGGTTCATGTCGCCCTCCGGTCGCTCGTGTTGGACGCGGTGCGCATCTCGGACGCGGCGCGCTGGATCGCCTTCTGGATCCGCGAATAGGTCATGCAGCGGCAGAGATTGCCGTCCATATGCGCGACGATCTCCTCCTTGGTCGGACTCGTGGTCTTGGCGAGCAGCGAGGCTGCCTGCATGATCTGGCCGGACTGGCAGTAGCCGCATTGCGGCACCTGCTCGGCGATCCACGCCTTCTGCAACGGATGATCGCCCTTCTGCGACAGCCCCTCGATGGTGGTGATCTTCTTGTTCGCGACGTCGCCGACCATAGTCTGGCACGAGCGCACGGCCTCGCCGTTGACATGAACGGTGCAGGCTCCGCACAGCCCGGCGCCGCAGCCGAACTTGGTGCCGGTCATCTGCAACTGCTCGCGGATGACCCATAGCAGCGGCGTGTCAT
Organism: Bradyrhizobium sp. SZCCHNRI20481; assembly: GCF_032485055.1. Lineage (NCBI taxonomy): Bacteria > Pseudomonadati > Pseudomonadota > Alphaproteobacteria > Hyphomicrobiales > Nitrobacteraceae > Bradyrhizobium > Bradyrhizobium sp. SZCCHNRI20481. The sequence goes on from NZ_JAUEUE010000006.1 coordinate 276,892, forward strand.
GCGCCGCGTCGACGGACATGGTCCGCCCGTTGATGGTGAGATTGGGCATTTGGTTTCTTCCCCGCCCGGCGTGCGACTTCGCTTAGGGCGAAGTTCGGTTTTATCGATTCGCTGGGACCCACCGGATAGATGCCAGCCATCATAAGAATGATCGCGTTGCCACGACGACGCAACGGGATTTGACCGCCGGCTTGCGAATTGAATTGGCATTTTACGTTGTGCAGCGCGAACGATGCTGGGCTGATGGCGCCGGGCACGCTAGGAAGAGGTGCAGCCAACGCGACAGCGAAAGGAGATTTCAGCCCATGAGACCATCCGCACGTATGACGCTGTGCCTGGCTGCGGCCATGCTGCCGAGCCTGTCGGCCGTTCCCCCTGCCGCGGCAGGGCAGACGCTGAGCGTCGCCGACGCGCCTTTCACAGCGACGTCATCCAACGTCACGCCGCTTGCCTTCGGCATGGATGTCGGTGAGACATCGCGCGTGCTGGAGCAGCCGTTGATCTATCTGAACGGCACGCCCGGCAACGAGACCTTTCTGGCACTGCGCAATCTCGGCGGCAGCGGACTGGTCTCGCACCATCACCGCCTCTACTTGAAGTTCCGCAGGGGCCGGCTGACCGGCTGGAAAGAGGACTACGGCACCAACTGGATGTGGCGCTGACACGCGCCTGACGACCGCAAAGAGGACAGAACGTGGGACAAGACATCAAGCTGACGGCATCTGATGGCTTCCAGCTCGGCGCCTACCGCGCCGATCCGACCGGAACTGCAAAGCGCGCGCTGGTCGTCATCCAGGAGATCTTCGGTGTCAACCATCACATCCGCAACGTCTGCGACCGCCTCGCCGCCGAGGGTTACGTTGCGATCGCGCCGGCGATCTTCGACCGCGTCGAGCCCGGCTTCACCTCAGGCTATTCGCCCGACGAGATCGCGGTCGCGCGCAAGTTCGTCGCCAATCCGGATTGGGCGGCCTTTTTGCGCGACACCCAGGCCGCAATCGACGTCGTGAAGAATGTCGGGCCGGTCGGCATCATCGGCTTCTGCCTCGGCGGCAGCATCGCCTATGCGGCTGCGACCAAGCTGTCGGGCCTCCGCGCCGCCGTCGGCTATTATGGCGGCGCTGTCGCGCGGTTCGCCGACGACAAGCCGACGGTGCCGACCCAGCTACATTTCGGCGAGAAGGACGCGGGCATTCCCTTGAGCGACGTCGAGACCATCAAGGCCAAGCGGCCGGACGTCGAGATTTTCATCTACCCCGGCGCCCAGCACGGCTTTGGCTGCGACGAGCGCGCCAGCTACGACCAGCCGAGCGCTGACCTCGCCTGGACGCACAGCCTGGCGTTCTTTGCCCAGCATCTGCGCTGATCACCGCACCACCGTCATTGCGAGGAGCGAAGCGACGAAGCAATCCAGAGCGTCGCGTGCGACTCTGAATTGCTTCGCTTCGCTCGCAATGACGAAAGAAGAGGGGGCGCATCGTTCTGCGCCGCGCGTCATCGCGAGCGTGCAGCGATTCCTATGGAGGTCAGAACCAGCGCTCGCCGACCTGGATGGTGTCGCCCGGCTTGAGCGAGGTGCCGAGCGGCACCTCGTAGCGCGCGGCGCCGGAAGCATCGGTGTGGGTCAGGGTGACGACGTCGCGCCGCGCCCGCGGCGAGAAGCCGCCGGCGATCGCGATCGCGCTCTCGACCGTCATGTTGGGCACGTAGGGGTATTGGCCGGGCGCCTGCACCTCGCCGAGGATGAAGAACGGGCGATAGGCTTCGATCTCGACCGCCACCGAGGGCTCGCGGATGTAGCCGTTGCGCAGCTTGGCGGTGATCTCGGCGGCGAGGCCGGCGGTGGTGCGGCCGCGCGCCGGCACGCTGCCGATCAGCGGCATCGTGATCGATCCGGACGCATCAATCGCATAGGTGTTGGTCAGACCCTCCTGGCCGTAGACGACCACGCGCAGCTTGTCGCCGGCATCGAGATGATAGGCGGGGTCGCGGCGCGCCGGCGCATAGCCGGCGGGAACGACATTGGCGTCTGCGCGGGTGGCGGCAGCGAACGAGTTGCGCAACGTAGGGATCGCTCCACCCTGCCCGGTGGCGGCAACCGGGCCGGTGGAAGGCGTTCCATAGGCCATCGCGTCGAGATCGCTCTGCGGCTGGACGGCAGCGACGGGGGAGATCGTCTGCATGCAGCCCGACAACAGGATCGCGGACAGGACGGTAATGACCGGAACAAACAACGCGCGCACTCGAACAATCCTTGAATGAGGATGTGCGCTAGTCATGCGCGGTTAAGGTTAACAAACCGTTGGCGCGTGTAGTCCCCCCGTCGCAAACGGGCCGCGGTGAAAGCGGCCCGGAAAAAAATCCCTCTCCCACGGCGTGGGAGAGGGATCCGATGTTCACGGTGATCGGGCGCGCTCAGCCCGGCCTATGCGCTCACGCCGACACCGATCGGGCACGCGACGCCAGTGCCGCCGAGGCCGCAATATCCGGCCGGATTCTTGGCCAGGTACTGCTGGTGATAATCCTCGGCGAAATAGAACGGCCCCGCCGGGACGATCTCGGTCGTAATCGCTCCGAGCCCCTTGGCGCGCAGCGCCGACTCGTAGGCCGCCTTCGACGCCTCGGCCGCCTCGCGTTGCGCGTCGCTGAACGTGTAGATCGCTGAGCGATATTGCGTGCCGACGTCGTTGCCCTGACGCATGCCCTGGGTCGGGTCGTGGCTCTCCCAGAACGTCTTCAAGAGGCGCTCGTAGGACATGATCTTGGGATCGAACACCACCAGCACGACCTCCGTATGCGCCGTCTGCCCCGAGCACACCTCCTCGTAGGTCGGGTTCGGCGTATGGCCTCCGGCATAGCCGACGGCGGTGACGTGGATGCCGTCACCGAGCTGCCAGAACTTGCGCTCCGCGCCCCAGAAGCAGCCGAGCCCGAACACGGCCTGCTCGAGGCCGTCCGGATAGGGCGGCAACAGGCGGCGACCGTTGACGAAATGCGTCGCGGCGGTCGGGATCGGCAGGGCGCGGCCGGGCAGCGCCTCGGCGGCAGACGGCATGGCAGGGGCTTTGCGCATGAAGAACATGGGATGTCTCCGCTCATGGCCAGCGCCCGCGGGACGGCCCACGGCGCGATGACCTCTTGTCAGGGGAATATATAGGGCTCTACGGGACGAGCAGTAGCGCCGTTACGCCGCGCCAGCGGTTCCCGCGTCACGCTCCGAGCGGAATCCAGTACTGCTGCCGGCGCGGCGAGACGAACCGCCGCGCTCAGTCGCGTCCATAGCCGATCAGCGGCTTGCGCGGCCGGAACAGCAGCATCAGCAGGATTCCGAGCAGGCCAAGCACCGCAAACACCGGCTGGTCCAAAAACACCTTGACGATCCACTCCCACAAGAACGGGGCCTTGGCCTCGATCCAGGCCTTGAAGGCGGCTTGGCTCGCCTGGTGGACGTCGTTCCAGAGCTGGCCGAACCGGGTGAACTGCAGGGTCTGGTCGGCCACCCAGCGCGCGCCGTCATAGACCAGGAAGATGAAGCTTCCGGCCAGCAGCAACAGCCCCACCAGACGGAAAAAACCGCGGATCATGCCTCACCTGCCCTCTCTCGCACGCCCTCTCGGGCAGCAAGGCCATAGCGGGGGCCCCGCAGAAATTCAACCTCGTCAGGGGCTTAGAACCGGGTTTTGGCCGATTCCAGCCGCGGCGGGGCGCTCCGAGACCGTTGACGCTCGCCAGGCCTGCCCCTATAAGGTCGTCAATGGCGGTGGGCGCAATCCCGCCGCCGCTGTTCTTTGAGCAGCGCCGATCCGCCGAGCAACTGCTCCGGTCATGGCATTCTCAGAGAGGCGTCCGAACAACCCACCGCGTCGATGGGGCCGCGTCAAGCGGGCCGCGCGCGTACCCGCAAGAGCGGCGACTGCTCGCCGCCGAAGGATATTTGAGAGCATGGCCAACACGACTTCCGCGAAGAAAGCGACGCGCAAGATTGCCCGCCGCACCATCATCAACAAGTCGCGCCGCACCCAGATGCGCGGCGCGGTTCGCTCCGTCGAGGACGCGATCAAGAAGGGCGATCGCGACGCCGCGCTGAAGGCGATGGCCAATGCCGAGCCGCAGCTGATGCGCGCCGCACAGCGCAACATCATTCACAAGAACAACGCGAGCCGCAAAGTGTCGCGCCTCACGCATCAGATCGCCAAGCTCGCGAAGTGACGCGATCGCGCGGCTGACGAACTATCAAGATGCAAACAGCCCGGCTCGCGCCGGGCTTTTCTTTTGTGCCATTTTCAATTGCGCGTTCCGCTGTCGCGCATCCCTCCATCGCTCGCCGCGCCTTCTCCATTTGATGGTCACATCTTGATGGTGATATCGCATCGCGAATACGATCTTCGCGCGTGGTGGAACCCGCGCGATGTCGTGCGCGCCTGACACAGGTTCCGTCGGAACTACGTGAAGTTCCGTATTTTTACGCAGTGACAATATTGTCTCATCTGAAACGGCTGCGAATCTGCGCGCCGCGCTTGCGCATCGCTGTCAAGAGCGCGCGATGCGCCGCTCACTTTGCGCACCGCGCATCGCGGGAGTTACCCGCTTCGAGCAATCGCGAAAAACATCGTTTCGAAAATGACTTAAGTGCATAGCGCGACCAAGTGATTGGAAAAGCGGGTGAGGCCGGTCGAAACATAAAAAAATTATGAAGAAATTTTGGGCAGACGATGTTGTTTGTCACATCCGAGATTCCTCGCGATGATTCAAAACGTTGCTTTCTTAACGCGCAACACCGCGTCGCAACCGCCGCGAAGACTCGTAACGCGTGCTCCGATCTTATGGATTGCGAGTCCCGACGCATCGTGTATTTCTTTAATCACTCGCGGCGCCCACGATCTTGAGACCAGCGCGGTTTTAGAAACGGGGCGGACGTGCAAATCGGCGGCGGTGTGCGCGTTGGCGACGCTTTCCAAAGCGATGGCCGGATCTGTACCCATAGCAATATGGGGAGCGACTGAACTTTGTCGAAATTTCTCGGGCGCAGCATCATCGTTGCGCCGCTTTGAACAAGAGAAATACGACATCGGTCGACCCGGCTGAAGCTCGTGGCGGCTTCGCTCACCGAGTGGACAAGTTGGACGGGATGTACGGCGGTGCGGCTGAATCTTGGGGTTCAGGCGCGGCGGCATTGGGATGACAACTTGCCATGAGCAATCACGGCAGGGCGGGGAGGTTGCATGTTTTACGGACACATTGCGGGCACACACCATAGGCTGGTTCCGGATAACGCACCCTTGGCGGTCAACACTGAAGTGATCGACATCTCCAGCCCGGCCATTGCCAGCACGGCGATCGGCCCTCCGGCGTCCATCGCGCATCTGAGTATGCGCTGACCTCGCGGAGAAGCTTCTTCCACCAGCATTGATGGCCCGACGGCGTCCGCGCCGAACGGCGAGCCATGTCTGGAGTTGAGCCTCCGCTCGAGGTCTCGCTGCGGCACACGTGTCCTTTCACGGGACGTCTGCCCGGCGATCACACGACACCACCACTCAATTCGAAAAGTTGCGACTGCCATGACAAATTCGGAACAGGATCGCTGGTCTCGCGTGAAGGGGCGGCTGCGCTCGACCGTCGGCGAGGACGTCTATACGAGCTGGTTTGCCCGCATGGACCTCGAGGCCGTTCAGAACGAAAGCGTCCATCTGTCGGTGCCGACGCGTTTCCTGAAGAGCTGGATCCAGGCGCATTATGCCGAGCGCGTGCTGTCGTGCTGGCAGGCCGAGATGCCGGAGGTGCATCGCATCGATCTGTCCGTTCGCACCGCAATGCGCTGCGCGACGCCGGTCAAGGAAGCCCCCGTCGCCGTCGAAGCCCGCCGGGCCGAGCGCAACGACAACCGGCCGGCGACGAGCGCCGACACGCGAACTGCGTCGGCTGCGGCTTCGCTCGCCACGAGCCATGACGCGCTCGGCGGCTCGCCGCTCGATCCGCGGCTGACCTTCGCGAGCTTCGTCGTCGGCCGCGCCAACACGCTGGCCCATGCCGCAGCGCGCCAGGTCGCCGACGGCCGCCGCGGCGATCCCGTGATGTTCAACCCGCTCTACATCCATGCCGGCGTCGGGCTGGGCAAGACGCATCTGCTGCAGGCGGTCACCTGGGCCGGCAACGCCGGCGGCGAGCGCAAGGTGCTGTACCTCACCGCCGAGAAATTCATGTACGGCTTCGTCGCGGCGCTGAAATCGCAGACCGCGCTGGCCTTCAAGGAAGCGCTGCGCGGCATCGACGTGCTCGTGATCGACGACCTGCAGTTCCTGCAGGGCAAATCGACCCAGGCCGAGTTCTGCCATACGCTGAACGCGCTGATCGATGCGGGACGACAGGTCGTCATCGCAGCCGACCGGCCGCCGTCGGACCTCGAAAGCCTCGATGATCGCGTCCGCTCGCGGCTTGCCGGCGGCCTCGTCGTGGAGATGGGCTCGCTCGGCGAGGATCTGCGCCTCGGCATTCTCAAGTCGCGCGTCGCCGCGGCCCGCGCGCATCATGCGAGCTTCGACGTGCCGGAGCCGGTGCTCGACTATCTCGCCCGCTCCATCACCCATAACGGCCGCGATCTCGAAGGCGCGATCAACCGCCTGCTGGCGCATTCCAAGCTCAACAACCAGCCGGTCACGCTCGACATGGCCGAGCGCGAGGTGCGCGACCTGGTGCGGCCGCAGGAACCGAAGCGCATCAAGATCGAGGACATCCAGCGCGTCGTGGCGCGGCAATACAACGTCAGCCGCTCCGACCTGTTGTCGTCGCGCCGCACCGCCAACGTGGTGCGTCCGCGCCAGGTCGCGATGTACCTCGCCAAGACGCTGACCCTGCGCTCGCTGCCCGAGATCGGCCGCCGCTTCGGTGGACGCGATCACACCACCGTGCTGCATGCGGTGCGCAAGATCGAAGCGCTGGTCGGCAAGGACATCGCGCTGAACGACGAGGTCGAGTCGCTCAAGCGCCAGTTGCAGGACTAGACGGCACGCACGGCCAGGGGAGCGGACAGAAGGTTCGCCCCCAGCCGGGCCGTTGTCCCGGCCCTTCGACGCTGTCCTCGGACGTCATGCTCGGACGTCGTTCTCGGACCCGGCCTGCGGATCGCGGAAGCACCTGCCGAAACGTGGGAAATCGGCCCGCCATCCCTTGCGCTCGGGCCTCATCCGCGCCACTTTACGCCTCCCCCTCACGCTCCTGGACGCTGGCCAAGCGCCGTTCGGGCGCGAGGTGCCATCGGCCGCGGCGCTGCTCAGCCCGCCGGCATTCCAGGACAAGCTCAGTTGGAACGGGCGGGTATAGTGCAATGAAGGTGACCGTCGAACGCGCACAGCTCCTGAAGTCGCTGGGCCACGTCCATCGTGTGGTCGAGCGGCGCAACACCATCCCGATTCTGGGTAACGTGCTGGTCCGCGCCGAGAATGCCCGGCTGTCGCTGCGCGCGACCGATCTCGATCTCGAAGTGACGGAAACCCTGGCCGCCGAGACCGCCACCGCGGGCTCAACCACCGTTCCGGCGCACATGTTCTACGACATCGTCCGCAAGCTGCCGGACGGCTCGCAGATCGTGCTGGAGAGCGACGGCGAGCGCGCAGTGCTCGCGATCCGCGCCGGCCGTTCCAAGTTCACCCTGCAGACCCTGCCGGAGAGCGACTTCCCGGATCTCGCCGCAGGCGACATGACGCATGCGTTCGGGGTTCCCGCCAAGGACGTCAAGAGCCTGATCGACCGCACGCAGTTCGCGATCTCCACCGAGGAGACGCGCTATTACCTGAACGGCATCTATCTGCACGCCGGCGGCACCGCCAAGCAGCCGACCCTGCGCGCGGTCGCCACCGACGGCCACCGCCTCGCCCAGGTCGACCTGCCCCAGCCTGCCGGCGCCGCCGAGATGCCGGGCGTGATCGTGCCGCGCAAGACCGTGGGCGAGGTGCAGCGGCTGATCGAGGACAATGACAGCGAGATCAGGATCGAGCTGTCGCAGGGCAAGATCCGCTTCACGCTGGGACAGGTGGTGCTGACCTCGAAGCTGATCGACGGCACCTTCCCTGATTACGGCCGCGTCATTCCGCAGAACAACGACAAGGAGCTGGTCGTCGACAAGGCCGATTTCGCCGCCGCCGTCGACCGCGTCTCCACCATTTCCTCCGAGCGCGGCCGCGCCGTGAAGCTCGCCCTCTCCCCCGGCAAGCTGGTGCTCTCCGTCACCAACCCGGATTCCGGCAGCGCGACCGAAGAGCTCGAGGTCGAGTACGCCTCGGACGCGCTCGATATCGGCTTCAACTCGCGCTATCTGCTCGACATCGCCGCGCAGATCGAGGGCGAGGTCGCGGTGCTCCGGCTCGCCGATCCGGGCTCGCCGACCCTGATCCAGGACCGCGACAACCGCAACGCGCTGTATGTGCTGATGCCGATGCGGGTGTGAGGCGAGACTGCTGCGAGATCGAGTTTAACCCGTCATGGCCGGGCTTCACCGGGCCATCCATCCTTACAAATGGCCTACTGGGTTTACACTCTCGCGAGCAAGCCGGGCGGCACGCTGTATGTCGGCGTGACCAATGATCTCGTCCGGCGCGTCTATGAGCACCGCGAAGGTCTCGCCGAGAGCTTTACGCGCCGCTATGGCATCAAGCGCCTCGTCTACTTCGAGACGCATGAAACAATCGCGGCGGCGCTGCAGCGTGAGAAGAATATCAAGCACTGGTCGCGTGAATGGAAGATCGACCTGATCGTCGCGAGCAATCCTGACTGGCGCGATCTATATGATGAAATAGTCCGCTGACGCGGACGATGGATTGCCGGGTCAAGCCCGGCAATGACGAATCAAGGTCCCAGCTCCTCCCGATGACCCCCTCCCGCATCAACCGCCTCGCGCTGACGCATTTCCGCAGCTATCGCGCTGCCAGCGTCAGCGTGCAGGCGGACATGGTCGCGCTGGTCGGGGCCAACGGCGCCGGCAAGACCAATTGCCTGGAGGCGATCTCGTTCTTCGCGCCGGGCCGCGGCCTGCGCCGTGCCACCCTGGAGGACGTCGCCGACAACCAGGGCGACGGGTCGTGGGCGGTCTCGGCGGAGGTCGAGGGCGCGCTGGGGCTGACGACCTTCGGCACTGGCATCGAGCCGCCGCGCAGCGATGCGAACACCACGCGCCGCTGCCGCATCGACCGCGAGCCGGTCGGCTCGGCGGCCGCCTTCGGCGACCACATCCGCATGGTGTGGCTGACGCCGGCGATGGACGGCCTGTTCATGGGCGCGGCATCGGAGCGACGGCGCTTCTTCGACCGCCTGGTGCTGGCGATCGACAGCGCGCATTCGAGCCGGGTGTCGGCGCTGGAGCGCTCGTTGCGCTCGCGCAACCGGCTGCTCGAGGTGCGCAATTTCGACGACCATTGGTGTGACGCCATCGAGCGCGAGACTGCGGAGCTCGCGGTCGCCGTCGCTGCCAGCCGCGGCCAGACCGCGGTGAAGCTCGCTGCGATGCTGCGTCAGCGCGGTGCTGCCTCCGCGTTCCCGTCCGCCGAGATTGCGCTCGACGGCTGGATGGAGAATGCGCTGCTGACCGAACCCGCGCTCGCGGTGGAGGACCGCTATCGCGCTGTCCTGCGCGACAATCGCGCGCGCGATGCCGCCGCCGGCCGCACGCTCGACGGCCCGCATCTGACCGATCTCCATGTCGTCTATGCGCCGAAGAACATGCCGGCGCGCGACGCGTCGACCGGCGAGCAGAAGGCGCTGCTGATCGGCCTCATCCTTGCGCATGCGACGCTGGTGGCCGAGACCACCGGCATCGTGCCGATGCTGCTGCTCGACGAGATCGTCGCCCATCTCGATCCCGGCCGCCGCACCGCTTTGTTCGCCGAGCTGGGTACGCTCGGTGCCCAGGTATGGCTGACCGGCGCCGATCCCGCGGCGTTTGCCGAACTACGCGAGCTCGGCGAGATCTTCGACGTCGAGGCGGGGCGGATCAGCGCGCGGCGGTAACTCGCTCCGCCGCTGAACCTGTCAGTTCGCCGGTTCAAGGAGCTGTCGTTGGACGGCAGGCACCTGCCGGCGCCCAAGCGCTCGGCGACGAGCCCCACATCCCTGCCGAGAGCCAGAGCGATGCCCGTGCTCGGCAAGGTCGGCGACTGAAGATCGCCCGGCGGCCCGCCGTGAGCGACACGCTGGAGCTCGCCGCCGGCGTGCCTCGGGCCTGATGGTTGGCCCGGGTGGCACCGCCCTGCCGCTACCGCTCTACTGAGGAGGCGCCTGCCGCGTCACGCGTGACTCGTGCCTTGAATCGCACGCGAAAGCGCCCCGCTGCACGCCTCAAAACCAGCCGCGAGAAGGGCCTGAATCCGGCTTTCGGAGGGGACGAAAACGACCCTCGCCAGGCCTTGAAAAACCGTTAAAAAGCGCTATCTCTTCAATGTCTTACGAAGTACCACTTTGCGCTAGGCGCGTGGCTTCTTTCGTGAGAGAAAGAGCGCTCTCGGCATGCGATCTGCGATGCCGATTCGACCACCCCTTCCGAAGGCCCCACATGACCGAACCCGCCCGGCAAACCATCGCCGACAACGAGCCTGCAACCGCGAACGAGTACGGCGCAGAATCGATCCGGGTGTTGAAGGGCCTGGATGCCGTGCGCAAGCGCCCGGGCATGTATATCGGCGATACCGACGACGGCTCCGGCCTGCATCACATGGTCTACGAGGTCGTCGACAACGCGATCGACGAGGCGCTGGCTGGTCACGCCACTGCGGTCGAGGTGGTGCTCAATCCGGACAATTCGGTCACCGTGCGCGACGACGGCCGCGGCATTCCGGTCGACATCCACAAGGGCGAAGGCGTGTCCGCCGCCGAGGTCATCATGACCCAGCTGCATGCCGGCGGAAAGTTCGACCAGAACTCCTACAAGGTGTCCGGCGGACTGCACGGCGTCGGCGTCTCCGTCGTCAACGCGCTGTCGAGCAAGCTGCAGCTTCGGGTCTGGCGCGACGACAAGGAGCATCTCATCGAGTTCGCCCATGGCGACGCGATTGCGCCGCTGAAGGTGGTCGGCGAGGCCAAGGGCAAGCGCGGCACCGAGGTGACGTTCCTCGCCTCGACGGAGACGTTCAAGAACGTCGAATACGACTACGCCACGCTCGAGCATCGCCTGCGCGAGCTCGCCTTCCTGAATTCCGGCGTCAACATCGTGCTCTCCGACATGCGCCACGCGGTCGAGAAGCGCGAAGAGATGCGCTACGACGGCGGCGTGGAGGAGTTCGTCAAATATCTCGACCGCAACAAGAAAGCGATCGTCCCGGCACCGATCATGGTGCGCTCGGAGGTCAACGGCATCACGGTGGAAGCTGCGCTGTGGTGGAACGACAGCTATCATGAGAACGTGCTGTGCTTCACCAACAACATCCCGCAGCGCGACGGCGGCACGCATCTCGCCGGTTTCCGCGGCGCGCTGACGCGCCAGGTCAACGGCTACGCCGAGGCCAATGCGAAGAAGGAAAAGATCGCGCTGACCGGCGACGACTGTCGCGAGGGTCTCACCGCCGTTCTTTCCGTGAAGGTGCCGGATCCGAAATTCTCGTCGCAGACCAAGGACAAGCTGGTGTCCTCGGAGGTGCGGCCCGTGGTGGAGAACGTTCTGAACGAGGCGCTCGCCGCCTGGTTCGAGGAGCATCCGGGCGAGGCCAAGACGATCGTCGGCAAGGTGATCCAGGCCGCGGCGGCACGCGAAGCCGCGCGCAAGGCGCGCGAGCTGACCCGCAAGAGCCCGCTCAGCGTCTCCTCGCTGCCCGGCAAGCTCGCCGACTGCCAGGAGAAGGATCCGGCCAAGTCGGAGCTGTTCATCGTCGAGGGCGACTCGGCCGGCGGCAGCGCCAAGCAGGGCCGCAACCGCGAGTTCCAGGCGGTGCTGCCGCTGCGCGGCAAGATCCTCAATGTCGAGCGCGTGCGCCCGGACAAGATGCTGTCGAGCGAGCAGATCGGCACCCTGATCACCGCGCTCGGCACCGGCATCAGCGACGAGTTCTCGATCGACAAGCTGCGCTATCACAAGATCATCGTGATGACGGACGCCGACGTCGACGGCGCCCACATCCGCACGCTGCTGCTGACCTTCTTCTACCGCCAGATGCGCGAGATCATCGATCGCGGCCACCTCTACATCGCCCAGCCGCCGCTCTACAAAGTGACGCGCGGCAAGTCCGAGCAGTACCTGAAGGACGAGCGCGCGCTCGAGGACTATTTGATCGGTACCGGCCTTGACGATTGCGTGTTCAAGACGGCGGAAGGCGAGGAGCGCAAGGGCCGCGACCTCCTGGCGCTGGTCGAGGAAGCGCGTCTCGTCCGCAACATCCTGCGCAACCTGCACACGCGCTACGACCGCAAGGTCGTCGAGCAGGCCGCGATCGCCGGCGTCCTGCGCCCCGACATCACCCGCGATATCCCGACGGCGGACGCCGCGGCCGCCTACATCGCAAAACGGCTCGACGTGCTGGCCGACGAGGTCGAGCGCGGCTGGATCGGCCACTTCGTCGAGGGCCAGGGCTTCACCTTCGAGCGCACCGTGCGGGGCGTCAAGGACGTCGCAGTCATCGACGACGCATTGCTCGCGTCCGTCGATGCCCGCAAGCTGGACGAATATGCGGCCCGCCTGCAGGAGGCCTATGCGAAGCCCGGCGCCTTGCGCCGTGGCGACGTCCAGACCGTGATCCATGGCCCGGTCGATTTGTTCGAGGCGGTCACCGATGCCGGCCGCAAGGGCATCAACATGCAGCGTTACAAGGGCCTCGGCGAGATGAACCCGCAACAGCTCTGGGAGACCACGCTCGACACCGACGCGCGCACCCTGCTGCAGGTGAAGGTCAAGGAGGTCGACGAGGCCGACGACATCTTCACCAAGCTGATGGGCGACGTGGTCGAGCCGCGCCGCGAGTTCATCCAGGACAACTCGCTTTCGGCGAACGTGGACGTGTAGTCGCGACGTCCAGCCCGAGGATACCGCGCACTGGCGCGATAGACGACCAGGCGTACCCTGAGTCTGCGGAGCAGTGGCCTGCCCGTCCCTTCCGTGTTAATTCCGTTGAAGATCGATGTTCCGCTTTCGCCGGTCCCCGGGCGAATCACCATCTCAGAACGGACTTTTCGCGCATGGCGCCCATTCAGTACATCGTCGAGGGGGGTCACCGGCTCAAGGGCGCGATCGAGCCGTCCGGCAACAAGAACGCCGCCCTGCCGATCATCGCCGCCGCGCTGCTGACCGAGCATCCGGTCACGCTCGACAACGTGCCTCGCATCCGCGACACCGAGACGCTGGTCGAGCTGGTGCGCTCGGTCGGCGCCTCCGCCGAATGGCGCGGCCGGAACAGGCTCACGATCCATGCCAAGGAGATCCGCGCCGCGGACCTCGATCCGGACCTCTGCGCGCGCATCCGCGCGTCGATCCTGCTGGCAGGGCCCCTGCTCGCCCGCTGCGGCGAAGTGGCGCTGCCGCCGCCAGGCGGCGACGTCATCGGCCGCCGCCGCCTCGACACGCATTTCCTCGCCTTCGAGCAGCTCGGCGCCACCGTCACCGCGACCGACAAGATCGAGCTGCGCGCCTCCGGCCTCAAGGGCGCCGACGTCTTCCTCGACGAGCCCAGTGTCACCGCGACCGAGAACGCGCTGGTGGCCGCGGTGGCCGCCCACGGCACGACTTACTTGCGCAACGCCGCCTCCGAGCCGCACGTTCAGGACCTTGCGCATTTCCTGGTCGCGCTCGGGGCCAACATCGAGGGCATCGGCACCAACACGATGGTGATCCATGGCGCCAGCACGCTGGGCCAGGCGAGCTACTCGATCCAGCCCGATCACATCGAGGTCGGCTCGCTGATCGGCCTTGCCGCCGTGACGCGCTCTCCCTTACGCATCGTGCGCGCCGGCACCGAGCATCTACGCTCGATCCGCATGGGCTTCGAGCGGCTCGGCATCGTCTGCGAGGTTGCCGGCGACGACCTCATCGTGCCCTCGGAGCAGACGCTGCGGATCAAGGACGATTTCGGCGGCCACGTGCCGAAGCTGGAGGACCAGCCCTGGCCGGCCTTTCCCGCCGACCTGATGTCGATCGCACTCGTCACCGCCACGCAATGCGAGGGCGTGATCCTGATGTTCGAGAAGATGTTCGAGTCGCGGATGTTCTTCGTCGACAAGCTGATCTCGATGGGCGCGCGCATCGTGCTGTGCGACCCGCACCGCGCCATCGTCGCCGGCCCGAGCCGCCTGCGCGGCGCCCGCGTCGTCTCCCCCGACATCCGCGCCGGCATGGCCATGCTGCTGGCCGCGCTGTGCGCCGAGGGGACCTCGTATATCGACAATGCCGACCAGATCGAGCGCGGCTACGAGCGCATCGACGAGCGGCTGAACGCGCTCGGCGCCAAGATCACGCGCGTGCCGGAACGCGGGCGGTAGCGCCATTCACGCAGCATTTCTCCGACGTCGTTGCGAGTGAGGCGCGAAGCGAAGCAATGACGAATGACCGGCCGTAGCGCTATGCCATTCGCGCGCTGGCTTCGCGAACATGAGCGTGCGATGATGCTCCGCATCGCGCACAGCGCGGGCACAACCGTGACATGTGAGGCTCACTGCACATGGCCATCAGCGAGATCACTCCCAACATCGACCGTACCAGATGGCTCGCGGGCGCAGAGTTCGCCGATGCCTTTCGCATCACGATTGACGAGCCGGACATCGATGCCCGCACGGCGGCCGAGCGCATGCTCGGCCACGCGCCTTGGTGGATGGCGGCGCTCCTGAAGCTCCGCAACCTGCTGGTCAGGCCCTTCGGTCTGAAGACCTCGGGCGCGGACCCAGACAACCCACGTCCTCTGATCGGGATGTTTCCGGTCGTCGACGAAACGCCGGCACGGCTCGTGCTCGGCTTCGACGACAAGCATCTGGACTTTCGCGTCCTGGTCGACGTCTCCTCTCATCGCGCAACGTCGCAGGTGACAGCGACCACTTTGGTGCAGACCCACAACGTTCTCGGCCGCGTCTATCTCACCGTCATCAAGCCGTTTCACCGCCTCGTCGTGAAAGCGATGCTCCGGCAGGTCGCGCCGCCCGCCTGATCTCGCGCAAGCGTTTCACTCACTCCCCGCCGCCATTGCGAGGGCACAGCGAAGCAATCCGGAGCTCCGCGGAGGCAATCTGACTGGCCTCGCTGCGCTCGCAATGACGGTGAACACATCGAACTGCGGAGCTATCAGCCAAGCCGCGATTTCATTATTCACGCTTTTCCGAATTTTACGCTTGCTTTTATTCCGAAAGTCAGAAATACTGCACCCATCCCGTCCTCATGAGAGGGGCGCTTCGCGATCGTCACGGACGTTGAGGGTGGGATGCGATGGATGCGGCAGCTCACAGCGCGCACTTGAGGTTTCCTCGAGGCTGGCGCGTGGACGAAGGAGCGGCCGCGTACGGCGAAATCGTATGGTCCTGGCCTCCCGATGCTGAGGTCAAGCCGGCGGGCGATCCGCAAGGTGACGGGGGCAAACAAGCTCGGTCCCCGGGGAGAGTACGTATAAGCCGTTCCAACCATGGCGCAGGGAAGGCCGGATGTGCGGCCCACCTGTGGTGACTGCCGCCTGCTACTTCTTTTGCAGGCGGGCCATGGGTGTGGTCAAGCACCCGGCCTTCCCTGCCCCTCTTCCTGTTCGAGGGGAGCAAATCGAGCATCACCCGGGCACGCCGTGCCGCGGGAACGTGTGTGGCCGTCCGATCCGATCTGGTTCGGCACGAGAGCAGTCCGCGATGGCCGACGTCGCGAACCCAAGCTCCAACGATGATGTTGCCGCGACGCTCGCATCTCGCACCGCCCATGACGACGACGGCGTGATGTGCACGACACTGCGGGGACTGCTATAGCCTCGATCATGACCTCCACAGCCGGAACCGACCACGCGCCGCCGCCGGCGGCGCCGACACCTTCTCTCGCGCTCGAACTCTGGGAGACGGTCCGCCTCGCCGCGCCGATGGCGCTGACGCAGCTGTCGCAGATCGCGATGATGTCGACCGATCTCGCCTTCATCGGCCGTCTCGGCGGCGATGCCGTTGCAGCGGCCGCGTTAGCGGGCACCGTCTACTTCGTCGGCTCCACCTTCGGCATGGGTCTGATGTCCGCGGTGGCGCCGCTCGCCGCGCAGGCGTTCGGCGCGGCCGATGCCGGGCTGGTCCGGCGCGCGCTGCGCGTCGGGCTGTGGGCCGGGCTGTTCATCGCGTTGCCGATCATGCTGATCGCGCTGAACGGCGAGGTCATCCTGCTCGCACTCGGACAGGCGCCGGGCGTGGCGCATCTCGCGCAGGACTATCTGGCCGGCCTCGCCTGGGGCATTGCGCCGATGCTGTGGTTCCTGGCGCTGCGCAGCTTCATGGGCGCCGTCAACCGCCCCGAGCCGGTGCTTTGGATCACCTTGGCCGCGATCCCGCTCAACGCGCTGCTGGTCTATCCGCTGCTCTATGGCCACTGGGGTTTTCCGCAGCTCGGCCTGACCGGCGTCGGCCTCGCCACCTCGACCGTCAACCTGGGAACGTTTCTTGCCGGTCTGTGGTTCGCCGCGTTGCGCCCGCCGTTCCGCGACTATCATGTCCTGGCCCGGCTCGGGCGCATCGACTGGCGGCTGATGCGGCAGCTCCTGATCATCGGCGCTCCGATCTCGCTGTCGTTCCTGCTCGAATATGGCTTGTTCTCGGCGGCGGCGATCCTGATGGGACTGATCAGCACGGCCGCTCTCGCCGCGCATCAGATTGCACTGCAGATCACGGCGATCCTGTTCATGGTGCCGTTCGGCATCAGCATGGCCGCGACCGTGCGCGTCGGCCATGCGGCCGGCCGCAACGATGCGCACGGTGTGCGCCGCGCCGGCCTGATGGCGATGCTGCTCGGCCTCGTCCTTGCCATGCTGTTCACGCTCGGCATCATCCTTGCGCGGTTCGAGATCGTGCAGCTGTTTCTTGGCGCCGGCCTCGCCGATGCCGCGGCGACTGCGGCACTCGCCGCCACGCTGCTCCTGGTCGGCACGACCTTCTTCATCACCGATGCGCTGCAAACCATCGCGGTCGGCGCGCTGCGCGGCATCAAGGACACGCGCGTGCCGCTGCTGCTCGCCGTGCTCGGCTATTGGCTGATCGGCTTTCCCGCATCCTACGTGCTTGGCCTGCACACCAAGCTCGGCGCGATCGGAATCTGGATCGGGCTGTCGATCGGCACCGCCATCTATGCGGCCCTGCTGGTGCTGCGCTTCCTGCGGTTGTCGCGATGAGGAGATCAGGCCCCCGCTGTATCCGGCGTCTCGTCGCGCTCCGGTCGATGCGGCTTCCCGGTCGACGCGCCCGCCCATTCGGCAACGACGCGCTCGAGGTCGATCAGGTTCTGGCGCATCTGCTCCAGCGAGAAGCCGAGCGCGAAGAAGCGCTCGGCGGCGTCACCCGGCAGGCCCCGCGTGAGACCGTCGCTGCGGACGGCGGCGACCTCTTCCGCATAGGCCTTCACCGCGACGTGGATCGGCCAGATCGCCGGCGGGCCGGAGCCGTTGCGGATGGCCGCGGCACAGCCGCGCAGATAGCTCGCGATGGCATCGCTGACGCGCGACACTGGTCCGGACAAGCGCGCCTGCAGCTCGGATGGCAGCGGCACCACGCTGGCACGGCCGATCATCACGACGTCGTGGCGCAGGCGCAGGATCGTCCGCAGCAGCGGGCCGGTATCGGCGCCGGAGGACAGCCGCGCCGAGCGCTCCCGCTCGGCCTCCGCTCCTGTCGCATTCAATTCGGTGAGCGCGGTACCAATGCCGTCCTGGATCCGATGCAGCGCGTCGTTGTCGCGGCCGCGCGACAGGCCGGCCAGCAGCTCGGTGAAGGCAGCTGCAATCAGTTCGAGCAGACGCCCCGCCGCGGCACGCATCTGCACATGCGCGCGCGACGGCAACACGATGAACGATACGGCGAGGCCGGTCAGCGCGCCGACCGCGACCTCGAACACGCGGTCGATCGCGGAGCCGAGCGGATCGAGATGGCCCATCGTCGGCACCAGCAGCACGATGACCGCCGTCACGGTGGCGGCGTTGAGGCTGGGATTGATCGCGGCGACGAAAGCGAGCGGCGTCACCGCCAGGATCAGCATGCCGAGCAGTTGCAGCTCGCCCGAATGCGGGATGAAGACCGTGATGGCGCCGCCATAGATGGCACCGCCGATGGTACCGAACATGTAGTCGCGCGTTGCCTTCAGCGAGCGCCCGACGCTGCCTTGCGTCACGATCAGCGACGTCAGCACCGCCCACAGCGGCAGCTTCAATTGAAAAGCCGTGGCGATGGCGAAGGCAAGCGTCGCCGCCACCGTGCCGCGAACCGCCAGCGACATCGGCGCCTTGCGGGCGCGCAACCGGCCAAACAGCCGCTTCAAGGACATCATCAGTCGCTCACCTCGAACAGCACCAGCGCGATCCCGGCATGGCAGCTCCCCACCCGGCCGAACCGGCTTGAAAGGCGGAATCGGCTTGCCTACGGTCATTGCAACGATGCGAGGAAACACGATGGCCCAGGAAACCGCAACGCTCGCCGCCTATGTCGCGGAGCTGAAATATGACGATATCCCGCCCGAGGTGCTCGACCGCGCCAAGGTGCTGACGCTCGACTTCCTCGGCAGCGCCATCCGGGCCCGGCGCGAGGCGGAATCGACGCCGTCCATCGTCAAGATGCTGGCGGCGCTGAAGCTCGATGCGGCGGGCGAGGCGACCGTATTCGGCGACGACAGAACCTGGACGCCGGCGGTGGCGGCGCTGCTCAACGGAACGATGGGCCATTCGCTCGATTTCGACGATACCCACGCCGATTCCTCGCTGCATCCGAGCGCGCCGGTGGTGCCGGCCGCGTTCGCCGTCGGCGAGCTGGTCGGCGCGTCCGGCCGCGAGGTGCTGACCGCCATCGTCGCCGGCTACGAGGTGTGCTGCCGGCTCGGCAACGCGCTCGATCCGACCTCGCATTATGCCCGCGGCTTCCACCCGACGGCGACCGCCGGCACCTATGGCGCGGCCGCCGCGGCCGGCAAGCTGTTCGGCCTGTCGGAGCAGCAGTTGATCTACGCCTTCGGCGTGTCCGGCAGCCAGGCCGCGGGCTCGCTGCAGTTTCTCGTCAACGGCGCCTGGAACAAGCGCTATCAGGTCGGCGCGTCGGCAATGAACGGCGTGATCGCGGCGACGCTCGCCAAGAACGACTTCGTCGGCGCGATCGAATCCGTCGAGGGCAAGCACGGTCTTCTGGTCGGCTACACCGACGCGCCGCATCACGACAAGGCCGTCGCCGGGCTCGGCTCCACCTATGAGACGATGAAGATCGGCGTGAAGCCGTATCCGAGCTGCCGCTATACCCATGCAGCGATCGACGCCATCATCGCCTTGCGCCGCGAGCACAATCTGACGCCGGACCAGGTCAAGCGCGTCGAGGTCGGCCTGCATCGCAACGGCATCACCCTGACCGGTGACGCCGCGACCAAGCGGCATCCGACCTCGATCGTCGGCGGCCAGTTCTCGATGTTCTTCACCGGCGCGCTGGCGCTCGACCAGGGCCGCTTCGGCTGGGACGACTACGTCAGGCTGGGTGACATCGCGATCAATGCGCTCGCCGACAAGTTCGACGTGGTGCAGGACGACAGGCTGGAGGTCGGCCGCAGCCATCCGTTCGGCGCGCGCGTCACCATCACCACGGAAGACGGCGTGCACGAGCGGCTGCACGACGATCCCTCGGGCGAGCCGACCTCGTTCCCCTCGGCGCAGGCGATGAGCGACAAGTTTCTGACGCTCGCCCGGCCGGTGCTGAGCAACCGCGCGCAGAGCTTCGCCGATGCGATCCTGTCGCTGGAGCGGTTCGAACGTGTCGCGCAGGCCACCGCGCTGGGGAGAGCGTAGCGCATGCGTCATTCCCCATGGGTCGCCGCGATCACGTCGCTCACGAGCTGCGCCACGCCGTCGGCCTCCGGCGGCCAGTTCACGGTGCGCCCGAAACGCGCAATGACGAGACGCTCGGAGGGGATGACGATGACATATTGGCCGAGCGTGCCCTTGGCGAAGAACGCGTCGCGCGGCCAGCCATGGGAGCTGCGGTAGTTGGCGCCAAAGCTGTCGCCACTGTTGGTCCAGAAGCCGGCGCCGAGGCCGACGAACGCGCCGGGTGTCGGCGCGCTGACATACGCGACCCAGCCGGCGGGCAGGATGCGGCGGCCAGCCACGACGCCGTCGTCGAGATACAGCTGGCCGAGTCGCGCCCAGTCGCGCGCCGACGCCAGCATCTGGCTCGATCCGTCCGGCGTGCCGGCGGCGTCGAATTCGAGGGTGACGCTGGTCATGCCGAGCGGATCGAACAGCTCGCGATGCGCAAAACGCAGCACATCCGCAGCGCTGCCGTCGACGGCGTCGCGGATGAGATGAGAGAGGATGACGGTGTTGCCGTCGTGATAATTGCTGACCGCGCCCGGCGTGGTTTCGAGCGGCATGGTTTCGGCGAAGGCGGCGCGGTCCGTTTCGACGAATTTCATCCGGTTGACCGGCTCGAGCGCCGAGAACAGCGAGGCCTGCAGCGAGCTGCCGAGCGCGAGGCCTGCGGTGTGGCGCAAGAGGTGATCGACGGTGATGGCGTGGCGCGGATCTTTGTCGTCGCGCCACGCCGCGATGGGCGCGGGCGCATGCAGCGCGAGCTTGCCCTGGCGGACGAGAATGCCGATCAAGGTCGCGGTCATCGACTTGGTCGCGGAGAAGCCGAGCAGCGGCGTGTCGACCGCAAAGCCCGGCGCGTAGCGTTCGGCGATGACCTTGCCGTCCGTCATCACCACGACGGCATGGGTGCGCCGGAACGGCGGCACCTCCGGCTCGGCAAAGGCGCGATCGAGCGCCGCAGTCAGCGCCGGTGTCACCGGCGCCACGCCGTGCGGCAGAGCGGTGCCGGGCAGCAAGGCCGGCTGGGACGGCCGGATGGCCGGCCAGTCCGGACTCTCGCCATGATCCATATGGCAGCCGAGCCCGTCGCGAAACACTGCACGGCTGCGGCCGAGCCCGAGCAGCGTCACGGTGACGTCCTTGGCGGCGCGATCGACGCGGATGTCCATCGCCCAGCTCAGCAGGCCGGCGCCCGGCATCGCGGCCCGCGTCTCGGAGAGCGTGCGGTCCGGGTCGAGACCGGAGACGAAGGTCTCCGAGCACAGCACGCTGGCGATGAAGCCTGTCGCGATTTTCGGCACGTCGCGGGCTCGGGCGCTGCCGACAGCCAGGGCGGCCAGCGCGGTGGTGGCGACGAGAGCGAGCAGCAGGCGGCGAGTCATGAGGAGCTCCGGCAGTTGGATCTGCCGGACCAGACTGCGGCTGCGGCCCAGGCGCTCGCCGATTTCGGAAATCATCCCAGCCGAGAATCGCCGGGATCTCGCCGATTTTGGAATTCCTCTGCAGTTTCAAGGCCGAACAGATCACGCCGCCGACAGCCTCATGCGCCGGTATTCGGTCGGCGTCACCCCGGTCACCGCCTTGAAGGCGCGGTTGAAGGGCCCAAGCGACTGGAACCCGGCGTCCATCGCGATGGTGATCACGGGCACCTCGGCCTGGGCCGGATCGGCCAGCGCGGCCTTGGCCTCCTCGATGCGGTGGGCGTTGAGGAAGGTATTGAAATTGCGGTAGCCGAGCTCGCCATTGATCAGCCGCCGCAGCCGGTATTCAGGAATGGAGAGCTTCGTCGCCAGCACGCCGATCGTGACGTTCTCCTGGCGATAGATCCGCTCGTCCGCCATCAGTCGCATCAGCGCGTCGACCAGCCTGCGGTCGGCGGCTTTCGGAGCCACCTCTTCGGGCACCGCAGCCGGTGGCGCCTCCGGCGCGAGCACGTCGCCGGCACCGACCTTGAGCAGCATCAACGCAACGGCGCCGACCACGCCCAAGAACATCGCCGCATTGATGACATTGGCGAGCTCCGACGGCCCGCTGCCGGCGGACGCGATCTGCAGCAGCGCGTTGACGCCGCCGTAGGCCATCGCCGCGATGACGACGAAGGCACGGATGCGCCGCCGCCCCTCGACGAGGTCCGCCGCCCAGGAGCGGATGGTCTGCGCCAAGGTCAGGCCAAGGAAGCCGAGAGCCAGCACATTATTGGCGACGATCACGAGCCGTGCATGTCCGGCAGGCCCCAGCACGAGACAGCTCAGCAGGCTGAAACCGAACACCGCGAGCCAGATCAAGCCGTGCAGCCAACGCAACGCAAAGCCGTCGTCGAACAGCGCGCGGCAGAACAGCCAAAGCACGACGATATCGGCGGTCGCCAGCGCAATCAGCGGCACGGAAGCGAGCGATGGCGCAGCCGCGCCGCCGATGTCGAAGGTCGCCGCGTGCGCGGCCGATCCCAGCGCCAGCGCGATCGCGAGCCGGCCGCGCCATTGCCTGCCGAGATCGCGTCCCAGCGCGACGGCGAGCACGGCCAGCAGCGCGATGGCGGCGGCGCGAAGCGCGAGATCGAGGCTTTCGAGCGTCATCGTCATGGGTCCGTTGTCAGCACCGGAACTCTAGGCCGGAGCTTCGCTTCGTTCAAATCGGGCAAGCGCCGCGACCTCGTGCCCTGCCCCCGCCTTCGCGAAGCTGCTAAGCTCGCGCGACCACATTGCAGGAGCGCCCCATGAGCTGGCAGCCATCGATCGATCCCGAGTTCGGCGATCCCACATCCTGCGACGCGCTGGAGCACGTCATCGTGCCGCGCACCCGCGATCTCGGCGACGGCTTCGCCGTGCGGCGCGCGCTGCCGCATGGCCAGCGGCAGATGGTCGGCCCGTTCATCTTCTTCGATCATTTCGGCCCGGTGCAGTTCATGTCCGGCAAGGGCATGGACGTGCGGCCACATCCGCATATCGGCCTTGCCACCGTCACCTATCTGTTCGACGGCGCCATCATGCATCGCGACAGCGAGGGCAACGTCCGCGAGATCCAGCCCGGCGCGATGAACCTGATGACGGCGGGCCGCGGCATCGCGCATTCCGAGCGCACACCCGACCTGCAGCGGCAGAACGGGCAGAAGATGCTGGGCTTGCAGAGCTGGATCGCGCTGCCGGTCGAATCCGAAGAGATCGCACCGAGCTTCCAGCATTATGCGGCCGACGCGCTGCCGACGGTCAGCGACACCGGCTTCTCCGCGCGCATCATCGCCGGCCGCGCGTTCGGCGCGGCCTCGCCGGTGACGATGGTCTCGCCCTGGTTCTATGTCGAGGTCACCGCGCAGGCCGGCACGGTCGTGCCGCTCGATCCCGACCACGAGGAGCGCGCGATCTATATCGTCGACGGCGAGGTCGAGATCGCGCGCGAACGCCACGAAGGACCGCGGCTGCTGGTCTTCCGCCCTGGAGACGCCATCAGCGTGCGCACGGTCAAGCCGACCCGGATGATGTTCCTCGGCGGCGACGCGCTGGAAGGGCCGCGCCACGTGTGGTGGAATTTCGTCTCCTCCAGCAAGGAGCGCATCGAGCAGGCCAAGCAGGATTGGAAAACCGGCCGCTTCGCCGCCGTTCCCCAGGAGCACGAGTTCATTCCGCTGCCGGAATAGGCTATTGAGAGCGCAACGCTCCCGTTTCGAAAGCCCCGCACGATGACCACGCTCCTCACCAGCAATCTGCCGCTCCCGAAGATCGGCCGCGGCAAGGTCCGCGACATCTATGCCGTCGGCGACGACCGCGTGCTGCTGCTCACCACCGACCGGATCTCCGCCTTCGACGTGGTGATGAACGAAACCATCCCGATGAAGGGCGCGGTGCTGACGCAGATCTCGGCGTACTGGTTCAATGCGCTCGAAGGCGTCGTGCATCACCACATGATCTCGGCCGACACCGACGCGATCATCGCCGAGGTTCCGGAACTCGCGCCGCATCGCCAGGAGATCCTGGGCCGCGCGATGCTGTGCAAGCGCACCACTGTGTTCCCGATCGAATGCGTGATCCGCGGCTATCTCTCCGGCTCGGCGTGGAAGGAATACGCAGCGAGCGGCACGCTCGCCGGCGAGCAGCTGCCTGCAGGCCTGGTCGAGAGTCAGAAGCTGGAGCCCGCGATCTTCAGCCCGGCGACCAAGGCCGAGACCGGCCATGACGAGAACATCACGATCGCGCGGATGCGCGAGGTGGTCGGCGACGAGACGGCCTACACGCTGGAGAGCATGACGCGCGCGGTCTATACGCTCGGCGAGGCGCTCGCCCGCGAACAGGGCATCATCATCGCCGACACAAAATTCGAGTTCGGCCGCGACAAGGACGGCCACATCATCCTGATCGACGAGGTGATGACGCCTGACAGCTCGCGCTTCTGGGCCGTCGACGCCTATCAACCGGGCCAGCCGCAGCCGAGCTTCGACAAGCAGCCGCTGCGCGACTATCTCGACGCCGAGCGCCGCGCCGGCCGCTGGAACGGCGACGCCCCGCCGCCGCCTCTGCCGCAGAGCGTGGTGGATGCCACCAGCCAGCGCTATCTCGAAGCGTTCAAGCGGGTGACGGGGAGTGAGCTGAAGATCTGAGGATCGCAGGTTCACGCGTCGACGTTCGCACTTGGGGTTGAGCTATCTCGTAGGAGCTCATAACTAACAGAGTGCTTCGGGGACCCCCACCCCCGACCCCTCCCCGCAAGGGGGAGGGGCCAATCCGCGGCCGCGTTCTTCGCTGACACGAAACTTCTCCGCTCTTCTGCGAGTGAATTTGGCGAGAGGCTCGCTCTCCTTCTCCCCTCCCCCTTGCAGGGAGGGGTCGGGGGTGGGGGACCACTCGACGAGACCATCATGATGCGCACAGACGCATCAACACGTCCCGCGGCGCCATCGCGCCCGAGTTGATCGCATCAAGCCCCTCGAAATTGCCGAGGGTGCAGGGAAGGCCGGGAGCTGGCTGCCCCCATGGCCCGCCTGCTCAAAAAAATGCAGGCGGCAGGTACCACAGGTTCAGCCGAGACATCCCGGCCCTCCCTGCGCGATGGGTTTAACGGCTGCTCCGTACTCTCCCCGGGGACCGGCTTGTTTGCCCCCGTCGCCCGCAACGACCGAACGAGCGTCACCGCACGAACGTCATCGCGAGCTTGACGCCAGCATCGGGGCGCCAGGACCACACGGCTTGACCGTCCGCGAGCTGCCATTCGTCAGCGCAAGAGCGCCCGACAGGCACGCGGCCACCGCTCCCCGCCTCTACGTATCGTGACGACGCGTACGCCCCTCTGCATGAGGACGGGATGCGCGGACAAGAGCACGACTTCGGAAAAATAGCAACAACAAAATCCTGCAAGAGGAATTCGACGTCAAATTTTTCGATAGCTGACGCAAGACGTGTGCTCCTCGCCTCGATCGGCAGCGCCGAATGACGCCCTGACTAGGTTCTTTTTTGGCCGGAGTTTCTTCTGCTAGATCTCTTTGACGCGGAGCGGCACGACCATATCGGCCGAATGACCTCGTCCGGGCCAGTTTCCCCAGACGACTTCCGCGCGGAACGTCCGCCCGCGACAGTGCACGGTCAGAACCTCTCCGACGATCGGCGCGATACCTTCGCAATAATTTTCATCCCGGCGGAGCTCCTTCTCGGTAACGAGCTCTCCAGACTTGAGAAGTATCCGTCTGATCCAATAAGGCATCTGTGATTTTTCGAGCTATCGAAGCCACGGCGTCTGTTGTCCCCTGCGGTCCCCGAAATGTCCGTCTAGTCCTCGAACCCTACGAACACCGTCGCGTCCTTCACCGACTTCCGCTCCGACACGACGGCATTGGCCGGGAAATCATGATCGGGCCAGCCGAGCGCGACGCTCTTCATGATGACCTGATCGTCGGCGATGCCGGCGTGCTCGCGGACCACGGGCGATTGCATGATGCCCTGGCTGTTGATGACGGCGCCGAGGCCGCGCGACCAGGCGGCGTTGACGAGCGCCGTGGTCACGGCGCCGCAATCGAACGGCGTGTCGTCGCTGCCGTCGAGCACGCGGTCATAGGTGACGATGATGCAGACCGGCGCATCGAACTGGCGGAAGCCGCGCAGCACCCAGTCCTGGCGCTTCTCCTTGTCGTCCCGCGCGATCCCCATCGCGGAGAACAATTGCTTGGCGACGCCGATCTGGCGCTCGCGGTGCGCGCCGTCGAACGGCTGGCCGATGCGAAACTCGCGCGACTGCGGCACGCCGGCCAGCATCCGCTCGGTGTTGCCGGCGCGGATGCGGTTGAGCGGCTCGCCGGTGATGACGTAGAAATTCCACGGCTGGGTGTTCATCGACGACGGCGCGCGCATCGCCAGAGCAATGATTTCCTCGATCAGCGCCCGCGGCACCGGATCTGGCTTGTAGCCGCGGATGCTGCGGCGGCCGAGGATGACGTCGTCGAACTGCATGTGTGTGATAGTCCCGTGATGACAACTGATCTGCCGCGAATATTCGCGGCTTTCCGGTTCCGGTGCAAGGTTGACGCGCGAACCGATCGGGGTGTCGCGAACACAGGAGGTTGTGATCGAACTATCCCTTCAGTATCGCCAGAACCACGCGCGCGAGATCGGCGGGACTTTCCACGAGGCGGTCGGCGCCGGCCGTCTCGAGCTCGTCGCGACTGCCATAGCCCCAGAGCACACCCAGGCTGCGCATCCTGACAGCGTGGGCGCCAGCAATGTCATGGCGGCGGTCGCCGACCATGATCCCCTGGGACGGCGCGATATTCCGCTCAGTGAGAATATGCGTGAGCAGCTCCGGCTTGTGGTCCAGCATGCCTGACGGCACCGAGCCGTGGATGGCGTCGAACAGCGACGCAAGATCGAGATGCTCGAGGATGCGGCGCGCAAACACCTCCCGTTTGGATGTCGCGAGATAGAGCCGCAAGCCCGCGCCATGCATCTCGTGCAGCGCGTCGCGAATGCCGGGATAGAGTTCGCTGCCGAACAGCCCGCTCTCGCCGTAATGCTGGCGATAGGCGGTCACCGCTTCGTCGACCCGGTTGTCGTCATAGGCCAGCAGCAGCGTCCGCAACATGTCCTGCAGCGGCGGCCCGATGACACTGCGGATATCGAGCGTCTCGTCCGGCGCATGCCCGAGCGTGCGCAACGCGGCCAGGGTGCTCGCGGCGATGCCGGGCTGGGAGTCGATGAGGGTGCCGTCGAGGTCGAGCAGGACAGAGTGAACCGAAGACATGTCCAATCATAGCGGCGGCCGCGAGAAGCGTAAACGACCGCTCCGCCCCGCGCTCACGCAGGCATCGGCTCCGCCGCTCGAACGGATGCATCAGGCCGATGGCATGAACAACTGCCCGCGGTCCGCCGCAGGCCTACCCTGTCAGGTAACTCCAGGGAAGGACCCACGCCGATGGCGCAGATCGCGACGATCGAAACCGGGCTCTAACGCATTCCGCTCGGCGTGACGCTGTCCGACAGCACGCATGGCGAGATGACGGAATTCGAGCTGAACACCTGCCGTGTGCGCGATGCCGACGGCGCGGAGGGCGTGGGCTACACCTACACGGTCGGCCGCAATGGCGGCGCCGTCGCCGATATCCTCGGACGGGAGATTCCCGAATCTGATCACGCGTCACGAGGCCGACGACACCGAGGCGATCTGGCACCGGGTGTGGTGGGGCCTGCATTTTGGCGGACGCGGCGGACCGACCGTGCTGGCGCTGTCGGCGCTCGACATCGCGCTGTGGAACCTCAAGGCCCGGCGCGCGAACCTGCCGCTGCGGTCTCGCGCGCCGCACAGCCGGCCTAAGCCTTTGCGCTCGGACGGCTCGACACCTCGCCGTACCATCGCTTGAGATGGCGGAGATGATCCGGCGGGTCGAGCTTAGCGCGGGCCGCGAAATCGACCGTCACCATGGCGCTGATGTCGGCAATGGTGAAGTCCGGCCCGCAGACGAAGGCGTGATCGGCCAGCCGCGCGTCGAGCCAGGCGAAGTAGTGCGCGACGCGCAGACGCCCCCGCTCGGCGAGCGCCGGGATCTGCTCGAGCGGCAGCGCGCCGGGCAGTGCGCGGCTCTCCAGCCCCGGCGCACTGTTTCGGAACGCTTCCTGAATGGCATAGATGCCGTCCCACTCGATCCGCCGGACCCAGCATTCGATCACGGCGCGCTCCTCCGCATTGCGTCCCATCAGAGCCGGCTTGGGATGCTGCTCCTCGATGTAGCGGCAAATCGCGATGATGTCGGTGATCGCAGCGCCGCTGTCGAGCTTCAAGACCGGAACCGTGCATTGCGGGTTCAGCGCGCGAAATTCCGGCCGAAACTGCTCCCCGGCGCGCAGGTCGAGCTGGACGGTGGGAATCGTGAGGCCCTTCTCCGCAAGGAAGATGCGCACGCGGCGCGGGCTTGGCGCGGTGGCGGAATCGTAGAGCCTCATGAGCGTCCTCTCTGCGGGATTTTGGCTGGAAGCAGCGGGATGGTGCCGCTACTCGGCGCCGAAGATCTCGTCCTGATCCATGCGCACCGCACGCAAGGCGCGGGTCCGGCGCCACTCCTCCAGCTGCACCCATGTGGCGTAGGTGATCAGCAGTGAGCGGCGGCGCGCGCCGCTGCGGTTGCGCGTCGCACCGTGCAGCATGTTGACGTCGAACAGCAGGATGTCGCCGGCCTCGCCCGCCGTGACGAACGCCGAGGACGCGGCCTGCGCATCGTCCGTGTCGGGGCGATGCGAGCCTGGCGCCACTTGCGTGGCACCATTGTCGGGGCCGAAGGAATCGAGAAAGGCCAGCGCGGAGACGGAATCGGTGCGCCGGCGCTCGACGCTGTCGCGATGCAGCGGCTGCGCGCCGCCATCGGCACACGGCTCGCGCCCTTCGACCTGGCCGAGGAAGAACGGCGCCTTCAGGACATGATGCACGGCGGCAAGCATCACCGGCAGGCGGCAGACCTGTTGCACCGTCGCATCGAGATCGACCATGGCGTGCCGCCAGTCGCGGCCGCGCGGCACCGGCCATTGCTCCGAGGGCAGCGTGCCGGACTCGAACGCATCGCGCAGTGGCGCGATCCAGTCCGCCGGGATCGCACCGCGCAGCAGCAGATAACCGTCCTCCCCCAGCCGATGCGCATCGGCTTCAGAAAGCCGGCCGACGCCGGTGCGCGCGGGTGCCGCGGTCATGGTTGAGCTCGCAATCTCGAGGTCAGTGGCAACATTCGGCATGGTCGATGATCAGACGGCTCTCGGCAAGCGGCTGTCCTGGATGGGCACGGCGCGCGGCGGCGCGCGCTTGCGTTCATCCGGCTACGGCCGTGACACGACGGCGCGACGGCTGAGCCCGAAGGAGATCCCGCACTGAGGCGATAGGTCGCGCGCGGCGCATCGGCCCGGCAAGGCGCCATTAATCACCCGTTAACCTCATCGACCTACGTCTTCTTGCAACAGACGGCAACGATCAGAAACATAGAGAAGAGAGCGTTCAGACTTTTCGGAAGAGCACATGGCGATCGTCCAAAGCACCAGCCAGATCTCTCCCGCGATGGAGCGGGTCTATCACCAGAGCAACCTGCTCGGCGAATGGAAAGGCAGCTGGACGGCCAGTGGCCAGGCGGTGAGCTTCAAGGTCGTCAACATTCGCGGCGCCGCGGCGACGGTGGAATACACCCACAATGGACGGACCGAGCGCGGCATCGGCCAGGTCAACGGCTCGACCATCGACTTCGGGTCCGTCACGCTCGGCACCAAGAACGGCAAGAACGCGGTGCTGCTGTTCTCGGCCGGCGGCGGCAAGGCCACGGCGATGCTGGAAAAGCATGCGCCTCCCGCCGAACAGAGCAACCTGACCGGGAGCTGGGCCGGCTATTCCGGCGAGAACGGCATGAGCGCGAGCTTTCGCGTGCTGTCCGTCACCGGCAAGGAGGCGCAGGTCAGCGTCACCGCCAATGGCGTGACGCGCCAGGGCACCGGCATCGTCTACAAGAACGTCATCATGTTCGGCCAGACGCAGATCTCGACCGACGACGGCAAGACCGGCAAGGTCATCTACCAGGTCGGCAACAAGTCCTACATGGTGCCGGTGGACAAGCTGCCCAAGACGGCCTGAGCGCAGGCGTCCAAAGTTCACACCCCCGCCATCATCACATATTTGATCTCGAGATATTCCTCGATGCCGTGGTGCGAGCCCTCGCGTCCGAGGCCGCTCTCCTTGACGCCGCCGAACGGCGCCACCTCTGTCGTGATCAGGCCGGTGTTGACGCCGACCATGCCGGACTCCAGCGCCTCCGCGACACGCCAGACCCGGCCGAGATCGCGGGCGTAGAAGTACGACGCCAAACCAAATGGCGAGGCGTTGCACATCGCGATGACGTCGGCCTCGTCCTTGAACCGGATCACCGGCGCGAGCGGGCCGAACGTCTCCTCCTGCGCGACCAGCGCGTCCGACTTCACGTCCGACAACACGGTAGGCTCGAAGAAGGTGCGGCCGAGCGCATGGCGTTTGCCGCCAGTGACGATCCTGGCACCGCCCTTGACCGCATCGGCGATGTGGCGCTCGACCTTCTCGACCGCTTCCTCGTTGATCAGCGGGCCCTGCGTCACGCCGGCCTCGGTGCCGTCGCCGATCTTCATCGCCGCGACCTTGGCGGCGAGCCTCTCGACGAACTGGTCGTAGATGCCGTCCTGCGCATAGAGGCGGTTGGCGCAGACACAGGTCTGGCCCATGTTGCGATATTTCGAGACCATGGCGCCTTCGACAGCCGCATCGATATCGGCATCGTCGAACACCACGAACGGCGCATTGCCGCCGAGCTCGAGCCCGAGCTTCTTCACCGTTCCGGCCGACTGGCGATACAGGATCTTGCCGACCTCGGTCGAGCCGGTGAAGCCGACGAAGCGCACCGCTGGGTGCTCGCACAGCACCTTGCCGATCGCAGGTGCATCGCCGGTGATGATGTTGAGCGCGCCCTTCGGCAAGCCGGCGCGTTCGGCCAGCACGGCGAGCGCCAGCGCTGACAGCGGTGTCTCGTTGGCCGGCTTCAGCACCACGGTGCAGCCGGCGGCGAGCGCGGGAGACACCTTGCGGGTGATCATCGAGTTCGGGAAATTCCACGGCGTGATGGCGCCGCAGACGCCGATCGGCTGCTTCAACGCCAACAGGCGCGCATCCGGCTTCTGCGTCGGGATGGTCTCGCCATAGACGCGGCGCGCCTCCTCGGCGAAGAACTCGATATAGGCCGCGCCGATGTCGACCTCGCCGAGCGCCTCAGCGAGCGGCTTGCCCTGCTCGGAGGTGAGGATCAGCGCGAGGTCCTCGCGGTTGGCCGTGATCAGCTCGAACCATTTGCGCAAGGTATTGGAGCGCTGCTTGGCGGTCAGCCTGGCCCAGGCCGGGAACGCGCGCGCGGCAGCATCGACGGCCCGCGTCGTCTCTTCAGCACCAAGCTGCGCCACCTTGGCGAGCTCGGCGCCGGTGGCTGGGTTGACGACGGGGAACACCGGCGAGCCGACCCAGGCACCATCGATGTAGCACTGCTCGCGCAGCAGCGACGGATCCTTCAGGCGGTCACGCAGGCTCGGAGCGGCAGTGGAGGCGCGGGCGGCGGCGGGCGGTGTCATCGGGTTCCTCCTCGAAAGCGAGCGATCTTTCCCCCGAATATAGCCACGCGCCGGCCGAGGCGCACGGCTCGTGCCCCTCCTCAACGGTACATTCGATCCGGCGATCCGTGCCTGTACGGCACCAAATGCTGAATGACGAGGAGTCGACCAGGATCAGGCCGCGCCGCTCATGTAGGTCTCGCGGCGGCCGATCATGCGCTCCGCCGCCGCCTTGGCGTCGGCCTTGGTCGAGGTCGCGCAGGTGCGGTATTCGAGATCGGGCAAGGAGGCGGGATCGCGGCGCCCGAACCACGATTTGTGGCCGACGGGCAAGAGCGCCAGCGCCTGCGCCACATTGTCGACCGCTCCGAACGAATACAGCGCACCGGTCGCAGCGATGCGCACCTCATAGAGGCCGGGCGTGATCGGTGCCTCGATATTGTCACCGCGCCCCGGGCGGGGATACCGCTTCCACTCGCTCCACGTCGAAATCATATCGCCCCCAACGGCGGACATTGCCGCCAAAAACACGTCATCGGCTCGAAAATGCCGGTCCTTCAACCCTTTAATGCAAAAATGGTTGCAACTCACAACAGTCGCAAGCCCATGGTGGGAACGTGGCCCCCATGTGTCGGCCTCGCGGCTGGGTGGAACTAATCATGATTCTGGCGAAAAATTGAAGCGCTGTGGCCTTGCCGCGGCGCTGTTGTCCCCGCCTGCTTCGTCCGCGCCGCATCATCACGAGATCGCGACCGGCCGTTCGACCGACGGTCCTTGCTGGCCGGGCCGGCCCGAGGAACAATCGCCTACCGTCATCAAGAACGGAACGGAGGAGACCATGCAGAACAAGACCGACATCGACGGCGTGCTGCGGCAGAAGGCGGAGGCGGGAGAGGTTCCCGGCGTCGTCGCCGTCGCCGCTGACAGCAACGGCATCATCTATGAAGGCGCCTTCGGCAAGCGCGACCTCGGCCGCGACGATCCGATGACCGCCGACAGCGTGTTCTGGATCGCCTCGATGACCAAGGCCATCACCTGCGCGGCCGGGATGCAGTTGGTCGAGCAGGGCCGGTTGTCGCTGGATGCGCCGATCGGCGCGGTGCTGCCCGACCTCGCCGCGCCCAAGGTGCTCGACGGTTTCGACGCCAATGGCGAGCCGATCCTGCGGCCGGCCAAGACCGCGATCACGCTGCGCCATCTGATGACCCACACAGCCGGCTTCTGCTACGACATGTGGAACGGCGACATGGCCACCTATGTGCAGAAGGCCGGCACGCCCGGCATCATCACCTGCAAGAACGACGCTCTCAAATTGCCGCTCGCCTCCGATCCCGGCACGCGCTGGGAATACGGCATCAACATCGATTTCGTCGGCAAGGCGATCGAGGCCGCGAGCGGCCAGACGCTCGACGCCTATCTGCGCGACAATCTGTTCGCGCCGCTCGGCATGGACGACACCGGCTTCAAGCTCGGTCCATCGCAGCGCGCCCGCCTGGTCGGCATGCACGCCCGCGGCGAGGACGGCACCCTGGCGCCGATCCCGTTCGAGCTCGAGCAGGAGCCGGAATTCCACATGGGCGGCGGCGGGCTCTACGGCACCGCCGGCGACTACGTCCGCTTCACCCGGATGATCCTCAACAACGGCCGCGGCAACGGCAACCAGGTGCTCAAGCCTGAGACGGTCGCGGCGATGCGCGACAACCATATCGGCGAGCTGGAGATGACGAAGATGGCCGCGGCGGTGCCCGGTGTGACCAACGACGTCGATCTCTATCCCGACATCGTCAAGAAATGGGGCTTGAGCTTCATGATCACGACGGCGCAGACGCCGGAAGGCCGCAGTGCCGGCAGCCTCGCCTGGGCCGGCCTCGCCAACACCTACTACTGGATCGATCCGGCGCGCGACGTCACCGGCGTGATCCTGATGCAGCTCCTGCCGTTCGCAGACCGGCTGTGCCTGGAGACGTTTGCAGGCTTCGAGCGCGGGGTCTATGCCGGACTCGATGCCGCGGGCGGACAGAAGGCGGCGTGAGCAGATTGCCAACTGACCGGAGTGAGCTCGTAATGAGTTAGTTGGCGTCATGCCCGGGCTTGGCCCGGCCATCCACGTCTTCGGTCCCGCAGCTCAATAAAACGTGGATGGCCGGGTCAAGCCCGGCCATGACGGTGGAGAGAGTTGTGTCTCTGGTGAAAAAGAACGCGTGACCACAGCTTCGACCTACACCTTCAGTCCGTTCTGGGCCGCCAATTCCTTCAGCGACACCTGCGGCCTTGCGCCGATATGCTGGATCACCTCGGCGGCGGCGAGGCCGCCGAGGCGGCCGGCCATCTCATAGCCGGACTTGCGCACCAGCCCGAACAGGAAGCCGGCGGCGAACAGATCGCCCGCGCCGGTGGTATCGACCAGGCTCTCGATCGGATGCGCCGGCACCGAGATCACGCCGTCGTTCGACACCACGACGCAGCCCTTTTCGCTGCGGGTGACGATGCCGAGCGTGGCGTCCTCACGCAGCTGCTTCAGGGCGCCGTCGAAATCCGAGGTCTGGTACAGCGAATGCAGCTCGGCCTCGTTGGCGAAGACGAGATCGACGGTGCCGCCGCGCATCAGGTCGAGAAACTCCTCGCGATAGCGATCGACGCAGAACGAATCCGACAAGGTCAGCGCGACCTCGCGTCCGGCGTCATGCGCGATCGCCGCCGCCTTCACGAACGCATCCTTGGCGTCCTTCGGGTCCCACAGATATCCTTCGAGATAGATGAAGCGCGCCGCCGCAATCTGCGCGGGATCGATGTCCGCGGCGGTGAGATTTTGCGCGGCGCCCAGATAGGTGTTCATGGTGCGCTCGCCGTCGGGGGTCACCAGGATGTAGCAGCAGCCGGTCGCCGGGCCGTCGGCAGCGGGCGCGGTATCGAAGGTCACGCCAGCGGCGCGGATATCATGCCTGTACATCCGGCCGATCTGGTCGTCCTTGACCTTGCCCACGTAAGCGGCACGCGCGCCCAGGCTGGCGAGGCCAGCGATGGTGTTGGCCCCCGAACCGCCGGACATCTCGGTGGCCGGGCCCATATCGGCATAGATCGCGGCCGCGCGGGCCTCGTCGATCAGCGCCATGCTGCCCTTGGTCATGCCGTGCCGGGCGAGAAAGGCTTCATCGGCATGCACCAGCACGTCGAAGATCGCGTTGCCGATCCCGAGAACATCGTATTTCGCGTCAGTCATCCACTGGCCCCGTTTACGGCGTTTTGCAAACGCTGCGGCCTATCACAAGCAGCGCTGCTATAGAAGCCTGATGATCCGCTCATTCGTGACTGTGTTGTCAGGAACACTGGCCTCGCGCCTGCTCGGCTTCATCCGGGATGCGCTGATGGCCGCGCTGCTCGGCGCCGGTCCGGTCGCGGACGCATTTCTCGCGGCGTTTCAGCTCGTCAACGTCGTCAGGCGATTGTTGACGGAGGGCGCGCTCAATGCAGCTTTGGTGCCGGCCTGGCTGCGAATATACCAGCACGGTGGCACAATGCAGGCGGCAGCCTTTGCCGGGCGCGTGCTCGGCACGGTCAGCGCCGGCCTGCTCGCGGCAACGCTCGTGCTGGCGCTGCTGATGCCGTTCGCGATGACGGTGCTCGCACCAGGCTTCGCCGGTGAAGAGACGCTCACCCTGGCCGTCAATGATGCCAGGCTGATGCTGCCCTATCTCGCCTTCGCCGGCCCCGCGACCGTGCTGCTCGCACTCTCCAGTGCACGAGGCCGCTTCGCGCTGGCCGCGTTTGCGCCGCTGCTCTTCAACGTCGCGCTGATCGTCGTGACCATCGTGCTGCTGATGCAACATCCGGATCCTGCGAACGCCGCGCTGCTGCTCGCCGCAACGATCGGCGTCGCCGGGCTGCTGCAGCTCGCCGTCCTCGCGCGGCGAGGCCGCGATGGCCCCCTCGCCTCACCGGTGCGCGTCACCTTCCATGCGGAAATGCGCGGCTTCTTCGCCAAAGCGCTGCCCGGCATGGTCGCCAGCGCCGGCCCGCAACTGATCGCGGTCGGCGGCGCGATCATCGCCTCCGCCTCGCCTTCCGCGGTCTCGTGGCTGTATTTCGCCAACCGCCTCATCGAGCTACCACTCGGGCTCGTCGGCGTTGCCATGGGCACGGTGCTGGTGCCGGAGCTGACGCGCGCGCTGCACGAGGGCAACAAGCAGGCGCTGGCGGAAGTGCAATCGCGCGGCCTCGAACTGACGATCGGGCTCGCGCTGCCTGCGGCGCTCGGACTGATGATCCTGAACGAGCCGATCATTCGTTTGCTGTTCGAACATGGCGCGTTCAGCTCGGACGATGCCGCCGCGACGGCGCAGGTGCTGACATGGCTCGCGGCGGCATTGCCGGCGCAAGTACTGACCAAGGCGCTGCAGCCTGCCTTCTTCGCGCGCGAGGACACGCAGACGCCGCTGCGCGCGACGCTGATCGGATGCGGTGTCGCGATCGCGCTGGCGTTCCTGCTCGCACAATTGTTTGCGGCAAGTGGCATCGCGGCAGGGCTCGCGCTCGGTGCCTGGGCCAATGCGGCGGTCCTGATCCGGCGTGGCGCCACGAGCTTCGGCTTCGCGCTTCCTCCCGCCTCGCGGCGCCGGCTGCCGCGCATCACCCTGGCCGCCGCGATCATGGGCACCGTCCTCTGGACCGTCGCCGGACGCTTCGCCGGCACGTGGAGCAGCAGCCATCTCGGCGCGGCCGTGCTGCTCGCCGCCCTGATCAGCGGCGCCATCATCCTCTACGGAGTGCTGCTATTGTCCCTGGGCGCCGTAGGCTGGCGCGAAACCGTCCGGGCGATCCGGCAAAAGCCTGCCGGCGACTTGCACCTTTGAGGCGCACGTGCCAAACGACCCCCCAAAATCATCATCCGGAACAGTGACCATGGCTTTCGTGGAACGGGTTTTCTCGGGCGTCCAGCCGACCGGCAACCTGCATCTCGGCAACTACCTCGGCGCGATCGTCAACTTCGTGAAGATGCAGGAGACGCACAACTGCATCTATTGCGTCGTCGACATGCACGCGATCACCATGCCGATCGATGTCTGGGGCGGCCCGGCCGAGCTCGCGCGCAACACCCGCGAGGTCACGGCCGCCTTCATCGCCGCCGGCATCGATCCGAAGAAGCACATCGTGTTCAACCAGAGCCAGGTCTCCGGGCATGCCGAGCTCGCCTGGATCTTCAACTGCGTCGCGCGCATCGGCTGGCTGAACCGCATGACGCAGTTCAAGGAGAAGGCCGGCAAGGATCGCGAGAACGCATCGGTCGGCCTCTACGACTATCCGGTGCTGATGGCCGCCGACATCCTGCTCTACCGCGCCACCCATGTTCCGGTCGGCGAGGACCAGAAGCAGCATCTCGAGCTCTCGCGCGACATCGCGCAGAAGTTCAACAATGACTACGGCGACTCGATCCGCAGCCACGGCTTCGGCGACGGCCTGTTCTTCCCGCTTCCGGAACCCTTCATCACCGGTCCCGCGACGCGCGTGATGTCGCTGCGCGATGGGACCAAGAAGATGTCGAAGTCCGATGCCTCGGACTATTCGCGCATCAACCTGACCGACGATGCCGATACGATCGCGCAAAAGGTCCGCAAGGCCAAGACCGATCCGGAGCCGCTGCCGACCGAGGAAAAGGGGCTGGACGCACGTCCCGAGGCCGACAACCTCGTCGGCATCTACGCCGCGCTGTCGGACCGCAGCAAGGCCGACGTGCTCAGGGATTTCGGCGGCGGCCAGTTCTCCAGCTTCAAGAACGCGCTGGTCGAGCTGTGCGTCACCAAGCTCGGGCCGATCGCCGCCGAGATGAAGCGCCTGACCGCCGATCCCGGCTACGTCGAGTCCGTCCTGGTCGACGGCGCCGACCGCGCCCAGGCCATCGCCGCGGAGACCATGAAGACGGCCAAGGACATCGTCGGCTTCATCCGCAAGCCCTGAGCAGCACGGCGCGCGCTCCGGAGTCGGCCTTGCGGCCGTAGCCAGGATGAGCGAAGCGACATCCGGGCTACTAGGAGCCGCACCACCGGTGTCATTGCGGGCGCGATGGAACCCGCAGCCCTCTCCCCAACGGAGGCGGGCTGTGGCAGCATCGCAGCCGGATCGACTTGCAGCAGCAGGCGGGAACGCGATGGCGGCGCAGCGGCAGAGCTACCAGACCGGCCATGCGCCGAAATGCCTGGTCGTGGTCGACGACAGCGAGGAGTGGGACCGCGCGGTCCGCTATGCCGGCCGCTGGGCGGTCCGTTCCGGCGGCCGTATCGTCATGCTGCACGTCATCGAAACGGAGGACCAGAACCAGCAATGGCTGGGGGTCGCCGACCTGATGCGGGCCGAGGCGCAGGAGCAGGCGCATGCCGAGCTCGACCAGGCCGCGGCGCTGCTGTCGGCGATCGGCGTGACCGCGCCGGAACGGGTGATCCGCGAGGGTGAGCCGACGGCGCAGATCCTGGAGACGATCGAGCACGACAGCGACATCGCGCTGCTGGTGCTCGCCGCCCATTCCGGCCCCGAGGGCCCCGGCCCGCTGGTCACCCATGTCACCAAGACCAGCGGCGCCTTCCCGATCCCGCTGGTGATCGTGCCGGGCGATCTCGGTGACGCCGATCTCGACGCTCTTTCATAGGCTTAGATCGGAGACGCCGGCCATGTCCCCTTGATCGTGCGCGCGCTCGCGCCATCTGCTATGAGGACACCACAGGCCGGCCTTGAACCGGCGCTGCCGGAGAAAACCATGTTCATCCAGACCGAAGCCACCCCCAATCCCGCCACCTTGAAGTTCATCCCGGGCCGCGTCGTGCTGCCTGCTGGCACGATGGAGTTCGGCAGCCGCGACGCCGCCGCGCGCTCCCCGCTGGCCGAGCGCCTGTTCGCCGTCGACGGCGTCACCGGCGTGTTCTACGGCGCCGATTTCATCACCGTCACCAAGAGCGACGGTGAGTGGCAACACCTCAAGCCGGCGATCCTCGGCGCGATCATGGAGCACTACATGTCGGGCGCGCCGCTGCTCGCCGATGGCAGCGCCGCCAATGACGAATCCGCCGACGAGGACGACGAGTTCTACGACGAGGCCGACACCGAGACGGTCGGCATGATCAAGGACCTGATCGAGAGCCGCGTCCGCCCGGCCGTAGCCAATGACGGCGGCGACATCACCTTCCGCGGCTTCAAGGACGGTATCGTCTATCTCAACATGAAGGGCGCCTGCTCCGGCTGCCCGTCATCGACAGCGACCCTGCAGCACGGCATCCAGAACCTGCTGAAGCACTTCGTGCCCGAGGTGGTCGAAGTCCGGCCGATGTAGCAAGCCAACGGCGAACGGGGTTGGCGAATAGATCTGCGCGCCAATCGCCATCTGCCTCTGCTCACGCTGCGTTGCCGACGGTGGCGGCCACGGCCGCCGCCCGCCGAATGCTCCACGATACCTCGCTGGTTACCGCGCTCTGCGCGCCATGCCGTCGGTGCCGATCCTGAGCACGGGCTTGCGAGCGATTGATCGCCTCGACCTGGACCGTCGGGCATGGCCTTTGCGACCGGATGGCGCGGCGGCCTGAACGTCGAACGGGACGATCATTCCAATAGCCCGGAAAGATTTGCTTAAATGAGCGCCAATTCAGTAGTTTGCGTTCTTGGTCGTGCGTCTTGATGCGTTTTTCCCGATCAGGATGTAAGAAAGCGGCAACCGACTTTATCAAAGCCCCAAAAAGGTATTCGGCGCTCCCTTCAATGCGAATCTGACCGGATGTTGATCCTCGCCATCGATACTTCCCTCGACCATTGCGCGGCTGCCGTTCTGGACACTGATTCGGCCGCGATGCGCGCCGAGGAAACGCTGCCGATGAAGCGCGGCCACGCCGAGGCGCTGATGCCGCTGATCGCGCGCGTGATGCGCCAGTCGGGCGTCGGCTTCCACGAGCTAGACCGCATCGCGGTAACGACGGGTCCTGGTAGCTTCACCGGACTGCGCGTCGGCCTCTCCGCCGCGCGCGGCATTGCATTGGCGGCGCACAAGCCGGTCATCGGCGTCACCACGCTCTCGGCCTACGCCGCACCCATTGTCAGCGAAGACCGTACCAACCCGGTGATCTCGGCGATCGATGCCCGGCACGACCATGTCTACTACCAAGTCGTGAGCGGCAGCGGCGAAGAGCTGGTCGCGCCTCAGGTCGCTGCGATCGACGACGTCTTGGCGGTCGCGCGGCTCGGCGCCCCGCACCTCGTCGGCAACGCCGCAGCGCTGCTGGCCGAACGGTGGCCTCCGGAAGCCGCCGCGCCAGTTGCGGTCGACTCGCAAAACGGACCCGACATCGCCTGGGTTGCTTGGCTCGGCGCGGCCGCGGACCCGGCGCACGCACCGGCGCGGCCGTTCTATCTGCGCGCGCCCGACGTCAAGCCGCCTGCCGGCGCGGCGCGCGCGCCGGCGCAGACGGCCGTCTCGTCATGAACATGTTCTTCCGCTGGCTCGGCAGCCCCAAACCGTTGATCGAAGCGGCCGCGCCGCGCGACGCCGCCAGGCTCGCCCAGATCCACGCCGCCTCGTTTCACCGCGGGTGGGGCGAAGGCGAGTTCGAGGCCATGCTGGCCGAGCGCAACACCATGATCCATCGGCTGCGGCTCGGGCGGAAACTCGTCGGCCTCATCGTCTCGCGAATCGGCGCGGACGAAGCGGAAATATTGTCGGTTGCACTTGACCCAAATCAGCGCGGCCGCGGATTTTCTCGTGATCTGTTGCTGCAGCATCTCGGGCACCTCGCGGGACGCGGGGTCCGGACGGTCTTTCTCGAAGTGGAGGAAAACAACCAGCCGGCCCGCCGACTCTATGAACGCGCCGGATTTGCGACCGTGGGCCGTCGGGAACGTTATTACCTTCAGCCCGGCGGGGAACAGTTGAATGCGCTTCTGATGCGCCGGGACTTGTCGTAACCTGCGCTTGGTGGCAGAAAGCGCATCCTTGAGGCGAGACACGATGACCTCCTTGAAAACCACGCCAGCGCTCAATTCCACGGGAATCGAGGCCCGCTGTGCCGCCACCGGCATGCGCATGACCGAGCAGCGCCGCGTCATTGCCCGCGTGCTCGCGGAAGCCTGCGACCATCCCGACGTCGAGGAGTTGTACCGGCGCTGCGTCGCCGTCGACGACAAGATCTCGATCTCCACGGTCTATCGCACCGTGAAGCTGTTCGAGGATGCCGGCATCATCGAGCGCCACGATTTCCGCGAGGGCCGCGCCCGCTACGAGCAGATGCGCGACAGCCATCATGATCATCTGATCAATCTGCGCGACGGCAAGGTGATCGAGTTCACCTCCGAGGAAATCGAGAAGCTGCAGGCCGAGATCGCCCGCAAGCTCGGCTACAAGCTGGTCGACCACCGGCTGGAGCTGTATTGCGTGCCCCTCGACGAAGAGACGAATGGCTGACGCAGCGCCGGCTTCCAGCTTCGATCTCGTCATTTTCGATTGCGATGGCGTGCTGGTCGACAGCGAGGTGATCTCCTGTCAGACCCACGCCGACGTGCTCAGCCTGTGCGGCTATCCGATCACGACCGAGCAGGTGTTCGCGCGGTTCCTGGGCCGCTCCCTGAAACAGGCGAAGCTCGAGGTCGAGGCCGAGCTCGGCCACAGCCTGCCCGACGATTTCAACCCGAAACTGCAGGACCGCCTGTTCCGCGCCTTCGAGCAGGACCTCGCGGCGATCGACGGGATCACGGAGGCGCTCGACACCATCGACGTGCCGGTCTGCGTCGCCTCCTCCGGATCGCACCAACGCATGCGCGTCAGCCTTGGCGCCACCCGGCTCTACGATCGCCTCGCCCCGCACATCTTCTCGTCCTCCCAGGTCGAGAACGGCAAGCCCGCGCCCGATCTGTTCCTGTTCGCCGCAGCGCAGATGAGGGCGCGTCCCGGGGCCTGCGTGGTGGTCGAGGATAGCTTGGCCGGCATCCGGGGCGGTGTCGCCGCCGGCATGACGGTGCTCGGGTTCCATGGCGGCAGCCACTGCCGGCCTGGGCACGCCGACAATCTGCGCGCGGCCGGCGCCACCCTGGTTTTCGACGACATGCGGCAGCTGCCGGCGATTCTGGGCCGGCTGTCCGAGAAAAAGCCCGCGGTCGCTGGATTTTCGGCCCCCTAGCCTATATTTGAGCGCGGCGCCGCATTGGCGCGCCTCCGACTGCATGCAAGGGTTCATGACGCCGCCGCGCAAGCTGCACATCAAGTCCTATGGCTGCCAGATGAATGTCTACGATGCCCAGCGCATGGTGGACACGCTGGGCTCCGAGGGCTTCGTCGAGACCGCTGAGGCCGGCGACGCCGATCTCGTGATCCTCAACACCTGCCACATCCGCGAGAAGGCCTCCGAGAAGGTCTATTCGGAGCTCGGGCGGCTGCGGGTCGCGAAGGAGGACGCCGCAAGGGCCGGCCGGACGATGCAGATCGCCGTGGCCGGCTGCGTGGCTCAGGCGGAAGGCGAGGAGATCATCGCCCGCGCCCCCACCGTCGACGTCGTGGTCGGCCCACAGAGCTACCACCATCTGCCGCAGCTCCTGGCCCAGGCCCGCCGCGGCGAGCGCGCCATCGAGACCGAATTCCCGGCCCAGGACAAGTTCGGCTTCCTGGCGAAGCCCAGCCGCGAGGCGATCCGCGCCCGCGGCGTCTCGGCCTTCGTCACCGTGCAGGAGGGCTGCGACAAGTTCTGCACCTTCTGCGTGGTGCCGTATACACGCGGCAGCGAGATGTCGCGCGCAGTGGCGCGCATTGTCGACGACGTGACGCAGCTCGCCGAGAACGGCGTTCGCGAGATCACCCTGATCGGCCAGAACGTCAACGCCTATCACGGCGAAGGCCCTGACGGCCGGCCCTGGACGCTGGGGCGGCTGCTCTACAGGATCGCCGAGATTCCGGGCGTGGCGCGGCTTCGCTACTCGACCAGCCATCCCAACGACGTCGACGACAGCCTGATCGCGGCGCATCGCGATCTCGGAGCGGTGATGCCGTTCGTGCATCTTCCGGTTCAGTCGGGATCCGACCGAATCCTGAATGCCATGAACCGCAAACACACTGCGTCCGATTACCGGGATGTCGTCGACCGTTTTCGCGCCGCCCGTCACGACATTGCATTCTCTTCGGATTTCATCGTCGGGTTCCCGGGTGAGACCGAGGAAGATTTTCGCGCCACCCTCGCGCTGATCGATCAAATCGGATACGCTGCAGCCTATTCGTTCAAGTATTCGCCGCGTCCGGGAACCCCGGCAGCGGACATGCAGGAGATGGTGTCAGCGACCGAGATGGACGAGCGATTGGAGCGCCTCCAGAGCTTGATCGACAGCCAGCAAGCAGCCTTCAACAAGGCCGCGATCGGCCAGGTCGTCGACGTGCTGTTCGAGCGCGCGGCGCGCAAGCCCGGACAGCTGGTTGGACGGACCGCGTATCTGCAGCCAGCCCACGTCATGGCCTCCGACGACATCATCGGTCAGGTTCTGCCGGTGCGGATCGACAGTCTCGAACGCTACAGCCTGCTCGGCGAGCTCGTCACGGCCGCGCCGGCAGTGATCTCCCCCACGCCCCTTGTATCCATCGGAGGCTGAGCACTTGCCCAAGAGCGCATCGGATTCGTCTTCCCTCGCTCCCAGCCGCAAGTTCGATCGCGACATGTCCATGCCTCCCGAGACCCAGGTCGTCATCGATTTCGACGACAACCGCGCCGCTTCCGCCCTGGTCGGTCCCTACGGCCAGAATCTGGCCCTGGTCGAGCGAAGGCTCGGCGTCGTCGTCGATTCCCGCGGCAACCACATCACCATCGGCGGCAGCCGCGACGGCTGCGATGCCGCGCGGCGCGTGCTCGAATCGCTCTATGCGCAGGCCGTCAAGGGCCAGGATCTGGCGCAGGGCGACGTCGAGGGCGCGATCCGCGCTGTGGTGGCGCAAGGCTCGCTGTTCGAGTTCGACGCCAAGAACGCCAAGAACGCGTTCGAGAGCATCAACCTGCGCAAGCGCCCGGTGCGCGCCCGCACCGCCGCGCAGGATTCCTATATCCGCGCGCTGAAGCGCCACGAGCTCGTGTTCGGCATCGGCCCGGCCGGCACCGGCAAGACCTGGCTTGCGGTCGCGCATGCGGCGCAGCTGTTCGAGCGCAAGGAAGTCGACCGCATCATCCTCTCGCGCCCGGCGGTCGAAGCTGGCGAGCGGCTCGGCTTCCTGCCTGGTGACCTCCGCGAGAAGGTCGATCCCTATCTGCGTCCGATCTACGACGCGCTGTACGATCTAATGGATGCGCGCATCGTCGAGCGCGCGCTGCAGGCCGGCGAGATCGAGATCGCGCCGCTC
Source organism: Bradyrhizobium sp. SZCCHNRI20481 (assembly GCF_032485055.1). Taxonomy (NCBI): domain Bacteria; kingdom Pseudomonadati; phylum Pseudomonadota; class Alphaproteobacteria; order Hyphomicrobiales; family Nitrobacteraceae; genus Bradyrhizobium; species Bradyrhizobium sp. SZCCHNRI20481. The sequence goes on from NZ_JAUEUE010000006.1 coordinate 320,745, forward strand.
GCCTTCATGCGCGGGCGCACCTTGACCAATGCCGCGATCATTCTCGACGAGGCGCAGAACACGACGTCGATGCAGATGAAGATGTTCCTCACGCGTCTGGGCGAGAACAGCCGCATGATCATCACCGGCGATCCGTCCCAGATCGATCTGCCCAACGGCCAGACGTCGGGCCTTGCCGAGGCCGCGCGGCTGCTCGACGGCGTCGAAGGGATCGCACAGGTCAGGTTCACCGGCGAGGACGTCATTCGCCACGAATTGGTGGCGCGTATCGTCGCCGCCTATGAGAGCCCAAAGGCGCGCTGACCCCCGGAGCAGGCTCGCCGATCGGCGCATGATCCGAGCGCCATCCGCACAGAACGACCAGGATGCCACAAAGTCCCATTCCAACCACCGAGGTGATCGTCGCAGCCGACTGCTGGCAGGACCAGCCCGACGCCGAGGACGTCATACATCGCGCCATCGTCGCCGCCGCTGAGACGGTCGACGCGGACGTCGGAGACGCCGAGATCGCGGTGATGCTGACGGACGACGATGGCATCCGCACCCTGAACAGCAATTGGCGCGGCATCGACAAGCCGACCAACGTGCTGTCGTTTCCGGCGCTGCAGCCGACCGGGCCGCGCGGCGAGGACGACGCACCGCGCATGCTCGGCGACATCGCCATCGCCTACGAGACGATGCGGCGCGAGGCCGACGAGGAGCAGAAGCCGTTCGCGCACCATTTGAGCCATCTGACCGTACACGGATTCCTGCATCTCGTCGGCTACGATCACGAGACCGATGACGAGGCCGAGGAGATGGAAGCGCTCGAGCGCGAGATCCTCGCCCATCTCGGCATCCCCGATCCCTATGCCGACCGGGAGCGGACGAATTGATCATGGCCGACTCCGAACCCATTCACGACAATCCGCGCAACACGCGCAATCTTCCGGCCGTGGTGCCGGCATCCGAGCTCGGCCGCTCGCCGAGCGAGAATTGGCTCCTGCGCGCGCTGCGTAATCTGTTCGGATGGAAGGGCGGCGGATCGGTGCGCGACGATCTGCAGGTCGTGCTCGACGCCTCGACACCCGACGACATCGGCTTCTCCGCGGTCGAGCGCACGCTCCTGCGCAACATCCTCGATCTGCACGAGCGGCGGATCGCCGACGTCATGGTGCATCGCGCCGACATCGTCGCGGTCAGGCGCGACATCACGCTCGGCGAGCTGATGAGCCTGTTCGAGAGCGCCTCGCATTCACGGCTCGTGGTCTACAACGACACGCTCGACGATCCCGAGGGCATGGTGCATATCCGCGACCTGCTCGCCTTCACCACCGCGCAGGCGCGCGTCTCGGACGAGGTGAAGGCGCGGCGCAAGAAGCCGCTGCCGGCCGGTCTCGACCTGAAGGCCGTCGACCTGTCGATGCCGCTGTTCGAGGCCAACATCATCCGCAAGCTGCTCTATGTGCCGCCGTCGATGCGCGCGATCGACCTGCTCGCGCAGATGCAGGCCTCGCGCATCCATCTGGCGCTGGTCGTCGACGAATATGGCGGCACCGACGGGCTGGTCTCGATCGAGGACATCGTCGAGCAGATCGTCGGCGAGATCGACGACGAGCACGACAGCGACGAGCCGCCGGCGATCGTGCGGCAGGCCGACAACGCCTTCATCGCGGACGCCCGCGCCAGCCTCGACGACGTGCGCCGGGTGATCGGCGAGGAGTTCGTGACCGGAGAGGCAGGCGAAGGGGTGGAGACGCTCGGCGGATATCTCGTCAATCATGTCGGCCGGCTGCCGGTGCGCGGCGAGTTGATCTCCGGCCCCGGCAATTTCGAGGTCGAGGTGCTCGATGCCGATCCGCGCCGGGTCAAGCGGCTGCGCATCGCGCCGCGCAAGGAGCGTCCCACACCCCGCCCGCCGCGCGAGAGCCGGCGCCGCGAAATGGCGCCGGAAGCGACCCCGCCGGACACGGACGTCCCGGCCGAGCCGCCGCCGGCAGAGGCCGGCCCGGCGCCGGGCCATGACGATAGCAGCCCGCCACGCGGCGACGGAGCCAGCTCACAGTGATCCGCCCATCGACGATTCGCGGCCTCGCCATCGGCGTTGTCCTGGCCTGGGGCTGGAAGCGCGCGGGGATCGCGCTCGCCGCCGGCGCGCTCTCCTCGCTTGCGATGGCTCCGTTCAACGCCTGGCCGGTGCTTGCGATCACCTTCCCGGTGCTGGTCTGGCTGATCGATGGTGCGGCGGCGGGACGGCGGCGCGGCATCCCGGCTGCCGCCTTCACTGGCTTCTGCTTCGGCATGGGCTATTTCGTGCCCGGCCTGTACTGGATCGGCAACGCGTTCCTGGTCGATGCCGACACCTTCGCCTGGCTGATGCCGTTCGCCGTGCTGGGCCTGCCGGCCTATCTCGCGCTGTTTCCGGCACTGGGCTTCGCATTGGCGCGGTTGATCTGGACGCGTGGTGCAACCCGTATCCTGGCGCTCGCCGTCTGCCTGACCGCGAGCGAATGGCTCCGCGGCCACGCGCTGACCGGCTTCCCCTGGAACACGTTCGGCTATGCCCTGTCGCAGCCGCTCGCGCTGGCGCAGGCGACATCGCTGATCGGGATCTGGGGCATGACGTTCCTGGCGATCGCGATCTTTGCCAGCCCTGCGGTGCTGATCGACGGCAAGACCTGGCGCGAGCGCTGGCGGGCGCCGGCCGCGGCGGCCGCCTTGCTGGTGGTGATGGGCGTGTTCGGCGTCATCCGGATCGGCCTGCATCCGACCGCCTTCGTCGCCGACCTCAAGCTGCGGATCATGCAGCCGAACCTGCAGCAGGACGTCAAATTCAACTATGGCGCCAAGGCCGACGTCATGCGCCGCTATCTGGCGCTGTCGGATCGCGCCTCCGGTCCGACAGCCACCGGTGTCCGCGACACCAATGTCCTGATCTGGCCGGAATCGGCGTTCCCGTTCTTCCTGACCCGCGAGGCGGACGCGATGGGCCAGATCGCCGACCTGCTGTCGCCGGGCGCGGTGCTGATCACCGGTTCGGTCCGCGCCCCCGACGTGCCTCGGAACGTTCCCATCACCCGGGCCTACAATTCGATCTACGTGATCGACCACGACGGCACCGTGCTGTCGGTCTACGACAAGCTCCATCTGGTCCCGTTCGGCGAGTTCCTGCCGTTCCAGACTCTGCTGGAGCGGATCGGGCTCGAGCAGCTGACGCGGGTGCAGGGCGGTTTCATCCCGGGCACGGCGCGACGCAATCTGGACGTGCCACACGCTCCGCGTGTTCTTCCTTTGATCTGCTACGAGGCGATCTTTCCGAGTGACAGCGTGCCGAGCGAAGAACGCCCGGGCTGGATCGTCAACTTGACCAACGACGGATGGTTCGGCATTTCGACCGGTCCTCATCAGCATCTGCAGCAGGCGCAGTGGCGCGCGATCGAGCAAGGACTTCCATTAGTTCGATCTGCGAACACCGGCATCTCTGCAGTGATCGATCCCGTCGGCCGTATCGTTAAGCAATTGCCACTCGGTGCAGAGGGCGTGCTGGATTCCGCGCTGCCTGTTGCGTTGCAGCCGACAGTCTATGCAAAGCTCGGCGACATTCCGGTTGCGATTCTGTTAGTGATCGCCCTGAGCACCGTCGTTCGCAGACGTGTTGCTCAAAAGCTTCCCTGACGACAGCAAGATCTCGATTCTTTCCGGCTCCGTAAGATTTTTTTTGACAAGCAAAACCCCAAGTGTTGACAGATAGCTGCTGCAATTCGCATTCTCGCGCGGCAGCATGAGCCGTCCAGATCGTTGCTCGGCCGTCTTCGTTAGTACGCATGCGAACAGAAATTGACGGTGTGAGCGCCTGAGGCATACTGCGACCGCCTCGTTCCGAGGCCCATTCTAAGGAGTTGAGAGATGTCGACGAAAGCGCCCAACCCTGTTGACAAGCATGTCGGCAGCCGGGTGCGGATGCGCCGTATCATGTTGGGCATGAGCCAGGAAAAACTTGGTGAGGCTCTCGGACTCACGTTCCAGCAGATACAGAAGTACGAAAAAGGCACCAATCGAGTCGGCGCCAGCCGGATTCAGCAGATCTCGGAGGTTCTGCAGGTCCCGGTCTCCTTCCTGTTCGAAGGGGTCCCGAGTGGCGGGACCAACGGTGAAGCTTTCGGCGAAGGCGCTTCGCCCGCCTATGTGTCTGATTTCCTGGCAACCTCAGAAGGACTGGCGTTGACCCGCGCATTCACGCGGATCCACGATTCAAAGCTTCGTCGCAGCATCGTCGACCTGGTCGAGCAGATCGCTGATCGCGAAGCTCCGGAAGAAGGCTAGCTGATGCGCCGGCGCTGACATTCCTATCGCGATTTCCTCTCATATGAATGTCAGCGCCTCGGGGGGCCATTAGCAGAACGCGTTTTGCGAGCGTCGCGCTGGGCATGCAACGCTTCGCAGGACGAATGGGCCGATAGACAACTTCGATTGCGACCAATAGAGCGCGATGGCTCCCCTTCGGGAAACGCTATCGCGCTCTAAATCGTTTTATGCACATGTGGCCTGGAACTCCGGCGTCCCAGCCGCCAACCCGCCCTGCGACGCGCCAGCGCGTCCACCGCCTGCTACCACTTCGTAACCATCGAGAACGATTTACAGCTATGACCACCAGCAGCAGCCCGTTCGATAGTCGCACAATTCTCGAAGGCATCCGCCAATGGGTCGAGATCGAGACCCCAACCGAGGCGCCTGATCAGGTCAACAAGCTGGCTTCCCTTGTCGCGGATGGCTATCGCGGGCTTGATGCCACGATCGAACGGATCGCCGGACGCGACGGCTGCGGCGACCATCTCATCGCGCGCTCGTCATGGGGACAGGCCGAGCCCGGAATTCTGGTCCTCAGCCATCTCGATACGGTGCACCCGATCGGGTTCATCGCGCGGCTGCCGTTTTCGGTCGACGGTGACGTCGCGTACGGTCCGGGGATCTACGACATGAAGGGCGGCGCGTATCTCGCCTTTCACGCCTTTCGTCAGCTCTGCGCAGGCGGTGAAAAATCGCCGCTCGGCATTACTCATTTGTTCGTCTCGGATGAAGAGATCGGCAGCCCGACCTCGCGCGCGCTGATCGAGGAGGAGGGCCGCAAGGCCAAATACGTCCTCGTCACCGAGCCGGCGCGTGACGGCGGCAAGATCGTGACCGGGCGCAAGGGCGTGGCGCGGTTCGACGTGGCCATCCGCGGCGTGCCCGCGCATGCCGGCGCGCGTCCACAGGATGGACGCAGTGCGATCCGCGAACTCGCCAACGTCATCCATGCGCTCGAAGCGCTCAACGACCCCGCGCGCGGCATTACCGTGAATGTCGGCGTGGTGCGCGGTGGCACACGTCCCAACGTCATCGCAGAGGAAGCCCATGCGGAGGTGGATGCGCGGCTACCGACGCCAGCCGATGCAGAGGAAATCCTGCCCAAGATCCTGGGGCTGACCTCGCGCAGCGATGGCGTCACGGTTGAAGTCAGCGGCGAGGTGAACCGGCCGCCTTACGTCAAGGGCAACGCCGGCGCGGCCTTGTTCGAGCATGCGAAATCACTGGCCGAAGAGATCGGATTCGAGCTCGTCGACACTCACACGGGCGGCGGTTCCGACGGCAATTTCACCGCACCATTCACGGCGACGCTCGATGGGCTCGGCGTCGACGGCAAGGGCGCGCATACGCATTACGAGCAGATGTACATCTCCTCGATCGAGCCGCGGACAAGGCTGCTCTACCGTCTCTATCAAACCCTGCGATGAGCGCCGCGATCAACATGCCTGTCGACGACGATCACGCCAGCACCGAGGCCTTGCATGGTCAGGGCTCGTTCTTCGGCCGGCGCAAGGGCCACAAGCTGCGGGCGCATCAGGCCGGCCTGGTCGACAACCTGCTGCCACACCTCGCGCTCGATCTCGCCGCGCCCGCGGAAGCCGTGCTGCCCACGCTGTACCATCCGCCGGTCGACGCGCTGCGGCTGGAAATCGGGTTTGGCGGCGGCGAGCATCTTGCCGCCGAAGCAAAGGCGTTTCCGACCACCGGCTTCATCGGCTGCGAGCCCTATGTCAACGGCATGGCCAAGATCCTGTCGGCCATCGAGGCCGACAACATCGGCAATATCAGGCTGCTGGCGGGCGATGCCGCCGAGCTGCTGGCCTGGCTGCCGCCGCAGTCGCTGCAGCGGATCGACCTGATCCATCCCGATCCCTGGCCGAAGCGGCGGCACTGGAAGCGGCGTTTCGTGCAGGATGCAACGGTCGCCGCGATGGCGCGCGTCCTGAAGCCCGGCGGCGAGTTCCGCTTCGTCAGCGACATCGCCGACTATTGCGCCTGGACGCTGTGGCATCTGCTGCGTTCGCCCGACTTCGCCTGGACGGCCGAGCGCGCCGACGACTGGCGCCTGCCCTGGCCGGGCTACACCATGACGCGCTACGGACGGAAGGCGACGCGCGAAGGCCGCGTCGCCAGCTATCTGATCTTCCGCCGGCGCTGACCTCTATGCCGGCGACGTCGTTCAATGTCGTGTCTTCCAGAACGCGACGATACGCTCGGCGGTCGATGGCAGCAGGCGCGCGTAGTTGACCCTGATCGCATCGATGTCGCGCTGCGCCGGCACGCGTTTCGGTCCGAGGCGCAGCAGGATCAGTGCATGCACGGTGCGCCAGTCGAGCCCGATCGTGCGCCCCAGGATCAGAAGCGGATCGTGACGATCGCCCGACACCAGCCGGTCGAGCGTCGCGATCTTAAGTCCGGTCATTGCGGCGAGCGCCGCGATGACCTCTTCGTATTTGTGCTCGGATGCGAAGCGGAACAGCGCCGACTGGTCCAAGGCGTCGGCTTCATACAGCGACAGGATGGTCCGCTGCGCGGGCACGAAATTGCGCGTGCTGTTCGTTGCGCGCGCCGCATCGGCAAGCTCGGCGAGAGCCTGCTTGATCCTCGCCTGCTTGTCCGGCCGCACGACATCGAACAGCCGCCGCCTGACGACATCGAGCGAGCCGGCCAGCAGTTGTTTCAGATGATCGTCGGAAACATCGTCGCGCCGACCGACCGTGAGGGTCAGCACGCCGTCGGAACTCGCGCGGTGGATCAGCGCGGCGTAGCCGCGCGGGGAAAACGCTGCGCCATCATTGGCAGCGGTCCGCCGCACCACGTCGCGATCACCACGGCGCACCAGCACGTCCGTCATATCAGCCGACAGGCGCGACCGCTCCGCCATCGCGAGCAGATGACCCTGGCTCTTGTCGCGCGCAATAGCGATGAGCACGGGATCGTCGAGCACGAGCGAACGGCGCAACAGCGGACCCGCCACCGCAACCTCGTCGTCGCGCGCCAGCCGGCTGACGACGGCACGGGGCGCCTTGAGGAGCTGCGACAACCGCTCCGCCAGATCGATCCGCGTCGGCAGATCCGCGAACGGGACCAGATCGATCAGGAGACCGTCGAACAGATTGATGTGCTCGGGACGCAGCTTCGTCGCATCCTCGAAGAACAGGTCGGCGATGCGGCGCGTGGCCTCAAGGCCGCGTTCAGCATTGCCATGCCTGACGATCCCGCCGAGGCCGGGGATCAGCGCGGTAGCGGGGGTCATGACGTCTACTCGATACGCAACACGACACGTTTCCGTGCGCTCCGCTCCTTGCGGCATGACGACGGGGCGAAAAGCGCGAACTCAGCTTATTTTTAAGCGATCTTGGTGAATGAAGGGTTAGACCCTGCGGCATTCAGCCGTTGCCGGTCGGGGAAAACGATCCGATCCGCGGTCTCGGCGCGGAATGAATTCCCAGTTCCAGGTCCCGTTTGAGCCGACACGACCCTTGCCGTCTGGCGGCAAAGCGGCTATATGAGCGCCATCAAACATCATCTCATATACGATCGCGTAGTGAGGGTGGGCCCTTCCGGACCCGCTCTTTTTTGTTACCTGGATCGCTCCGCCACGGGCGGGATCGGTCCGGTGAGCGCGATCGAAGAGGCCCCACGGCCCAACCAAGCAAGACACGCGATCGACGCCTCGATGACGGAACCTACGTTCGCAGCCGCTGACACCGACCTCCTGACCGAGCCCCGTCTCGTCGTCGAGCCGGGGGTTGCGGCGCGCGTGGCGGCGGTGGCCGACCCGGTGCTGCAGGGAATGGGGTACCGCCTGGTGCGTATCCGCATTTCGGGCGAGGGCGGTTGCACGGTCCAGGTGATGGCCGAGCGTCCCGACGGCACGATGCAGATCGAGGATTGCGAGGCGGTGTCGCGGGCGCTGTCGCCGGTGCTCGACATCGCCGACCCGATCGACCGCGCCTACCGGCTCGAGATCTCCTCGCCGGGCATCGACCGGCCGCTGGTCCGCCGTTCCGATTTCGCCCGCCACGCCGGTCATCTGGTCAAGATCGAGATGGCGGTGGCACATCAGAACCGCAAACGCTTCCGCGGCATCATCGCCGGCGTCGAAGGCGATGGCGTGCGCATCATCCGCGACGACGTGGCCAAGGACCAGGAGCCGGACGTCGTGCTGCCGATGGCCGACATCGGCGACGCCAAGCTGGTGCTGACCGACGAGCTGATCGCCGAATCCATGCGCCGCGGCAAGGCCGCCGAGCGCGAGAAGAAGCGCGACCTCGGGCTGGCGCCACCGTTGGCGCCGCACGCCAAGCCGGCGGCCCAGGCCAAGCCAAAACCGAAATCGAAGGACAAGCAGCCGGTCAAGAAGCCGCTGCCGACCAACACCAAGAAACATCGCCTCGCCGCCGACCGCGCGCGCAGAGGCGAGATCGATCCTGATTAGAGGAGATTTGAGCCATGGCCGTCAGCGCCAACCGGTTGGAACTGCTGCAGATCGCCGACGCCGTCGCACGCGAGAAGTCGATCGACCGCGGCATCGTGATCGCTGCCATGGAAGACGCGATCGCCAAGGCCGCCCGCGCTCGTTATGGCAGCGAGACCGACGTTCACGCCGAGATCGATCCGAAGAAGGGTGAGCTGCGGCTGTCGCGCCACATGCTGGTGGTCGAGAAGGTCGAGAACCCCTCCAACCAGATCTCGCTGGATGATGCCCGCCGCGCCAATCCGGGCGCGCAGATCGGCGACACCATCGCCGACACCCTGCCGCCACTGGAATATGGCCGCATCGCCGCGCAGTCGGCCAAGCAGGTCATCGTGCAGAAGGTGCGCGAGGCCGAGCGCGACCGGCAGTATCAGGAGTTCAAGGACCGCATCGGCGACATCGTCAACGGCGTCGTCAAGCGTGTCGAATATGGCAGCGTGATCCTCGACCTCGGCCGCGGCGAGGCCATCATCCGCCGCGACGAGATGTTGCCGCGCGAGGTGTTCCGCAACGGCGACCGCGTCCGCGCCTATGTGTTCGACGTCCGCCGCGAGACCCGCGGCCCGCAGATCTTCCTGTCGCGCACCCATCCGCAGTTCATGGCCAAGCTCTTCGCGCAGGAAGTGCCGGAAATCTATGACGGCATCGTCGAGATCAAGGCGGTCGCTCGCGACCCCGGCTCGCGCGCCAAGATCGGCGTCGTGTCGCGCGATTCCTCGGTCGATCCGGTCGGCGCCTGCGTCGGCATGCGCGGCTCGCGCGTGCAGGCCGTGGTGAACGAGCTGCAGGGCGAGAAGATCGACATCATCCCGTGGTCGCCCGACATCGCGACCTTCGTGGTCAACGCGCTGGCGCCGGCTGAAGTCGCCAAGGTCGTCATCGACGAGGACCGCGAGCGCATCGAGGTCGTGGTGCCCGACACCAACAACCAGCTCTCGCTCGCCATCGGCCGCCGCGGCCAGAACGTCCGCCTCGCCTCGCAGCTGACCGGCTGGGACATCGACATTCTGACCGAGCAGGAGGAATCGGAGCGCCGTCAGGCCGACTTCGAGAATTCCACCCGCGTATTCATGGAATCGCTGAACGTCGACGAGGTCGTCGGCCAGCTGCTGGCGTCCGAAGGCTTCACCTCGGTCGAGGAGCTCGCTTTGGTCGACCTCAAGGATCTCGCCGGCATCGAGGGCTTCGACGAGGAGACCGCGACCGAGCTGCAGACCCGCGCCCGCGAATTCCTCGAGCAGCAGGAAGCCGAGCTCGAGGCCAGGCGCAAGGAGCTCGGCGTCGAGGACGCGGTGAAGGATGTGCCCGGCGTGACCACCAAGATGCTGGTCAAGTTCGGCGAGAACGACATCAAGACGGTCGAGGATCTCGCGGGCTGCGCCACCGACGATCTGGTCGGCTGGACGGAGCGCAAGGAGGGCGGCGAAGCCACCAAATTCCCCGGCATTCTCGATGGTCTCGATGTCTCCCGCGACGACGCCGAAGCCATGGTGATGCAGGCCCGCGTCAAGGCCGGCTGGATCAGTGAGGCCGACCTCGCCAAGACCGAAGCGGAAGCCGAGAATGAGGAAGAAGCGACCGAAGGACAGCCCGCCTGACCCGTTTGGCTCGCCCCATGGACGGCACGATGACCCCCACCCTGACCCAGCTCGCTTGAGATGAGGAGCCGCATCACCGCATGCTCGCTTTGGCCGACCCCGAGCTCGACAATGGACCGCGGACCGAGAAGTCCGCGACCATGCGCATGTGCGCGGTCAGCCGCGACGTGCGGCCGATCGGCGAGCTGATCCGCTTCGTCGTCGGCCCGTCGGGCGAGGTCGTGCCCGACATCAAGCGCAAGCTGCCCGGTCGGGGATTGTGGATCACCGCCTCGCGCCAGGCGGTTGCGGAGGCGGTGCGGCGTCACCATTTCAGCCGAGGCTTCAAGACCAACGTCCGCGTCCCGCCGACCCTTGCCGAAGACCTGGAAGCCTTGCTGGCCCGCAGCGCGATCGAAGCGCTGGGGATTGCCGCCAAGGCCGGCCAGGTCGTCTCCGGTTTCTCCAAGGTGGAAGCGGCGCTGTCGCAGCGGCAATCGCGGTCGACATTGGCTGCCCTCGTCCATGCCGCGGATGGCGCAGCCGACGGGATCCGCAAGCTCGACGCTCTGGTGCGGCCGAACGACGGGGACCAGGGTCAAGCCCCGACAATTCCGATCATCTGCTGTCTCACTTCGGCAGAATTGGATTTGGCACTTGGGCGCTCAAATGTGATACATGCTGCCGTGCTCGCAGGCCCGGCGAGCAGGACATTCCTGTCGCGCAGCCAGACACTGGTCCGATACCGGTCGGCCGACGCTGACAAGATTGCCGGAACCGCGGCCACGAAATCTGCTTCGACTTCGAAGACATAGCACTTTGAAGCCATAGCTACGAAGACATCGCGACGATTGCACGAATGAGACGGTGCGGTAGCCCGCACGCTGGTAACGAGATTAGGACGACTGAATGGCCGACAACAACACTCCGGGCGACAAGAAACTGAGTGTCCCGAGCAAGACCTTGACGCTGAAGCCGCGCGTCGAGACCGGCACGGTACGCCAGAGCTTCCCACATGGCCGGAGCAAGCAGGTGGTGGTCGAGAAGCGCGGCAAGCGCCGCGTCGGCGATGGGGGGCCCGATGCTCCGCATGCGCCGGAGCCGACCGTCGCCAAGGCGCCGCCGCCCCCGCCATCGCCGCGCTCATCCGGACCGCGCCCATCCGGCTCGTCGCAGCGCGGCGGGTCCGGGGTCGTGTTGCGCACCCTGACGGAGGACGAGCGGTCGGCCCGCGCCAGCGCGTTGGCCGATGCCCGCGTGCGCGACATCGAGGAACGCCGCCAGGCCGAAGAGGAAGCGCGCCGCCGTGCCGAGCGCGAAGCCGCCGAACGCGCCGAGCGTGAGGCTGCCGAGGCGCGCCGCAAGGCCGAGGAAGAGCGGCACCGCCACGAAGAGGAAGCCAAACGCAAGGCCGAGCTCGAGGCCAAGAAGCGGTTCGGCGAAGGCGAGGCGCCCCGTCCGGCGACATCCGCGCCGCAGCCCGCCGCGACCGCACCGGCCCGCTCGACGCCCGCCCCCGGCAGGCCCGTCGGCGCACCGGGCAGCCGGCCGCAGCAGATTGGTGGTCCGAGCTCGCGGCCCGGCGGCGCTCAGCCGGCGGGCGCACGCCCGGCCGGCGCCCGTCCTGCCGCCGGCGGTCCGCTCGGCCGCGCGCCGGCGGCAGTTGCCGCCGGTCCGGACGAGGATGAGGGTCCGCGCCAGATCCGCAGGGGTCCCGGCGGAGCCGCACGTCCCGCGCCGCCGCCGAAGACCACGCACAAGCCGGGTCCGCAGAAGCAGCGCGGCCGCCTGACGGTGGTCACGGCACTGACGGCCGACGATGTGCGCGAGCGCTCGATCGCCTCGTTCCGCCGCCGCACGCAGCGCCTGAAGGGCCATGCCGCCAACGAGCAGAAGGAGAAGCTCGTCCGCGAGGTGACGATTCCGGAAGCCATCACCATCCAGGAGCTGGCGAACCGCATGTCGGAGCGCGCGGTCGACGTGATCCGTCTGCTGATGCGCCAGGGCGCGATGCACAAGATCACCGACGTGATCGATGCCGACACCGCGCAGCTGATCGCCGAGGAGCTCGGCCACAGCGTCAAGCGCGTCGCGGCGTCCGACGTCGAAGAGGGTTTGTTCGACGTCGTCGACGATTCGACCGACACCGAGCCGCGCTCGCCGGTCGTGACCGTGATGGGCCACGTCGACCACGGCAAGACCTCGCTGCTCGACGCGCTGCGTCACGCCAACGTGGTCTCGGGCGAAGCCGGCGGCATCACCCAGCACATCGGCGCCTATCAGGTGACCGCGCCGGATTCCGGCAAGAAGATCACCTTCATCGACACGCCCGGCCACGCCGCGTTCACCGCGATGCGCGCCCGCGGCGCCAAGGTCACCGACATCGTGGTGCTGGTGGTCGCGGCCGATGACGGCGTGATGCCGCAGACGATCGAGGCCATCAACCACGCCAAGGCGGCGAAGGTGCCGATGATCGTCGCGATCAACAAGATCGACAAGCCCGACGCCCGTCCCGAGCGCGTCCGCACCGAGTTGCTCCAGCACGAGGTGCAGGTCGAATCGCTCGGCGGCGAGGTCGTCGACGTCGAGGTGTCCGCCAAGAACAAGACCAACCTCGATCGTCTGCTCGAGATGATCGCGCTGCAGGCCGACATTCTCGACCTCAAGACCAATTCGGATCGCCCGGCCGAAGGCACCGTGATCGAAGCCAAGCTCGATCGTGGCCGCGGCCCGGTCGCCACCGTGCTGGTCCAGCGCGGCACGTTGCGGGTCGGCGACATCATCGTCGCCGGCGCCGAGATGGGCCGCGTCCGCGCGCTGATCTCGGATCAGGGTGAGACATTGCAGGAGGCAGGCCCGTCGGTGCCGGTCGAGGTGCTCGGCTTCAACGGTCCGCCGGAAGCCGGCGATCGTCTCGCCGTCGTCGAGAACGAAGCCCGTGCCCGCCAGGTCACCAGCTATCGCGCGCACCAGAAGCGCGAGAACGCGGCAGCCTCGATCTCCGGCATGCGCGGTTCGCTCGAACAGATGATGTCGCAATTGAAGACTGCGGGCCGCAAGGAATTCCCGCTGGTCATCAAGGCCGACGTGCAGGGCTCGCTGGAAGCCATTCTCGGCTCGCTGGAGAAGCTCGGCACCGAGGAGGTCGCCGCCCGCATCCTGCATGCCGGCGTCGGCGGCATCAGCGAGTCCGACGTGACGCTGGCCGAAGGCTTCAACGCCGCGATCATCGGCTTCTCGGTACGAGCCAACAAGGAAGCGGCCGCGCTCGCCAAGCGCAACGGCATCGAGATCCGCTACTACAACATCATCTACGACCTCGTGGATGACGTGAAGAAGGCGATGAGCGGTCTCCTGGCCCCCACGCTTCGGGAAACCATGCTCGGCAATGCGCAGATCCTGGAGGTGTTCAACATCTCCAAGGTCGGCAAGGTCGCCGGCTGCCGCGTCACCGACGGCACCGTGGAGCGCGGCGCCAATGTCCGCCTGATCCGCGACAACGTCGTGGTTCACGAGGGCAAGCTGTCGACCCTGAAGCGCTTCAAGGACGAAGTGAAGGAAGTGCAGGCCGGCCAGGAATGCGGCATGGCCTTCGAGAGCTACGGCGACATGCGTGTCGGCGACGTCATCGAGTGTTATCGCGTGGAGACCATCCAGCGCTCGCTGTAAGTCCGAATCCTACAGAGCGCGCTGCAATTCGAGTGAGCAGCGATTCCGTGCGCATGCGGAATCGCTGCGTCCCTTGAACTTAACGAAGCGTCGTTGAACTCAATCAGAATGATCCTCTCGCCCGTGCTCACGCCGGGCGACGATCCATTGGATTTTTGAAAAATGCCTCGCCATCACCAGAGGGGAAGCGCCGCTTCCGGCGGCTCGCAGCGTCAGTTGCGCGTGGCCGAGACCGTGCGTCACGCTGTCGCCGACATTCTCAGCCACGGTGACGTGCACGACCCGGACCTGGAGGGACACATCATTACGGTGCCCGAAGTCCGCATGTCGCCCGACCTGAAGCTCGCCACGATCTACATCATGCCGCTCGGCGGACAGGATACGGACGTCGTGCTCGCTGCGCTGGAGCGCAACAAGAAGTTCCTGCGCGGCGACATCGCGCGGCGCGTTAACCTGAAATTTGCACCTGACATCCGCTTCCGCGTCGACGAGCGATTCGACGAAGCGGAACGGATCGAGAAATTACTGCGAACACCCGCGGTGCAGAGAGACCTCAATTCGGATTCGGAAGAGAGCTGATGACCATTCCCCCCGAAACCGGCACTGTCGACGCGCCGAGCGCCGAACCGACCGCCGCCAAGACGATCCATTCTGCCGACGGACGCCCGCCGCGCGACAACAACGATCCGCGCAACAAGCAGCGCCAAGGAAACGGTCAGGGCAACCAGCCACGCCGCGATCGCCGCGACGTCCATGGCTGGGTCGTGCTCGACAAGCCGATCGGCATGACCTCGACCCAGGCCGTGGCGGTGGTGAAGCGCCTGTTCCAGGCCAAGCGCGCCGGCCATGCCGGCACGCTCGATCCGCTCGCCTCCGGCGGCCTGCCGATCGCGCTCGGCGAAGCCACCAAGACAGTTCCGTTCGTGATGGACGGCCGCAAGCGCTACCGCTTCACCGTGACCTGGGGCGAGGAGCGCGATACCGATGACACCGAAGGACGGGTCGTCGAGACCAGCCAGAGCCGGCCGGATGCCGCGGCGATCCGGGCGCTGCTGCCGCAATTTACCGGCCGGATCGAGCAGACGCCGCCGCGCTATTCCGCGATCAAGGTCCAGGGCGAGCGCGCCTATGATCTCGCCCGCGACGGCGAGGTCGTCGAGCTCCAGCCGCGCCCGGTCGAGATCCATGAACTGACCCTCGTCGACCAGCCCGACCCGGACCATTCGGTGTTCGAGGCGGAATGCGGCAAGGGAACCTATGTCCGGGCGCTGGCCCGCGACATGGGCCGAATCCTCGGCTGTTACGGCCATATCAGCGCGCTCCGGCGGACCCTGGTGGGTCCGTTTACCGAGAACGACATGATTCCGCTGGAACAGTTGGAGGCTTTGTGCAATAGAGCCGCGTCCGGTGAGGGAAGCCTCGCCGACGCACTCTTGCCCGTTGAGACCGCGCTGGACGACATCCCGGCACTGGCCGTCACTCGGGCTGATGCGGCAAGGCTCCACAGGGGCCAGGCCGTCTTGTTGCGCGGACGGGATGCGCCCAATAGTAGCGGCACAGTCTATGTCACGGTCGCAGGCCGCCTTCTGGCGCTTGCCGAAATTGGCAATGGCGAACTCATCCCCAAGCGCGTGTTCAACCTGACCGGACTGACTGCCAGCTCCGGTCGCAACGAAAGAGACTGACGATGTCGGTGACCGCAGAGCGCAAGGCGGAAATCATCAAGGCGAATGCCACCAAGGCCGGTGATACCGGTTCTCCCGAGGTGCAGGTTGCGATCCTCTCGGAACGCATCAACAACCTGACCAGCCACTTCAAGACCCATGGCAAGGACAACCACTCCCGCCGCGGCCTCCTGAAGCTGGTCTCGACCCGCCGTTCGCTGCTGGACTATCTGAAGAAGAACGACGAGGCGCGCTACAAGGCGCTGCTCGAGAAGCACAACATTCGCCGTTGAGCTTCGACTGGGAATGAGCGCGCGCGGTGTTGCGCGCGTTGATGGCATGATGCCGAGGACGCCGCTTCGATCGCGGCGTTCGCGAATCCGGGATCATGCGGTCTGGCTGGATCTGGAAAGAGGCAGATGCGCTCTTCGACTGATCCTGCCCGGACCGTGCAGTACGCCTCAGCAGCAATCCGGCCGCTGGGCGTGACGGGCAAGGTGCCCGTTACTTACGAGAAGGATGGACGCCATCCGAAATAAGAAAACCATGGCAGGATCGCAGGGCGCTGATCGCAATCCAGCGCCCTGCAATCTTGCGCATGGTTTTTTTGTTTCTGCGGGGTCCGCCTTCGATCATCTCATGAAAGAAGATACCCATGTTTACCAAGCATTCCGTCGAGATCGACTGGGGCGGGCGTCCGCTCAAGCTTGAAACCGGCAAGATCGCCCGCCAGGCCGACGGCGCCGTCGTCGCCACTTATGGCGAGACCGTCGTGCTCGCCACCGTCGTCGCCGCCAAGGCGCCGCGCGAAGGCGTCGACTTCCTGCCGCTGACGGTCGACTACCAGGAAAAGACCTACGCTGCGGGGCGCATTCCCGGCGGCTATTTCAAGCGCGAGGGCCGTCCGACCGAGAAGGAGACGCTGGTCTCCCGCCTGATCGACCGCCCGATCCGCCCGCTGTTCGTCGACGCCTGGCGCAACGAGACCCAGGTCATCGTGACCGTGCTGTCGCACGACATGGAGAACGATCCGGACATCGTGGCGCTGGTCGGCGCGTCGGCCGCGCTGACGCTGTCGGGCGTGCCGTTCAAGGGCCCGATCGGCGCCGCTCGCGTCGGCTTCGCCAATGACGAATACATCCTCAATCCCACCCTCGACGAGATGGCCGACACCCAGCTCGACCTGGTCGTCGCCGGCACCTCCGACGCGGTGCTGATGGTGGAATCGGAGGCCAAGGAGCTCAACGAGGACATCATGCTCGGCGCGGTGATGTTCGGTCACCGTCACTTCCAGCCGGTGATCAATGCGATCATCGAGCTCGCCGAGAAGGCCGCCAAGGAGCCGCGCGACGTCGCGATCATCGATAACGGCGCGATCGAGAAGGAGATGCTTGGGATCGCCGAGCAGGACCTGCGCAAGGCCTATGCGATTCCCGTGAAGCAGGAGCGCTACGCCGCCGTCGGCGCCGTCAAGGAAAAGGTGATGGCGCACTTCTTCCCGGAAGGGCAGGAGCCGAAATACGACAAGCTCCGCCTCTCCGGCGTGTTCAAGGAGCTGGAAGCCAAGATCGTTCGCTGGAACATCCTGGACACCGGCAAGCGCATCGACGGCCGCGACGCCAAGACCGTGCGCAACATCGTCTGCGAAGTCGGCGTGCTGCCGCGCGCCCACGGCTCGGCGCTGTTCACCCGCGGTGAGACCCAGGCGCTGGTCGTGACCACGCTCGGCACCGGCGAGGACGAGCAGTACATCGACGCGCTGTCGGGAACGTACAAAGAGACGTTCCTGCTGCACTACAACTTCCCTCCCTACTCCGTCGGTGAGACCGGCCGTCTCGGCGGCACCAAGCGTCGCGAGATCGGCCACGGCAAGCTCGCCTGGCGCGCCATCCACCCGGTGCTGCCGCCGCACCACGAGTTCCCCTACACCACGCGCGTGGTGTCGGAGGTGACGGAGTCGAATGGCTCGTCGTCGATGGCCACCGTCTGCGGCTCGTCGCTGGCGCTGATGGATGCCGGTGTGCCGCTGAAGCGGCCTACCGCGGGCATCGCGATGGGCCTGATCCTCGAAGGCAGCCGCTATGCGGTTCTCTCCGACATCCTCGGCGACGAGGACCATCTCGGCGACATGGACTTCAAGGTCGCGGGCACCGAGAGCGGCATCACCTCGCTGCAGATGGATATCAAGATCGAGGGCATCACCGAGGAGATCATGCGGGTTGCGCTGGGCCAGGCCCGCGACGGCCGCATCCACATCCTGGGCGAGATGTCCAAGGCGCTGACCGCCGCGCGCGCCGAGCTCGGCGAATACGCGCCGCGCATCGAGACCTTCAAGATCCCGACCGACAAGATCCGCGAAGTGATCGGCACCGGCGGCAAGGTGATCCGCGAGATCGTCGAGAAGACCGGCGCCAAGGTCAACATCGAGGACGACGGCACCGTCAAGGTCGCCTCCAACGACGGCGAGGCGATGAAGGCCGCCATCAAGTGGATCAAGTCGATCGCCTCCGACCCGGAGGTCGGCCAGGTCTATGACGGCACCGTCGTCAAGGTGATGGAGTTCGGTGCCTTCGTGAACTTCTTCGGCACCCGCGACGGCCTCGTGCACATCTCGCAGCTCGCCGACAAGCGCGTGCAGAAGACCTCCGACGTCGTCAAGGAAGGCGACAAGGTCAAGGTCAAGCTGCTCGGCTTCGACGACCGCGGCAAGACCAGGCTGTCGATGAAGGCGGTCGACCAGACCACTGGCGAGGATCTCGAGGCCAAGCAGAAGGACGCGCCCGCCGAGGCGCGCGAAGCTGCCGGCGAGTAAAGCCGGCGCACCCTTCGAATGAAATACAAAGGGCGGCTTTCAGGCCGCCCTTTTTTGTTGTCCTATTGGTCGCGCACCCTCACGCGTCCCAGGTCACGGCTGCGGATGCAGAGGCCAAGCCGTCACCTCGCTTCAGGTCACCACACATGCTCCATCCTATCATCCGCCCTGCCCGCCCGGACGAATACGACGCCGTCGCCAGGCTCTGGATGGAGAGCTGGTGCTCGACCGGATTGGAGACCCCGAGCGAGAGGCTGCTCGCGCTCCTCAGGGAGCGCGTGCCGCGTGAAATTGCTGGCGGCTGGAGCCTGTATGTCGCCGACGACGGCGGCCGCCTCGCCGCGATGCTCGCGATCAACGTCCCCGCGCTCTATCTCGACCAGCTGATGATCGCCCCGTCCCATCAGGGCCGCTCGCTCGGCCGCCGGCTGCTCACCTTCACCCGCGAGCTGCTGCCGGACGAAGTGTGGCTGCGCTGCGCAAAGGGCAATGACAAGGCTTGGCGCTGGTATGAGCGCGAGGGCTTCGTGCTGGAAAAGGAGGAAGCCGACCCGCTGCACGGCCGGATCATGAAATATTATCGATGGAAGCGTGACGGTCAGGCGGCGGGCTCCTGATCGCAGGGCGTGCAAGCGCAAATCTTACGCGTGGCGACCGGAAACCATTGCGTGCGCCTTCGCAGGCGAACTAAGTTCGAGTTCGCGACGACCTCGCATTCTCGAACCGTACCCATGTCCGTTCCGCACCTGTCGATCCGCCGCCTTGCGCTCGTCGCCCTCGCCGCTGCCTTCGCAACCGGGGCTTGGGCCCAGGCTCCGTCAACAACGGCGCCCAAGGCCGCGCCCGCGGCCAAGAAACCCTCCGGAAAGACAAAGGCGATGGCGAAACCAGGCGCCATCGAAAGTGGTCCGTGCCGTCTTGGCGTCATTTCCGCACTTGGCGACCAGCTCGCCGTCAGCAAGTTCGGTCTCACCGTGTTTGAAACCGAAGAGGACGAAGTCACGTTGCCGGGATGGGGACTGGACGACCTCGCCATGGCGCGCGTGCGCGCGGCCACCGGCGGCGACCCGACCGTGCACAGGATCGGCTATCCGAAAGGCGCGTTCGAGGTCTACTACCACCCGACATCGCGCTTCCTGCCCGATCCGAAGGAGAGCCTGACCGCGATCGTGCGCAACGTCACGACGAATGCGAGCTGCGCGCGCTATCTCGTCGTCACCAGGTTCGAGACGACCATTCCCAACACCACCCTGAGGCTCAGAGGCATCGGCGCCTACAATCAGGGGGTCGGATCGATCCTCAGGCACTCGCATCTGTTTGCGAACGTCAACATCACGCTCATCGACGGCCAGTCCTACGAGAAGATCAGCTCGTTCTCGGCCGACACCGGCGCCAGGCTTGCCGAGACCATGAGGCTCACCGAAGACCCTCTCAACAAGCTCGACAATGCCGACTTCCCCGAGCCTCTCGCGGCTGCGGCCTCCAGCACCGTCCTGCGCGAGCGGCTGCGCACCTTGGTCGCGGCGAAGCTCGATCGCGACCTGCCGAGCTATCTGAAGATCGAATGATGCGGGCGCAGACTTCGGACGACTCGAACGAGCTCCCTTCGAGCTCCCTTGGCTTGATCCTTTTCCTCCCTGCGACGAGCTCTCCCAGTGACCATCTCTCGCCGATTTGCTGCGCTCATCATTGCCATGCTCTGGTCCTCCACCAATGCCCTGGCGCAATCGGCCCCGGCACCGCTGAATGCTAAGCCCGCGAAGCCAGCAGGCAGCAATGCCAAGGCCGCCAAGCCGGCGACGGCCCTCCGCGAGGGCGGACCGTGCGACATCGGGGTGATCGCCGCGCTCGGCGATGTCTTCACGGTGCAGAAGAACGGCATGACCCGCCTGGGCAACGAGTACGCCGAAGTGCCGGTGCCCTGGGGCTTCGACGACATCGTCTACGCGCGTGTGAAGGCAGCCGCGGGTGATGCCGGAATCCGCCGCATCGGCGTCCCCAAGGGCGCATTCGATCCGTTCTATCAGTCGCCCCCAATCAAGGCTGAGAACGGGAAGCTCACGCCCATCGTCAGGAAGGTGGCCGGCTCGGTGGGGTGTGCTCGTTACCTCGTGATCACGCGCCGGACCGACAGCGAACCGTCGACAAACGACGAGGTTACCGGCGTCGGTGTCATCAACAGGGGCGAGGGATTTGGCCGGATCAGCCACGTCTTCATCATGCTCGATATCCAGCTCTACGACGGGGCGACATTCGAGACGCGCGAGCCTGCCATGAGCTCGAAGTCGCTGCTCTCACGGCTGACCTCCGGCGTCGGCCCGCCGTCTCACGCCGGAGACGTCGACATCTCCGCATTCCCCGCCTCGCCGCCGGAGGCTGCGAACAACAATGTGCTGCGTGACATGGCGCGTTCGATGCTCAAGTTCGGGCTCGACCAGCGCTTGCCGGCCTATTTCGGGCGCGAATAGAACGACGAGCTCAGGCGCGTCACAGCCTGATCTTCAGCACCGCGTGGCCCGACTGCTGGACGAGACCCGACGATGTCGCGTTGATGCCGTAGCGGATGCTGAGGTCGAGCCGGTCATTGCCGGCGGCCACAAGACCAAGGCCCGCCGAATAGATCCATGGCGACAGGCCGAGGCCATGGGTGACAAAGCTCTCGCCGCCGCCCGAGAACGCCGCGCTGATCTGCAGCGGCTGATTCAGCGCGTTGTAGCCGACGCCGATATCGCTGGTCAGACGAATCTGCCCGGTGAGCGCGTAGATAGCTTTCAGCTGCGCCGTCGTCACGAGCTCCTGATAGATCTGAGGATCGACGTTGAGGCTGAAACCGCCGGCACCGTTCTCGCCGTAGGAATTGCTGCGAACCGTGCCGTAGTCCAGGCGCAGTGCTGGAACGAGGGCGACGCCATCTTGCAGCGGAATGCGCGTCTTGATGCCTGCGCCGGCATGGCCGCTGTAGGAACGATAGCTGCCGCCGGCGGATGTACCCATGAAGCTCAGCGACCGGTTTTCGCCGTTATCGCTCAATCCGCCATCGAGCTGATAGTCGAAGGTGACATCACGGGTGATCGCGTAGGCCCCATAGAGCCCGAGCTGATAGGAAGCGAGACCGAGACGGTTCGGCACGGCGGCGTCGCTTCCGGCGATCGTGTGATGAGAATAACCGAGAACGCCGCCAATGATGGCGCGGGACGAGACTGCGACGTCGGCGCCGAACGCCAGACCGCCGCCGGAGGCGTCATAGCCGGGAACGCCATCGCGCCCCGCCTGCTGCGCGGTGCCGCCGAGAGGCTGCATCCAGACATTGCGACCAGCGGCCCAGCCGACGCTGCTGACATCATCGAGCCTGTTGGTCATCGTCTGCCGGAACACCTGCTGGCTGACATGGGTCGCCTGCGAGGCCGCCCCGGTCAGCACCGGCAACGTCTGCTTCACGGCAGCGCTGAGAGATGGACCGCTGAGATTATCGAGCTCGGCAAAGCCCGAGACCATCGATCCAGTCCAGCCGGCCGAGGTCATCGACAGCCGGTACAACACGTCAGCCGCTTCCAGGCCGACGCGGCCGCCTGCAGACCGCAGCGTTTCCGCGTAAGGCTGGATCAGCGACATCGTCGCCAGTCCTCCAGTCAAATTCCCGGTAAGGTCGTAGGTCGACACCAGCATCTGCGCGCCCGCGGCGTTGCCGCTCGCCGTGCCATAGAGGCTGGTCAGGGTGCCGCGCGAGAGGGTGTTGAACAGTACGCTGCCCTCGGGCGTCACCGAGCCGAGCAGCGTGAAGCCCGCCGCGGCGCTGCCGGGCGGTGCGACGCCCGCACCCCAGAAATAGCCGTTCTGATAGTTGGTGATGACGAAACGGCCCGGCGCCTGCGTGCCGAACAATGTGGGACTGACGATCCGCCAGGGCGTGCCGGCGGTCCACGCCCATTGCGGCACGGAATTGGCCGGCACCGGCGCCGACGGCGGCGGCGTGAAGGTCGCGGGATCATAGGGCAGCATGTAGGCCCAATGCGTCACC
Organism: Bradyrhizobium sp. SZCCHNRI20481; assembly: GCF_032485055.1. Lineage (NCBI taxonomy): Bacteria > Pseudomonadati > Pseudomonadota > Alphaproteobacteria > Hyphomicrobiales > Nitrobacteraceae > Bradyrhizobium > Bradyrhizobium sp. SZCCHNRI20481. The sequence continues at coordinate 343,291 of NZ_JAUEUE010000006.1, forward strand.
AGCAGGCTGTCGCCGGTGATCATCTGCATTTCCATGCTGGTCACGCCGTTGACGTTGCGCATATAGCCGAGTCCGACCGTCACGGTGCCGCCGCCGGTCGGCGTGAACAGCATGGTGATCTGGCCGCTGGTGGTGACGAAGCCCTGGATGGTCGAGGTGTCCGTCAGCAGCGCCAGGCCGATCCTGAGCTGCGCGACGCTGGTCCCGGTGAAGGCGCCGTTGGTCGCGGTGCCCAAGGTCCACAACGTCTGGTCACCGATCGGGACCGGATTGGAGAAGCCGGTCTTCGGCGACATGTAGGCGAGCAGTTGCGCCGTCGGCACATACCAGTTCGTGTTGGAGATCGTGGAGTCCCAGACGCTCGATTGCGCCTGCGCCGGCCCGGCGTTCCCCGCCGCAAGCACAATGCCGGTCATCGCGCAGAGAGCGATGACACGGGCCTTCGAATGCAGCATCAATCGCCCCCACGACTTGTCTTGCTGCCGGCGCGAGCGGCTGGTTGACGGCCGCGGCCGATGCACCGGTCATGATGCATCGCAGCGTCGTCGCAACAACCAACAGGAGTTGCGCCAATGCTTCCTGATTAGCCGTTCAGGAACATTGTCTTCAACTGGGAAAATTTGGGTCGATCGGGGGACGGAGTCTCGCGTTCCCCTGATACCGCCGATGCGCGCGGAGGTCAGTCCGCCTTGAGATCCTCGGGGCGCGGCATCGAGATCACGTTGTAGCCGGAATCGACGTAGTGGATCTCGCCGGTGACGCCACCGGACAGCTCCGACAGCAGATAGAGCGCCGAGCCGCCAAGCTCCTCCAGGGTCACGCCGCGGCCGAGCGGCGAGTGCTTCTGCTGGAACGCGAACATGAAGCGGGCATCGCCGATGCCCGAGCCCGCCAGCGTGCGCACCGGTCCGGCCGAGATCGCGTTGACACGGATGCTGCGGCGGCCGTAGTCGGCGGCGAGATAGCGCACCGAGGCTTCCAACGCGGCCTTGGCAACGCCCATCACGTTGTAGTTCGGCATCACCCGGTTGGAGCCGTCGAAGGTCAAGGTGATCATGCTGCCGCCGCTCTCCGGCATCAGCTCGGCGGCGCGCTTGGCGATCTCGGTGAAGGAGAAGCAGGAGATCAGCATCGTGCGCGCAAAATTCTCGCGCGAGGTGTCGGCGTAGCGGCCCTTGAGCTCGTTCTTGTCGGAGAAGGCGACGGCGTGGACGACGAAGTCGAGCCCGCCCCAGGCCTCCCGGAGCGCCGTGAATACACTGTCGACGCTGGCGATGTCCTCGACGTCGCAGGACAGCACGTGCTTGACGCCGAGTTCGTCGGCCAGCGGACGGACGCGCTTGCCGAGCGCGTCGCCCTGATAGGTGAAGGCCATCTCGGCGCCATGCGCCGCCAGCGTCTTGGCGATGCCCCAGGCGATCGAATGGTCGTTGGCGATGCCCATGACCAGGCCGCGCTTGCCTGCCATCAGACCCTGCATGATGTCTCTCCTTCGTCATGCCGGGATCGGCCCAGCCAGGATGATCGTTCCGCCTTCGAGACGCCGATGGCCGGACATCGGTGCGAAGAATGAGCTTCGCGCTGCTGCCCGGCCATGATGCCGACGAAACCAGTGCTGTTGGAAATCTTAAGCGTCGAGCTGCTTGAACACCAGTGTCGCGTTGGTGCCGCCGAAGCCGAACGAGTTCGACAGCACGGTGCCGAGCTTGGCGTTGTCGATGCGCTTGCGGACGATCGGCATGTCGGCGAAGGCCGGGTCGAGCTCGGTGATGTTGGCGCTCTCGCAGATGAAGCCGTTCTTCATCATCAGCAGCGAATAGATCGCCTCCTGGACGCCGGTGGCGCCGAGCGAGTGGCCGGTCAGCGCCTTGGTCGCCGAGATCGGCGGACACTTCTCGCCGCGGCCGAACACCTTCCGGATCGCCTCGATCTCCGGCGGATCGCCGGCGGGCGTCGAGGTCGCATGCGGATTGATGTAGTCGATCTTGGTCTTCACGGTCGACAGCGCGAGCTGCATGCAGCGCTCGGCACCCTCGCCGGAAGGCGCAACCATGTCGTAGCCGTCGGACGTCGCGCCGTAGCCGACGATCTCGCCGTAGATCTTGGCGCCGCGCGCCTTGGCATGCTCGAGCTCTTCCAGCACGAGGACGCCGGCGCCGCCTGCGATCACGAAGCCGTCGCGCGTCACGTCATAGGGCCGCGACGCGGTCGCGGGCGTGTCGTTGTGCTTCGACGACATCGCGCCCATCGCGTCGAACAGCACCGACAGCGTCCAGTCGAGCTCCTCGCAGCCGCCGGCGAACATCACGTCCTGCTTGCCGTACTGGATCATCTCGTAGGAATTGCCGATGCAATGATTGGAGGTCGCGCAGGCCGAGGAGATCGAGTAGTTGACGCCCTTGATCTTGAACCAGGTCGCCAGCGTCGCCGAGGCCGTCGACGACATCGCCTTCGGCACGGCGAACGGACCGACGCGCTTCGGGCCCTTGGTGCGGGTAATGTCGGCCGCTTCCACCAGCGTGCGCGTCGATGGCCCGCCTGAGCCCATGATGATGCCGGTGCGGACGTTGGAGACGTCGGTCGGCTCCAGCCCGGAATCGACGATCGCCTGCTCCATGGCGACATGATTCCACGCCGCCCCCTCGCCGAGGAAGCGCATGGCGCGGCGGTCGACCACGTCGGCGGGATTCAGCGTCGGCGCACCTTGCACCTGCGAACGAAAACCAAGCTCGGCATATTTCTCAGCACGGGAGATGCCGGACTTCGCCTCGTACAGGCTGGCGAGCACCTCCTGGGTGTTGTTGCCGATCGATGAGACGATGCCCATGCCCGTGATGACAACCCGCCTCATGATGTCCGCCTCACTTTGCTCGTGTGTTCTGTTGCAGCCGTGCCTGCTGCACTGTCTGTGGTCGCAGCCCGCTGGTTCAAGTCGGCGCGGCGTCCTGCTTGAACAGCCCGACCTTCAGGTCCTTGGCGCGATAGATAATCTCGCCATCCATCGAAAGCCACCCGTCGGCAATACCGAGCACCAGCTTTGAGCGCATCACGCGCTTGATGTCGACATTGTACACAACCTTGCGCGCGGTCGGCAGAACCTGGCCGGAGAACTTGAGATCGCCGAGGCCGAGCGCACGGCCGCGCCCGGCGCCGCCGGTCCAGCCGAGGTAGAAGCCCACCATCTGCCACATCGCATCGAGGCCGAGACAGCCCGGCATCACCGGATCATTCTTGAAATGGCAGCCGAAGAACCAGAGATCCGGCTTCACGTCGAGCTCGGCGCGGACGACACCCTTGCCGAACTCGCCGCCGGTCTCGGAGATCTCGACGATCCGATCGAACATCAGCATCGGCGGCAGCGGCAGTTGCGCATTGCCGGGGCCGAACAGCTCCCCGCGGCCGCAGGCCAGCAGGTCCTCGTATTCATATGCGCTGCGCCGATCCAGCATGCTTGGTGGCCTTTCTCAACGATCCCCGGTGGAATTTGTGCCGCGCGACATGGACCCTTCCCGCGCGCCGCCCCCTTCCGCGCCGCGCTGGCCGGTCATCGCGCCGGCACGAAGGCTGGGCCATCGCACCTGGCGAACATGACCGCTGTCAGCGGCGGGCCTAACGACGCCTGGATTCGCGCACATGGCCATCACGGCCGCCGGCGCTCACCATGGCAGGGCAAATCGGGTCCGGGCGCTCTCTAACATAGAGGATTGCGGCGTCAATGCGCGTATCCAGGTAAATCGACGCGGGGCCCGCGCCCGAACCGGGCGGTAAATGCAGTTTAGGGGCGTTCTAGATACGTTAGTTGCGATAAGCTTGCATCTGAATGGGTTTCTTCCTATATCGGTTATAGATGAGAGCGAATTGTGCGGTGCTTGAAGTGGATGTCAGCAACAACGCCTCGATGAGTGGTCATGACCGCGGCAGCCCGGATCTCGGGAACGGCCGGCAGCCAGCGCTCAACGGCTGCCCATGGCACGACGTCAACGAGATGCTGCAGGCGGCCGGGCTGCGCCCGACCCGCCAGCGCATGGCCCTTGGCTGGCTGTTGTTCGGCAAGGGTGCGCGGCATCTGACGGCGGAAATGCTCTACGAGGAAGCGACGCTGGCCAAGGTTCCGGTCTCGCTCGCCACGGTCTATAATACGTTGAACCAGCTGACCGATGCCGGCCTGTTGCGTCAGGTCAGCGTCGACGGCACCAAGACCTATTTCGATACCAACGTCACGGCCCACCATCACTTCTATCTCGAGAACAACCACGAGTTGGTCGATATCCCTGACCAGCATCTGGCGTTGTCGAAGCTGCCGGAGGCGCCCGAAGGTTACGAGATCGCCCGGATCGATATGGTCGTCCGGCTGCGCAAGAAGCGCTGAGCCTCCGGAACATCTTCATCGAGGCATCATGCCCGCGCCCGCTGCGGGCATTTTTGTGTCGGGAGCGCGTCAGGATAGAGGTCAGCGCATTGCGCGGACCTGGGCCTTCAATTGACCTGTTCGTCGGCGTAGACGCCCCACAGCCGCTGCTGCTGGATCCAGCCTTCGAAACCATTGCCGAGCACGCGGCACCAGCCATTGCCGCATTTCTTCACCTGCGCGACGACGCCGGCCTGCAGCCGCGCCGTGACCGCGCTCGCCGCGTCGGCGCTCTCATAGATCGGGGCGAGATCGTCCTTGTTCTTCATCGTGACCACCGCCGTGCGGCGCCCCGACAGCAACGAGTGATAGACCCACCCCTCCGAGCCCTCGGAGTCGCGCACGCGGCGCCAGTTCTCATATTCCGCGGTGATCTCGACCGGCAGGCCGGAGCGTGTATAGACCCAAGCCACGTCGTTGTCCTTGGTCGGACCGGCGCGAACGTTCACATGATCCGACTTCAGGCTGACATAGCGCGGCACCGGCAGGCCACTGGTGGTGAGAACGGAGTCCTTCGCCGCAACGCCCCCTCTGCCGACGGCAACGTCGAACAGACAGACCAGCAGCACCACGACTGCACCGAAACGCCACAACGTCAATTTACTCAACTCACTCTCCCTCGAAAGGACCGACGCGCGCTCCGATCAAAGCGGATTGCGTTGCGATCCTTCGCCCGATCCCCATCGAACTGCCCGGCTGCCCCCCTTCGTGCACAGAGAGGGCTTGCCGAAAGCGCCAGTCCCGACCCGCCGTTGGCTTCTTGTCTTGGCCCGGCCTTCTGCTAGACAGGACCGAACACAAGCGGCCAGGAAGCGCCTGAGAATCGCTCGCGAAGCCCTGTCAGGAACGGATCGGCCACCTGCGAGATCCGACACGACCAGTCCAGGGAAGCGCCGCTCTCAGGCGACGACGGTAGTTTCGGCGAACCCGGTTAATGAGGTCTGAAGGATCTCATGAGAGCAGCACATGTCAGGTAGGAAAAAGCCCCTCGTCGTGGTGACACGCAAGCTGCCGGACTCGGTCGAGACCCGCATGCGCGAGCTGTTCGACGCCAGGCTCAATCTCGACGACGAGCCGTTGAGCCAGGAACAGCTCGCCGACGCCGTGCGCACCGCCGAGGTGCTGGTTCCGACCGTCACCGACCACATCAGCGCCGACATTCTCAATCAGCCCGATTGCAAGCTGCGCATGATCGCCAACTTCGGCAACGGCGTCGACAATATCGACGTTGCGGCGGCGGTGGCGCGCGGCATCACCGTCACCAACACGCCGAAGGTCCTCACCGAGGACACCGCCGACATGACCATGGCGCTGATCCTCGCGGTGCCGCGGCGGCTGATCGAGGGCGCCTCGATCCTGACCGAGGGCAAGAACTGGGCGGGCTGGTCGCCGACCTGGATGCTCGGCCACCGCATCGGCGGCAAGCGCTTGGGCATCATCGGCATGGGCCGGATCGGCCAGGCCGTGGCGCGGCGCGCCCGCGCCTTCGGCCTGCAGATCCACTATCACAACCGCCGCCCCGTTGCTCCCGTGATCGCCGACGAGCTCGGCGCCACCTACTGGGAAAGCCTCGACCAGATGCTGGCGCGGATGGACATCATCTCGGTGAACTGTCCGCACACGCCGGCGACGTTCCATCTCTTGTCGGCGCGTCGGCTGAAGCTGATCCGCAAGGACGCCTACATCGTCAACACCGCGCGCGGCGAGGTGATCGACGAGGAGACGCTGACGCGGCAGATCGAGGCCGGCGACATCGCCGGCGCCGGTCTCGACGTGTTCGAGCACGAGCCCGCGGTCAATCCGCGCCTGGTGCGGCTCGCCAAGGCCGGCAAGGTGACGCTGCTGCCGCACATGGGCTCGGCCACCATCGAGGGTCGCGTCGAGATGGGCGAGAAGGTCATCATCAACATCAAGACCTTCCTCGACAACCACCGCCCGCCGGACCGCGTGCTGCCGAGCATGCTGTAGGCCGATCGATCCGCCAGCCTCTTAGTCGGTGTCCCCGACGCGATCGCGCTGCACCTTGTCCACGACGGCAGCGGAGTGGGTGTCAAGCCCGGCACCTCATCACATGTGTCGTCCCCGCGAACGCGGGGACCCATACCGCGTGATATCTGAAACAGGCAGGCCGCACGTTCCGCGCATATCACCGAATACGGTGGCTATGGGTTCCGGATCGGCGCCCGCCGACGCTCTCGCGTCGCCGGGCTTGTCCGGGACGACAACGGAGGACTTGGCGCGGTTCTCACCGCATTACGGCTTCTGATGCGCACCCAAATCCGCAATCACCGGCCCATCCCCGTTCAGCGGATTCGTCGGATCGCGGCCATAGCGCAGGGTCTCGAAGCGCATCGTCCGCGCGTCCAGCATCAGCAGCCGGCCGACCAGGCCCTCGCCGAAGCCGACGATCTCGCGGATCGCCTCCAGCGCCATCATCGACCCCAGCATGCCGGCGAGCGCCCCCATCACGCCAGCCTCGGCGCAGGCCGGGACGGTGCCGGGTGGCGGCGGCTCCGGGAACAGGCAGCGATAGGTCGGATTAAACTGGCCCTTCTCATCCCGCTCATGCGCCCGGATCGTCGTCAGCGACGCATCGAAGGTGCCGAGCGCGCCGGTGATCAGCGGCCGCGCGGCCAGGAAGCAGGCATCGGAGACGAGATAGCGGGTGTCGAAATTGTCGGAGCCGTCGAGCACGAGATCATAAGCGCCGATCAGATCGAGCGCGTTGTCGGCATTGAGCCAGGTCCGATGCGCCATGACGCTCACATGCGGATTGAGCGCGTTGATGCGCTCGGCGGCGCTCTCGACCTTGGGTCTGCCGATGTCGGGGGTCGCATGGATGACCTGGCGCTGCAAATTCGACAGCGACACCACGTCATCGTCGACGACGCCGATCGTGCCGACGCCGGCAGCGGCGAGATACATCAGCGCCGGCGCGCCGAGGCCGCCTGCGCCGACCACCAGCACCGCGGCGCGCTTCAGCGCCGCCTGACCGGGACCGCCGACGTCGCGCAGCACGATGTGACGGGCATAGCGCTCCAGTTCTTCGTCGCTCAGCATCGTTGCACCGTCCTTCCGCTGCCGCACCGCTGTCAGCCCATTGTCGGCCCGTAGCGAAGACGGCGGATCTCCGCACTGAACCCTCGCCGGATTGTGACCGACCAAGCAGATGTGCTTATTTATGTCAGCGGCAAGAGCATCGGGATTTGTCATGAGACGGCTGGCCTCGGCAACCTTCATCTGCGCCATCGCCGCGTGCGCATCGGCGCAGGCCCAGACGCCGCAGGGCGCGTTGCCAGGCGCCAAGCCCAAGCCGGTCGCGACCCAGCCGGTGCGCCCGGGCGTGCAGGCTCCCGCCGACACCGCCAATGCGATGAGCCAGGCCGAGCGGCTCGCGCTGCAATCCGATCTCGCCTGGGTCGGCCAGTACAATGGCGCGATCACCGGCGACGTCAGCGAGCGCATGGTCAACGCGATCAAGGAGTACCAGAAGCTCGCCGGCCGCAAGCCGACCGGCGTGTTGAACCCGCAGGAGCGCGCCGTGCTCGCCGACACCGCGCGCCGCAAGCAGGAGGGCGTCGGCTGGAAGCTCGTGACCGAACCGGTCAGCGGCGCGCGGCTCGGCATTCCCACCAAGCTGGTGCCGCAACAGACCAGCGACGGCACCGGCTCGAAATGGACCTCGCCCACCGGCACCGTGCAGGTGGCGCTGTCACGCCGCAAGGAAGCCAACCCGACCACCGCGACGCTCGCCGACCGCGAGAAGAAGGAGCCCGGCCGCACCGTCGATTACAGTGTGGTGAAGCCCGACTTCTTCGTGCTGTCCGGGCTACAGAACCTGAAGAAGTTCTACATTCGCGGCACCTTTCGGGGCGACGAGGTGCGTATCCTGACCATCCTCTACGATCAGGCCACCGAGAACACGGTCGACCCGGTGGTGATCGCGATGTCGAGCGCGTTCACCGCGTTTCCGTCGACATTGGCCGCGCAGCCCGCGCCACGGCGCAGCGTCGATTACGGCACCGGCATCATCGCGAGCCAGGACGGCGCCATCATCGCCGATCGCGAGGTCACCGACAGCTGCGTCGCGATCACCGTTCCCGGCTTCGGCCATGCCGAGCGCGTCGCCGAGGACAAGGAGCGCGGGCTCGCGCTACTGCGCATCTACGGCGCGCGCGGCCTGAAGCCGCTGGCGCTGTCGGGCGGCCGTGCGAAATCGTCGGTCGACATCGTCGGCATCGCCGATCCGCAGAGCCAGGGCGGCGGTGCCGCGATCAGCACCGTCAAGGCCCAGCTCGCCGCCAACGGCGCGGGTGACGCCTCGCTGGCGCCGGCGCCGGGCCTCGGCTTCTCCGGCGCGGCGGCGCTCGACGGCGATGGCAAGTTCGCCGGCGTCACCCTGCTCAAGCCAGGAATCATGGCCGGCACGGCGCTCATCCCGTCCACACAGGTCGTGATGGTGAGCGCCGATGCGACGCGCGCCTTTCTCGCCACGCATGGCGTCAAGCCCGACGGAACCTCGCTCGACGCCAAGGCGGCGACGGTGCGCGTGATCTGCGTGCGGAAGTAAAGCCTGCGCCAAACCGGTTCGGCATCGCGATCATGCCGCTGCGCACTGCGGCGCGGCAGCGTTTACGCAATGTTAAGCATGTCGTTTTAGAAAAAATTAAGGGCCCAACGGCGGCCGGCGGGGATCGGACGTGCAGCATCGCGACTGCATGGGATGATGCTCGGCGATGCCGATCGCTTGCCCGCGGCTCGCTGCCACTCAACTTCCTAGCACCTTGCTATCAACTCGGAACGGCTCCCGCCGTAGTCAACCGGTCTGTGCAGGCACAGGCCGAGCGTGAGATGGTTCGAACAGTTTTGTCGGCGTGCTGATTCGGACCACCGCGATCGCTCTTCATGAGTTGGATCGGGCCGGGACTGTCCTGAGCGAGAATAGCTCTGCACCGCGATCGCGATGCACTCAGCTTTGGCGTTCTCATAAGTTCCGTCAACATCCGAAGGACTGTCTCCCGATGTACACGATCGTTTTGGCCACGCAGAAGGGCGGCAGCGGCAAGAGCACGCTGGCGATTGGTCTGGCCGTAGCGGCCCAGCAGGCCGGCCACAAGGTGCGCGTGATCGAAACCGACCGTCAGGGCACGCTCACGAAATGGCAGGCGCGCCGCGCCGCGGGCGAGCCGATCGTCGAAGCCGTCTACGATGCCAAGACGATCGAGCCTCGCCTCGATGCGCTGGCCCGCGACGGCGTCACCCTCTGCGTGATCGACACCGGGGCCGGCATCACGGCATCCACGACGGCCGCGATCCGCCACTGCGATCTGTGCCTCATTCCGGCGCGGCCGAGCGTCGCCGACATCGAGGCGACGGCACCGACGCTCAGCGTCGTCAAAGCCTGGCGCAAGCCGTTCGCCTTCGTGCTCAACCAGGCCCCGATCCGCGGCGGCCACCGCGTCACCGACGCGACGACCGCGCTCGACGCCGACGCTCCACGCGACATCGCCGAGGTGCTGGCGCAACCCTTCATCATGATGCGCAACGACCACCAGGACGCGCTCGCCGCCGGTCTCGGCGTCAGCGAGTTCGACGCGGCCGGCAAGTCGGCGCAGGAGATTCGCAGCCTGTGGCGCTGGACCGCGGGCAAGCTCGCCGGCGACCACGTCATGCACGACGCGGGCGAGCTGAAGGACGCGAGCGAGCACGCCGAGGTCGAATTCCCGATCATGCTGACGCCGCAGGTCGAGGAGGCCAAGGTGCCGGTGGCGCGGGCCTATCCGACCTGGGCCGACAACGGCATCAACTGGAAGGCTGGGTTGTAGTTGGAATTTGCTCTGAGCTTTCACGGCGCGGGCGGTGCGCTCCCTCTCCCCGCAAGGCTGGGAGAGGTTCAGAAACCCGACGACCGCGCGCCCGTCTCCAGCGCCTTGATCCGCGCATCGGCGCGACGCAGGCGGCGGCACAGCTCGCGATTGATGTTTTGCATCACGATCACATAGGCCTGGATGTCGGCCTTGTAGAACGCGTAGAGATTCTGTGCCGTCAGCTCATACAAGATGGTCGGCGTCTCCGCGACCACCGTGGCCGACCTGTTCTGCATTTCGAGCAAGGTCATCTCGCCAAAGAAATCGCCGGGCGCGAGAGACGACATGCGGATCGCAATGCCCGTCTCCAGGCGCTCGCTCACCTCCAGCGTGCCGCTGTGCACGACGAACATCGAGCGGCCCGCCTCGCCTTCGGCGACGACCACGGCGCCCCTGTCGAAGCGACGCTCGACCAGCATCGAGACCAGCAGATCAAGGCTCGCGTCAGGCAGGCCGCCAAAGAACGGCGTCGCGAGCAGGAATGCTTTCAGATCGGGCGAGCTGACAGCCATGGCCGCAGTATACGCCCACCCTCGTCCGTCACAAGCGGACCGGCGCAGCCGGCCGTGCCGGCTCGTCGGCTGCGACATCACTTCTGGCACTTCGGACACCAGAAGGTCGAGCGTCCGTTCTGCACGAAACGCTTCACCACGCCGCTGCAGCCATCCGTCCGGCACGGCTCGCCTTCGCGGTCATAGACCTGGAACGAATGCTGGAAATAGCCGAGCTCGCCTGATGTCTGGCGGTGATCGCGCAGCGATGAGCCACCGGCGCGGATCGCCTCGTTGAGCACGGTGTAGATCGCTTCCACCAGACGCCTGGCGTGATCCGTGGGCTCGCCCTTCTTCGTGGCGAGCGTCGCCGCCAGCCGCCGCGGCGACAGGTGCGCGCGGAACAGCGCCTCGCAGACATAGATGTTGCCGAGCCCGGCGACGACGCGCTGGTCGAGCAGCGCCGCCTTGAGGCTGGTCTTCTTGTTGGCGCAGGCGTGCGCCAGCATCGCCGCATCGAATTCATTGCCGAGCGGCTCGGGTCCGAGACCCTTGAGATGCGGCTCGGCCTCGAGCTCGCCGCGGGCGATGATCTTCATGAAGCCGAAGCGGCGCGGATCGTTGAATACGATGTCGGCACCTGACGACATGTGAAACACGACATGGTCGTGCACGCTGTCCTTGCCGCGCGGAGTGTGAAACTCGCCGGGCGTCTCCTCGTGCTCCGGCTTGATCACCCGGAACGAGCCGGACATGCCGAGATGCATCAGGAGCACGTCCCCGGAGCCGAGATCGGCCAGCAGATATTTGGCACGCCGGCCGAGACCCCTGACGGTCTGGCCCTGCAGGCGCTTCGCAAAATCGGGCTGGAACGGAAACCGCAGGTCGCCACGCCGGGCCTCGGCTTTGACGATGACCGCGCCTTCCATGACCGGCTGCAGCCCGCGCCGGACGGTCTCGACTTCGGGCAGCTCAGGCATTCCTGTTCATTTCACCTTTTGCATCCGCGACCATTCACCTTGTCCGGCTGACGTGATAGCGCCTTGGCCGCATCGGCGCTATGGTGCTGTATCGGAGTAAGGGTGATGGATCAGCCGGACCAAACCACTCATTTCGGCTTCAGGGATGTGCCTCTGGGCGAGAAGCAGACGCTGGTGAACGACGTGTTTCACAGCGTGGCCTCGCGCTATGACCTGATGAACGACCTGATGTCGGGCGGACTGCACCGCGTCTGGAAGGACATCATGATCAACACGCTCAACCCGCCGAAGAGCGATGCGCCGTTCGCGCTGCTCGACGTCGCCGGCGGCACCGGCGACATCTCCTTCCGCGCCGCCAGGAAGGCCGGCTCAGGCTTCCATGCCACCGTCTGCGACATCAATGGCGACATGCTCGAGGTCGGCCGCCAGCGCGCGCTGAAGCAGGCTCTCGAGGACAAGGTCTCGTTCGTCGAGGGCAATGCCGAGAAGCTCGCCTTCCCCGACCGCTCCTTCGACGCCTATACGATCGCGTTCGGCATCCGCAACGTGCCGCAGATCGAGTTGGCGCTCGCAGAAGCCCATCGCGTGCTCAAGCATGGCGGCCGCTTCCTGTGCCTGGAGTTCTCGACCGTCGAGGTCCCCGGGCTCGACAAGCTCTACGACCTGTTCTCCTTCAACGTGATCCCGCAGCTCGGCCGCGCCGTCACCGGCGATGCCGAGTCCTACCGCTACCTCGTCGAATCGATCCGCCAGTTTCCGCGCCCCAGCGCCTTCGCCGAGATGATCTCGGCGGCCGGCTTCTCCCGCGTGTCCTGGCAGACTCTCTCCGGCGGCATCGTCGCGCTTCATTCCGGCTGGCGTTTGTGATCTCCGCACTCACCCACATTACGCGGCTCGCCCGGGCCGCCTTCGTGTTCGCGCGCGAGGGCGTGTTCGGCGCTGTCGATCCGAGCCTGGCGCCGCCGCCGGGCCAGCTCGCGCTCAAGCTGGCGCGGCTGGTCGAGCGCCCCGGCGCCAAGTCCGGACCAAGATTGTCGCGCGCGCTGGAGCGGATGGGCCCGGCCTATCTCAAGCTCGGCCAGTTCCTGGCGACCCGGCCCGATGTCGTCGGCGTCATCATGGCTCGCGATCTCGAATCGCTGCAGGACCGGCTGCCGCCATTCCCGCAGGCCGAGGCCGAGGCGGTCATCGCCACCGCCCTCGAACGTCCGATCAGCCAGCTGTTCACGCATCTCGGCCCGCCGGTCGCCGCCGCCTCGATCGCGCAGGTGCATCGCGGCGAGGTCGAACACGACGGCATTCGTCGTCCGGTCGCGGTGAAGGTGCTTCGGCCCAACGTCGCCGCGCGCTTCCGCCGCGACCTCTCCGATTTCTTCTTCGTCGCCGAAAAGGCCGAGGCGCATTCGTCGGAAGCGCGGCGGCTACGGCTGGTCGAGGTCATCAACACGATGTCGCGCTCGGTCGCGATGGAGATGGACCTTCGCCTGGAGGCCGCCGCGCTCTCGGAGATGGCGGAAAACATCAAGGACGATCCGGACTTCCGCGTGCCCGCGGTCGACTGGGATCGCACCGCCAACACCGTGCTGACGATGGAGTGGATCGACGGCATCGCGCTGAACGATCACGCCCGACTCGCGGAGGCCAATGTCGATCTGCCCGACGTCGGCCGCAAGGTGATCCAGAGCTTTCTGCGCCACGCCTTGCGCGACGGCTTCTTTCACGCCGACATGCATCCGGGCAACCTGTTCCTGGACCAGCAGGGACGACTGGTCGCGGTCGATTTCGGCATCATGGGCCGGCTCGGCATGAAGGAGCGGCGCTTCCTGGCCGAAATCCTGCTCGGCTTCATCACCCGCGACTATCGCCGCGTCGCCGAGGTGCATTTCGAGGCCGGCTACGTGCCGCCGCATCATTCGGTGGAGAATTTCGCCCAGGCCATCCGCGCCATCGGCGAGCCGATCCACAACCGCACGGCCGAAGAAATCTCGATGGCCAAGCTGCTGACCCTGCTGCTCGAGGTCACCGGCCTGTTCGACATGCGCACCCGGCCCGAGCTGATCCTGCTGCAGAAGACCATGGTGGTGGTCGAGGGTGTCGCGCGCGGCTTCGATCCCAAGCTCGACATCTGGAAGGTCGCCGATCCCGTGGTGCGCGAATGGATCGAGCGCAATCTCGGGCCGATCGGCCGGATCGAGGGCGCCGTGTCCGGCGTCGGCGATCTGGTCCGGCTCAGCGCGACCCTGCCCGTGCTCGCCGCCCGCGCCGCCGCCGTGCTGGAGCACATGGAGACCATGACCCGCGACGGCCTGCGCCTGTCGCCGGAAACCATCGCCGCCATGGGCCGCACCGAAGGCAAGAAGAGCCGCTGGCGCGCCATCGCGCTGTGGGTCATCGCGCTGACCTTCATCGGCATCCTGTTCGCGGTGCTGAGGCTGTGACGAAGATGTAGGGTGGGCAGAGGCGCAGCCGTACCGTTTCCGCGTGCGAGATCGCAGTGGCGCCGTGCCACCGTCCTACCGATGCATGCGCATCGACGGTGGGCACGCTGCCGCCTACGGCGGCTGCTTTGCCCACCCTACGGCTTGATTGCACTGCTGTCATTTTCTGCTAGCATTGCCCTCACAAGGGCAATGCTGGGGAGGCGGTCATGGCGAGCCTGACCATCCGCAAGCTGGACGACTCTCTCAAAACTTATCTGCGACTGCGCTCGGCGCAGAACGGGCGCTCCGTCGAGGAGGAAGTCCGGGTCATCCTGCGCGCGCTGATCGAGCCGGTCGATCCGTCCGAGCCGCCAATGGCGCCGCCAGCTCCAGCCAACCCGTCTGCCCCGCTCGTCCCCCAGCCCGGCCACGTGCGCGACCCGCGCGTTACCCTGATCATCGGCGGCGGCATCGCCGCCTACAAATCGCTCGACCTGATCCGGCGGCTGAAGGAGCGCCACATTCACGTCCGCTGCGTGCTGACCAAGGCGGCGACGCAATTCGTGACCGAGCTCGCCGCATCGGCGCTGTCGGGAGATCGTGTCTTCACCGATCTGTTCGACGCACGCAGCGAGTTCGACGTCGGCCACATCCGGCTCGCGCGCGACTGCGACCTGATCGTGGTGGCACCGGCGACCGCCGACCTGATGTCGAAGATGGCGCACGGCGCCGCCGACGACCTCGCCAGCGCCATCCTGCTCGCGGCGAGCCGGCCGATCCTGCTGGCGCCGGCGATGAACCCGATGATGTGGAGCAACCCGGCGACGCGCCGCAACGCGGCGACCCTGCAGCGCGACGGCATCCAGATGATCGGGCCGAACGCCGGCGAGATGGCGGAGAAGGGCGAGGCGGGTGTCGGCCGCATGGCCGAGCCGACCGAGATTGCGGACGCCGTCGTCGCCATGCTCAAGCCGCCGACGCCGCGCCCGCTCGCCGGCCGCCGCGTGCTGATCACCGCGGGCCCGACCCACGAGCCGATCGACCCGGTGCGCTACATCGCCAACCGCTCCTCCGGCAAGCAGGGCTTTGCGATCGCCGCCGCCGCGCAGGCCGCCGGCGCCGACGTGCGGCTGATCGCAGGACCGGTGGAGCTTGCCGACCCCAAGGGCGTCAGCGTCACCCACGTCGAATCGGCGCGGCAGATGCTCGACGCCGTCGAGGCCGAGCTGCCCGCCGACGTCGCGATCTTCGCCGCAGCGGTGGCCGACTGGCGCGTCGCCAATGAAGGCGGCCAGAAGCTGAAGAAGACCGACAAGGCGATCCCGCCGCTGACGCTGGTCGAGAATCCCGACATCCTCGCCACGATCTCGAAGCTGAAGGAGAAGCGGCCGGGACTCGTGATCGGCTTCGCCGCCGAGACGGAACATCTGATCGACAACGCCAAAGCCAAGTTCGCGCGCAAGGGCTGCGACTGGATCGTCGCCAACGACGTCTCGCCTTCGACCGGCGTGATGGGCGGCGACCGCAACACCGTGCATCTCTTGACGAGGGATGCCGATGGCGTCCATGTCGCGTCCTGGCCGATCATGACCAAGGACGAGGTCGCGACTGCGCTCGTCGCCGAGATCGCCAGAACCATGGGACCCGTTGCGTGACACAGACCATCGCGATCGACGTGCAGATCCTGCCGCATGGCGAGGGCCTGCCGCTGCCGACCTATCAGACCGCACATGCCGCGGGGCTCGATCTGCTCGCCGCCGTTCCGGCCGATGCACCGCTCGTCCTTGGGTCAGGCAGCCATACGATGGTGCCGACGGGATTGTCGATCGCGCTGCCCGACGGCTACGAGGCCCAGGTGCGGCCGCGTTCGGGGCTCGCTGCGCGTCACGGCGTCACGGTGCTGAACGCACCGGGCACGGTGGACGCGGACTACCGCGGCGAGATCTGCGTGCTGCTGATCAACCACGGCAACGAACCGTTTACGATTCGCCGCGGCGAGCGCGTCGCACAGATGGTGATCGCCTCCGTCGTACGCGCCGAGCTCAGCCTCGCGACAACCTTGCCGACCACCGCGCGCGGCAGCGGCGGCTTCGGCTCGACAGGCCGTTGAACTACGGGCTTGCCACTGTTCCGACTCGAAAGAGTCGATCGGCGGACGCATTTTCCTCAGGCGCAACCATCGTTCACGGTCTGGACTCTTACCGCTGGAGTCCTGAAGCGGTTATGGTTGATTGATTCGTGAGACGGCGCGGGCGACGCGATCGGCGCCGCCCGAAACTTCGTGCGGTTTGGGGCAAATATGTCGGGCGTGATCGTGGTGATGCGTCAGACGCTGCTGTCGTGCACGTCACTCGCGCGCAAGGGCCTGATGGGTCTCGCTGCGACTGCGCTTGCGCCGGCGACACCGGGCTTCGCAGGCGTTGGCGTGCCGGCGGATGCGATCACGACGCTGTTCGAGCTGAGCCGTCCTGATGTCGCCGAGGTGACGGCGATGCTGGCGCTGCTCGGCTTCTCCGTCGTCGCCGCGGTCGCGCTGGTGCGCACGCGTCTGGCGGCCGGCCGGAAGGAAGCGCGGCTGCGCGCCGACATCGCCGAGCTGCAATTGCAGGCCGATCGCTACCGCGCGCTGCTGTTCGCCGAGCCGCAGATCCTGATCGCCTGGCCGGCCGGCGGCCACCGCCCGCAGATCTCCGGCGACACTTCGATGCTGGTCCCGCAGGATCAGCCGCAGCGCATTCTCGCCTTCGGAACCTGGCTGCCGCCGGAGCCCGCGCTGCAGCTCGACCGCGCCGTCGACGCGCTGCGCGAGGCGGGCGAGGGCTTCATGCTCAATCTCACCACCTCGCACGGCCATGCGATCGAGGCGATGGGCCGCGCCATCGGCGGCCAGGCCATCGTGCGCATCCGCGAATTGTCCGGTCTGCGCCGCGAGCTCGCCGAGACGCAGCTCCGCTTCAAGGCGCTCGGCGAGGAGACGGAGTCGCTGCGCGGGCTGGCATCGGCGCTGCCGTGGCCGATCTGGGCGCGGCAGGCCAATGGCGCCCTCGCTTACGTCAACGCCGCCTATGCCCGTGCCGCCGATGCCCGCGACGTGCCGGACGCGATCGGCCGCAACATCGAGCTGCTCGACTCCGCCGACCGTACCGACCTGCAGCGCGCACTCGGCGCCAACGGCCGTTTCGAGGGCCGGCTGCCGATCGTGACCGGCGGCGAGCGCCGCATGTATGACGTGCGCGCCTTCATGCTGGGCCACGGCAGCGCCGGCGTCGCCATCGACGCCAGCGAGGCGGCGGCGCTGGATGCGGCCGTGGTGCGGATGCGGGAAGCACACCGGCGCACGCTCGATCAGTTGTCCTCGGGCGTGGCCGTGTTCGACGGCCAGCGCCGGCTCGCCTTCTACAACGACTCCTATCGCCGGCTGTGGGGTCTCGATCCCGCCTTCCTAGACAGCCAGCCGGATGACTCGTCGGTGCTCGACCGTCTCCGCGCCGCGCGCAAGCTGCCCGAGCAGGCCGACTTCCGGGCCTGGAAGGCCAAGCTTCACGAGGCCTATCGCGCCGTCGAGGCCGCCAAGGACACCTGGTTCCTGCCCGACGGCCGCGCATTGTCGGTCGTCACCACGCCGAACCCGGAAGGCGGCGTCACCTATCTGTTCGACGACGTCACCGAGAGCTTCGCGCTTGCGCGCCGCTTCGACGGCCTGATCCGGGTCCAGCGCGAGACGCTCGACAGCCTCGCCGAAGGCGTCGCGGTGTTCGGCTCGAACGGCCGGGTCGAGCTGTTCAATCCGGCCTTCGCCAAGATGTGGCGGCTGTCGCCGGATCAGCTGCGCGAGCATCCGCATATCGACACCGTGGAATCCTGGTGCCATCAGCTCTATGACGACGCGGTCGCCTGGCGCACTATCCGCGAGGCCATCACGTCGATCGAGAACCGGCTCGACGTTGCGCTGAAGCTCGAGCGCAAGGACGGCAGCGTGCTCGACTGCATGAGCCGGCCGCTGCCCGACGGCGCGACCATGCTCACCTTCCAGGACATCACCGACACCGAGAATGTCGAACGGGCGCTGCGCGAGAGCAACGAGGCGCTCGAAGCCGCCGGCCAGATGAAGATCGACTTCGTCCACCACGTGTCCTACGAGCTGCGCGCGCCGCTGACGACGATCATCGGCTTCGCGCATTTCCTGTCCGATCCGTCGACCGGGCCGCTGACGCCGAAGCAGGCCGAGTATCTCGACTACGTCACCAAATCCACCAACGCGCTGCTGGCGCTGACCAACAACATTCTCGACCTCGCCACCATCGATGCCGGCGCCATGAAGCTCGAGCTCGGGCCGGTCGATGCCGCCAAGGCGATCGAGGCCGCGGCCGAAGGCGTGCAGGACCGGCTTGCCACGGATCGCATCCGATTGACGATCGCGGTGGACCCCGATGTCGGCTCCTTCGTCGGCGACGAGCGCCGCGTCGTCCAGGTCCTCTACAATCTGCTCGCCAATGCCGTCGGCTTCTCGCCGCCGGATTCGAGCGTCGCCGTCAGCGCCCGCCGCACTGATCACAGCGTCATCTTCGCGGTCACCGATTCCGGCCCCGGCATTCCGCCCGAGGTGAAGGACAAGGTGTTCGAATGGTTCGAGAGCCATTCGCAGGGCTCGCGCCATCGCGGCGCCGGCCTCGGCCTGTCGCTGGTGCGCTCCTTCGTCGAGCTGCATGGTGGCAGGGTGCGGATGGATTCGGTGGTCGGCAAGGGCACCACGGTCACCTGTGACTTCCCGACCGACCACGTCGCGCAACGCAACGCCGCGGAATGACGGACCAGCTGACATTCACCACCGCGCTGGCGGACGAGACCGCCACCGCCGCCCTGATGGCCGATCTCGCGCTGCTGATCGGCCCGGGTGCACTGATCACGCTCACCGGCGATCTCGGCGCCGGCAAGACGGCGGCGGCGCGGGCGATGATCCGGTACCTCGCCGGCGACGACGAGCTGGAGGTGCCGAGTCCGACCTTCACTCTGGCGCAGAGCTACGATCTGCCGAGCTTCCCGCTGGTGCATGCCGATCTCTATCGCATCAGCGACGCATCGGAGCTCGAGGAGATCGGCCTGTCGCCGCTGCCGGAGGCGACCGTCGTGCTGATCGAATGGCCGGAGCGCGCCGGCGGCACTCTCCCGCTGGACCGCGTCGACATCGCGCTGCGCCACGATCCATCGCAGGGCGACACCGCCCGCAGCGCCGAGATCACCGGCAGCGGCAAGGCGGCCGCGGTGGTTGCACGGCTGAAAGCCTTGCGCGAATTCCTCGCCGAGGCCGGGCACGCCAGATCGCGCCGCGAGCACATGGCCGGCGACGCCTCGACCCGCTCCTATGCGCGGCTCCACAAGGGCGAGCGCGTCTACATCCTGATGAACTCGCCGAAGCGGCCCGACGGCCCGGCGAGCTACAACGGCAAGCCCTATAGCGGCGCCGTGCATCTCGCCGAGGACGTTCGCCCGTTCGTCGCGATCGCCGCCGCCTTGCGCGGACGCGGCATCTCGGCGCCGAAGATCAACGACGCCGATCTCGGCCACGGCTTTCTCGTCACCGAGGATCTCGGACGCGAGGGCGTGATCGAGGGCGACCCGCCACGGCCGGTCGTGGAGCGCTACGAGGCCGCAGTCGATGTTCTGGCGTCGCTGCATGGGCAGGACGTGCCCGCCGTGCTGCCGCTGGCACCGCAGGTGACCTACAAGGTCCCGACCTTCGACGTCGACGCTATGCTGATCGAGATCGGCCTGATGCTCGAATGGTACCTGCCCGACCGTGGCGTGGAGCTGTCGCAGGTGCTGCGCGCCGAATTCCTGGAAATATGGCGCGAGTTGCTGGAGGCGCCGCTCGCATCTAAGCCGACCTGGGTGATCCGCGACTATCATTCGCCGAACCTGCTGTGGCTGCCGTCGCGCGAAGGCATCGCGCGCGTGGGCGTGATCGACTTCCAGGACGCGGTGATGGGCCCGCCGGCTTACGACGTGGTCTCCCTGGCGCAGGACGCCCGGATCGACGTGTCGGCGGAGATCGAGCAGGCGCTCCGAGAGCGCTACATCGCCGCACGCCAAGCTGCGCCGACGGACTTCGACGCCGACGAATTCGGCACGCACTATGCAATCATGTCCGCCCAGCGCAACACCCGCCTGCTGGGCACCTTCGCC
The DNA here is from genome assembly GCF_032485055.1 of Bradyrhizobium sp. SZCCHNRI20481. NCBI lineage: Bacteria > Pseudomonadati > Pseudomonadota > Alphaproteobacteria > Hyphomicrobiales > Nitrobacteraceae > Bradyrhizobium > Bradyrhizobium sp. SZCCHNRI20481. The sequence goes on from NZ_JAUEUE010000006.1 coordinate 363,640, forward strand.
CGCCTCAACCGCCGTGACGGCAAGCCGCACTACCTCAAGCACCAGCCTCGCATCTGGGACTATCTCCACCGCGCGCTGGCGCACGCGGCGCTGGAGCCGCTACGCGATTGGTACGCGGCGAATGTGCCGCCACCGGCTGGCGTAGCTTGAGGCACCCTCTCACGGCACCGACGGTGCGCTCCCCTCCCCCTTGCGGGGAGGGGTCGGGGTGGGGGTCTCCGGGCGAGACTCAAAGTGACGAGCGCAGACCTCTAGCCATCAGCGGCAATCATGACCGCCGGCGGCTGTCAGCTGCCGGTCCGAGTAAACCAACAAATTCAGCATCCGTGGCCCCCCCACCCCCAACCCCTCCCCGCAAGGGGGAGGGGAGCGGACCGCCGTTGTGGGAAGAGGACGCGCCAAAACCACCCACCCGCGTCGCTTTACCGGTTCTTAGCCATCCCCCCTTACCTTGCGCCCGCGGCGCCGGTTGCGCGCCGCGCATGAATGGAGGTTGCGATGGCAGAGCGGATGAAGGGCGAACGCGTCGTCTTCGAGCGCGGCATCCCGGCTTTCATGATGGGCATCGACGGCACCTGGCGGCGCAACTGCACCATTGAGGACGTCTCGGAGACCGGGGCGAAGCTGACGGTCGAGGGCTCGGTCGAAGGCCTGCACCTGAAGGAGTTCTTCCTGCTGTTGTCGTCGACCGGCTTGGCCTACCGGCGCTGCGAGCTGGCCTGGGTCAATGGCGACCAGATCGGCGTCACCTTCCTGAAGCAGGGCAAGAAGAAGACCAACAAGCGCGCCACAGCGGAGGCCTGACGGCGCACCGGGAGACACCTGCGGCATCCTGCATCGGGACGACGGCGCCGCCGTCGCACATTCGTCATCGCGCCGGGCTATCGCAACCGACCGAGACGATAGATGTTTTTGCGTGGTATGATTCGTGCGTACCACCTTTGATCGAGATTGCCTGAGATGCCCGTCAAGCCGCACAAAGCCATGGTCCTCGCCGCCGGTCTCGGATTGCGCATGCGCCCACTGACGGAGACGATGCCCAAACCGCTGGTGCGCGTCGCCGGCCGCCCGCTGCTCGACCATGTGCTCGACCGCCTCGCCGAAGCCGGGGTCACCGAAGCCGTCGTCAATGTCCACTATCTCGCCGACCAGATCATCGCGCACACGGCCGCGCGCAGCACGCCCCGCGTGATCATCTCCGACGAGCGCGACCAGGTGCTCGGCACCGGCGGCGGCGTCGTCAAGGCGCTGCCGCTGCTCGGCCACGAGCCGTTCTTCCACGTCAACTCCGACACGATGTGGATCGAGGGCGTGCGCCAGAACCTCTCGCGTCTCGCCGACGCGTTCGATCCGGAGCGCATGGACATCATGCTGCTGATGGCGCCGACCGCGACCTCGATCGGCTACGCGGGTCAAGGCGACTACGCGATGCTCGCCGACGGTACCTTGCGCAAGCGCCGGGAGCATCAGGTGGTGCCGTTCGTCTATGCGGGAGCGGCCATCATCTCGCCCGCGATCTTCGATGGCGCGCCGTCGGGCGAGTTCTCGCTGACGAAGATGTTCGACAAGGCGAACGAGCAGGACCGCCTGTTCGGCCTCCGCCTCGAAGGCGTGTGGATGCATGTCGGCACGCCGGCCGCGGTGGCGGAAGCGGAAGAGGCTCTGATGGAGAGTGCGGCGTAGCGGACTGCCCGACGGGCGAATCAAGTCGGTGCATTGCGCGATTTGCTCCGCCTCGTCGGCGCCGACCCTGCGCTGGCATCGCTCAAGTTATCTGCGTCGAGAAACTATTTTCGTCCGCACATTCAACCCGATCCCGCTCGTCGCATTCGACGCGCACAAAATTCTTCTTTCGCTTTTACAGAATTCGTGTTCTCTCATGCGCATCCCGCCTCGTTGCGAGGGGCGTATCGCGGTCGTCACGAACGTTGAGCGCGGGATGCGATGGCCTGTCAGAACCGCAGCGCGCTCATGCGCGCCGACGAACGGTTTTGGCAGGACGGCGAAATCGTAAGGTCCCGGCATCCCGATGCTGATGCCAAGCTCGCGCCGCTGCTGACGCCGCGCGCGGGCGACGGTGGCTACAAGCCGGCACACCGAGGAGAGGACGTATAAGCCGTCAACCCATCGCGCAGGGAAGGCCGGGTCGTTCCGGCTGAACCTGTGGTTCCTGCCCCGTGCACTCTTTCACGCACGGGGGCCACGGGCCTCAGCCGAGGCCCGGCCTTCCCTGCGCCCTTGCTTCGGATGAGGGCGAACGATTTGCATCACTCGGGCGCGACGGCGTCGCGGGAATGAGGACGCATGAGGCGCGGTCGGTGGCCTGCCTAAGATGGCGAATCGGGCGAAACTGCTTCCTCATATTCAGTGTCGTCCCGGCCAAGCCCTGGCATCGCGCAGCGAGGCCAGGGCTTGGCCGGGACCCATATCCACAGGGGGGCGTGTTGCGTAGGCTAGCCATGACCATCGCGCCACAAACATCAGCCTGGGCTATGGATCCCGGGTCGGCGCCTCCGACAGCGCTGACGCGCCGTCAGAGGCTTGCCCGGGACGACGGCGAATATGCGGAGGTCGCGTGATCACCTCACTTCATCCGAGTGGCGAACGTCATCCCGGACCGCCGCTTCACGCCGCGAACTGCCCCACCCGCAAGTTCTAGGCAGCCGAGCGCAGCCGCACCTATCAACACCCATCCACACCCCCGATATGACCTGCGGCCGATCGCTCCCTATATAGACGCCTCGAGCAACCCGAATCGCAGGCCATGCGCGTCTTCACCGTTCCCATCTCGGCACCGTTCCTGCGCAGCGTGATCGCCGCGCTGGTCGATGGCCGGCTGGTCGACGGCTTCGAGGCGCGCAGCGATCCCGCCCGGCTCGCGACCGCGACGCTGTATCTGCCGACACGGCGCTCCCTGCGGGTGGCGCGCGAGATGTTCCTCGACGAGCTGAAGACCGATGCCGCGGTGCTGCCGCGGCTCGTCGCGCTCGGCGACATCGACGAGGACGAGCTCGCCTTCGCGGAGGATCGCGACGCGTTCCTCGGGCCGGCGCCGCTGGAGATTCCGGAACGGCTCGACGACCTGCAGCGCCGGCTCACCTTGGCGCGGCTGGTCGCGGCCTGGGCCAAGACGCCGGTCTCGGCGCCGCTGGTGATCGGCGGCCCGGCCTCGACGCTGGCCCTGGCCGGCGACTTGGCGCGGCTGATCGACGACATGGTGACGCGCGGCGTGTCCTGGGATGCGCTCGATGCGCTGGTGCCGGATCAGCTCGACAAATACTGGCAGTATTCGCTCGAGTTCCTGCGCATCGCGCGGACCGCGTGGCCGGCCTATCTGCAGGAGATCGAGCGCATCGAGCCGGCGGCGCGGCGCGATCTGCTGATCGCGGCCGAAGCGGCGCGGCTGTCGGCGCATCCCGATGGTCCCGTCATTGCCGCAGGCTCCACCGGCTCGATGCCGGCCACGGCAAAATTCCTGCTGGCGGTGGCGAAGCTGCCGCATGGTGCTGTCGTGCTGCCGGGGCTCGACACCGATCTCGACGAAGCCGCGTGGAGTTCGATCGGCGGCAGCAAAGATCGCGGCGGCCGCGTGCTGACGCCACCCGCCGTCAACCATCCGCAATATGCGATGCACCTGCTGCTCAAACGCTTCGGCCTAGAGCGGCGCGACGTGGTCCGTCTCGCCCCAACCGGCCGCGGCGGCCGCGAGGTGCTGATCTCAGAAGCGATGCGGCCGTCGGAAGCGACGGCGATGTGGCACGAGCGGCTGCGCCAGTTCGACATCGCCGCCAACATCGCCGAAGCAATGGACAATCTCGCTGTCGTCGCGGCCCCCAATCCGGAGATGGAGGCGCTGGCGATTGCGATCGCGATGCGCGAGGCGCGGCATCTCGGCAAGTCGGCCGCACTGGTGACGCCGGACCGCGCGCTGGCGCGCCGCGTGATGGCGGCGCTGACGCGCTGGCACCTGACGTTTGACGATTCCGGTGGTGACGCGCTGCTGGAGACGCCGGCCGGCATCTTCGCCCGCCTCGCGGCGGAAGCTGCAGCGCGCGGGCTGGAGCCGCCGACCTTGCTGGCTCTGCTCAAGCATCCGCTGTGCCGGCTCGGCCGCGCCGCGAATGGCTGGAAGAGTGCCATCGAGACGCTGGAGCTCGCCATGCTCCGCGGCACCCGGCCACAAGCCGGAAGCAGCGGGCTTGCGCGCGACTTCGCGCGCTTCCGCGACGAGCACACCAAGCTGCACCAGGACGAAGCATCATCGCTGCACAAGGCCGAGCCGCGCGCGCGTCTCAGTCCCGAGCAGCTCGACCGCGCCGGCGCGCTGATTGCGCAATTGCAGACGGCCTTGGCGCCGCTCGAAAACCTCGCCTCGCCGCGCCCGCAGGATTTCGCCGAGCTCGCCGCGCGGCATCGCGAGGTGCTGATCGCGCTGTCGACCGACGATGTCGGTCTCAGCACCGCCTTCACCGATCGCGACGGCGCCGCGCTGGCGCGCTGCTTCGACGACCTGCTCGCGTCCGGCGAGCGCTGCGGCCTGATGGCGCCGCTGTCGGACTATCCGGATCTGTTCCATACCGCCTTCTCCGATCGCGCGGTGCGCCGCCCCGAGCGCCACGGTGCGCAATTGCAGATCTATGGTCCGCTCGAAGCCCGGTTGATGCAGGCCGATCGCATGATCATCGGCGGCTTGATCGAGGGCGTGTGGCCACCGGCGCCGCGCATCGATCCCTGGCTCAGCCGCCCGATGCGGCATCAGCTCGGCCTCGACCTGCCGGAGCGCCGCATCGGACTATCAGCACACGATTTCGCACAACTGCTCGGCGCGCCCGAGGTGATCCTGACGCACGCCGCCAAGTCGGGCGGCGCGCCGGCCGTGGCCTCGCGCTTCCTGCACCGTCTCGAAGCCGTCGCCGGCGCCGAGCGCTGGAAGGCGGCGACCGCGCGCGGCGAGACTTACGTCCGCTATGCCGAGGTGCTCGACCAGCCCGCCGCGGTGAAGCCGATCGAGCAGCCGGCGCCGAAGCCGCCGCTGGCAGTGCGCCCGCTGCATATGTCGGTGACCGCCATCGAGGACTGGCTGCGCGATCCCTACACCATCTTTGCGCGCTACATCCTGCGGCTCGATCCGCTCGATCCCGTCGACATGCCGCTGTCAGCGGCCGATCGCGGCTCGGCGATCCACGAGGCGATCGGCGAGTTCACGCAGACTTATGCTGATGCCCTGCCGCTGCATCCGGCGCATGCGCTGCGCGTCATCGGCGAGAAACACTTTGCGCCGCTGATGGAGCGGCCCGAGGCGCGGGCATTGTGGTGGCCGCGTTTCCAGCGCATCGCCGGCTGGTTCGCGGCGTGGGAGACCGCGCGGCGCGCGCAGATCGGCGCCATCACCGCGGAGATCCGCGGCGAGATCGGCATTCCCTTGGATCAGGGCCGCACCTTCATGCTGTCGGCGCGCGCCGACCGCATCGAACAGCGTGCCGAGGGCACCTACGCCATTCTCGACTACAAGACTGGCCAGCCGCCGACGGCCAAGCAGGTGCGCATGGGGCTGTCGCCGCAGCTCACACTCGAAGCCGCGATCCTGCGCGAAGGCGGCTTCGAGGGCATCCCGGCCGGCAGCATGATCAGTCAGCTCGTTTATGTCAGGCTGTCCGGCAACAATCCGCCAGGCGAAGAGCGCATCCTCGAGCTGAAGATCAACAAGAGCGACACGCCGCAGCACCCGGACCAGGCCGCGCAGGAGGCGCGCGCCAAGCTCGAAGCACTGATCCGCAGCTTCGAGGATGTCAATCAAGGCTACACCTCGCTGAACCTGTCGATGTGGGCGAACCGCTACGGCAGCTATGACGACCTCGCCCGCATCAAGGAATGGTCGGCGGCCGGCGGACTGGGAGTCGAAGAATGGTGAAGGCGCCCCGCCCCATTCCGCAGGCCGTGCGCGAGGCGCAGACGCGCGCGTCGAATCCGGCGGCGTCGGCCTTCGTGTCGGCGAATGCCGGCTCGGGCAAGACGCATGTGCTGGTGCAGCGCGTGATCCGGCTGCTGCTCGACGGCGTGCCGCCGGAGAAGATCCTCTGCATCACCTTCACCAAGGCCGCCGCCGCCAACATGGCCGAGCGCGTGTTCTCGACGCTCGGCCATTGGGTGACGCTCGACGACGACGCGCTCGACAGCGCGATCCAATCCACCGGCATCCCAAACCCCGACAAGAAGCTGCGGGCGTCGGCGCGAAAGCTGTTCGCCAGCGCGCTGGAGACGCCGGGCGGGCTGAAGGTGCAGACCATTCACGCGCTGTGCACGCGGCTTCTGCAACAGTTCCCGTTCGAAGCCAACGTGCCGGCGCGGTTCTCGGTGCTCGACGAGCGCGACCAGACCGAGATGATGGAGCGCGCCAATCTCAAGGTGCTGCTCGACGCCGCGCGGGCGCCCGACAGCGCGGTCGGCCGCGCGCTGCAGGTGGCGATGGCCAATGCGGCGGACTCGACCTTCAAGGAGGTCGTGCGCGACGCCTGTCTCAGCCGCGATCACTTCATGGCCTGGACCGATGGCGCGGGGCGCGTCGAGGTCGCGGCGCAACAGCTCGGCGAGGTGCTCGGCATCAGCGCCGACGAGACGCTGGAAGCCATCGAGCGCGACATTGTCGACGGCCCCAATCTGCCACTGAGGGACTGGACCGACATCGCCGGCCGGCTCGACGGCGGCGCCAAGACCGATCAGAAGCAGGCCGAGCAGTTGCGCGCGGCGCTGGCGTTCTCGGGCGCCGATCAGGTCGATGAATATCTCCGCGTATTCCTGACCGAGGACAAGGAGCCGCGGAAGTCCCTGCTCACCAAGAAGTTCGCCGACGCCAATCCCGGCATCGCCGGCCTATTCGAATCGGAAGCGCGCCGGCTCGACCGCCTGATCGAGAAGCGCCGCGCGGCGGTCGTGCGCGACCGCACCGAGGCGCTGCTGCAGATCGCCACCGCGGCGGCTGCGAACTATCGCCGCGAGAAGGAGGAACGCGGCCTGCTCGACTATGACGACCTGATCGACAAGACCCTGGCAATGCTCAACCGAGTCTCCGCCGGCTGGGTGCACTTCAAGCTCGACCGCGGCGTCGATCACGTGCTGATCGACGAGGCGCAGGACACGAGCCCACGGCAATGGGACATTGTCGCCCACATCATCGAAGAGTTCACCGCCGGCGCCGGGGCGCGCGACGGACTCACGCGTACGATCTTCGCGGTGGGCGACGAGAAGCAGTCGATCTTCTCGTTCCAGGGCGCCGACCCGCACGAGTTCGATGCGCGCCGGCGACAGTTGCAGAAGCGCTTCACCGACGCCGGGCTGTTGTTCGACCCGGTGTCCTTCACCTATTCGTTCCGCTCCGGGCCGACGGTGCTGCACGCGGTCGACCACGTGTTCCGCGAGCGCGACGTCTACAGCAGCATTCACTCGCCTGACATCGGCCATCCCATCCACAACGCGCTGACCGATGCCGGACCGAGCATGGTCGAGCTATGGAGCCTGTGCGAGCGCGACGACCGCAAGGAGATCGAGGGCTGGCGTGCGCCGTTCGACGGCGTCTCCGTCACCAGCCCCGAGGTCAAGCTTTCCAGGCGCATCCAGGCCGAGATCAAGCGGCTGATTTCGACGGGCACGATGACCGGCCATGACGGCGCGCGACGGCGGCTGAGCTATGGCGACATGCTGATCCTGGTGCGCCGTCGCGGCAACGCGTTCGACGCGGTGATCCAGGCGCTGAAGCATGCCGGCATCCCCGTCGCGGGCGCCGACCGGCTGAAGCTCACCGAGCACATCGCGATCATCGACCTGATGAACCTCGCCGACGCGCTGCTGCTGCCGCAGGACGATCTGGCGCTGGCAACCGCGCTGAAGAGCCCGCTGTTCGGGCTCGACGACGACGATCTGTTCAAGCTCGCCTGGCAGCGCCGCGGGTCCTTGCGAGATGCGCTCGTCGCGCACGCGACAACGGACGAGCGGCTGCAGGGCGTGGTGCGCCGGCTGCAGCAATGCGAGCGCCGTGCCGCCGAGGACACGCCGTTCGCCTTCTATGCCTGGCTGCTCGGCGGCGATGGCGGCCGGCGAGGCGTCCTGGCGCGGCTGGGTCACGAGGCCAATGACGCCCTCGACGAATTCCTCGAGCTCGCGCTGTCCTACGAGCGCAAGGCGCCGGCTTCGCTGCAGGGATTCATCGCCTGGCTGCGCGCCGCCGACACCGAGGTGAAGCGCGACATGGAGATCTCGCGCGACGAAGTGCGGGTGATGACCGTGCATGGCGCCAAGGGCCTCGAGGCCTCCGTCGTCTTCCTGGTCGACACCACCTCGTCGCCGGCGGATTCGCAGCGGCTGCGGCTGATCCACGTGCCGCATGGCGAGCAGGAGATCGTGGTCTGGGCCGGGCGCAAGGCCGACGATCCGCAAGCCGTCGCGGCGGCACGCGTGGCGATGCTTAAGGAGACCGAGGACGAATATCGCCGGCTGCTCTATGTCGCGATGACCCGCGCCGCGGATCGGCTGGTCATCGGCGGCTGCATGCCGGGCAACATGAACAATGTCCGCGGCGGCAGCTGGTACGACCTGATGGCGCGCGGGCTCGATGCCGCGGGGCTGCAGATCGAGGTGATCGAAACCGAAGACGGACCGGTCAAACGCTATGCGCGGGCCGAGGACATCGCGGAAACCGCTGCTGACGAAACGCGGCGCATGGTCGAGACGGCGGTCGAGCTGCCGGCTTGGCTGCGCACGGCGGCGGTGGAGGCGCCCGGCGAGGTCGCCGTGCTCAGGCCGTCCGATCCATCCGCCGACGAGCGGCCGGTGCGCACGGGCGAATCGCTGGCGGCGCGCAGTCTTGCGATGCAGCGCGGCACGCTGGTGCATCGCCTGCTGCAGTCGCTGCCCGACGTGCTGCCGGAGCGGCGCCGCGACGCCGCGCTGCGATATTTGATTCGCAACGCCGCCGACTGGCCGGACGATGACCGTGCGGGTCTCGCGGACCGCGTGCTCGCCGTCATCGAAGACCCGCGCTTTGCCGCGGTGTTCGCGGCCGGGAGCCGGGCGGAAGTCTCGATCGTGGGCCGCCTCGCACTGGCCGGCCAGCCGCCGGCGCTGGTCTCCGGCCAGATCGACCGACTGGTGGTGACCGAGGCCGAGGTGCTGATCGTCGACTTCAAGACCAACCAGCAGCCGCCCGCGGAGCTGGCCGAGGTGCCCCCAGCCTATGTCCGGCAGCTCGCGCTGTACCGCGCCGTGCTCGGCCAATTGTACCCCGGGCGCGCCGTCCGGGCCGCCCTGCTCTGGACCGAAGCCGCTGAATTCATGGAGCTTCCGGCCTCCGCGCTGGACGCCATGCTGCCATCCCAGCACGTCTGAGTGAGCCCGCTTGACCCGGCATCACGCCATTCCTACTTTGACACCCACGCTGAGGCGGCGCGTCCGCGCCGCTCCCTCCAACCGAACGAGGTAATCCCATGGCCGTTGGCAAGGTTTCCGACGCCGATTTCGAAAGCGAAGTGCTCAAGGCCGACGGTCCGGTCGTGGTCGACTTCTGGGCCGAGTGGTGCGGCCCGTGCCGCATGATTGCACCGGCCCTCGACGAGATCTCGAGCGCGATGGGCGACAAGGTCAAGATCGTGAAGCTGAACGTCGACGAGAGCCCGAAGACGGCCTCGAAGTACGGCGTGATGTCGATCCCGACCCTGATGGTGTTCAAGGGCGGCGAGATGGCCTCGCGCCAGGTCGGCGCCGCGCCGAAGGCGAAGCTGCAGCAGTGGATCTCGTCGGCGGTGTGACGCGTCGAGAACCATGATTTTTGTCGAGCGGCCGGCGGAATCGCCGGCCGTTCGCGTTGATGGGTGTGAGTCAGCGTTTCGGATGTCGTCATGCCCGCCCGCGCCCATCGCTCGCCGTCCCGCAAATCCGGCCTGCTGGCCATGGAGGCGCGCTCGGTGGATGCAATCCCGCGCGGCGAGGACTGGCAATACGAGCCGAAATGGGACGGCTTCCGTTGCCTGCTGACGCGCGACGGCGCAACGGTGACGATGCAGTCGAAGGCCGGCGAGGACCTCACGCGCTACTTCCCCGAGGTCGTCGCTGCGGCGCGCGAGCTCGAGGCGACGAGCTTCATCCTCGACGGCGAGCTGGTGGTGCCGCAGGCGAAGTCGTTCTCGTTCGATGCATTGCTGCAGCGGATTCATCCCGCCGCTAGCCGGGTGAAGAAGCTATCGGTGGAGACGCCGGCGCTGTTCCTGGCCTTCGATCTGCTGGCGAGTGGCAAGAAGGAGCTAGTGACGCACACGCTGCACGAGCGGCGGCCGGCGCTGGAAGCGTTCGCGAAGGCGAACTTCGCCGGGCATCCGAGTTTCCGGCTGTCGCGGGCGACGACGCGCTTCGCGACCGCGCAAAGCTGGCTGGCGCAGTCCGGCGGCGGCTCGGATGGCGTGATCGCCAAGCGCCTCGACCTGCCCTACCAGGCCGGCAACCGCGAGGGCATGCAGAAGATCAAGCGCTACCGCTCAGCCGACTGCGTGATCGGCGGCTTCCGTTACGCCACCAACAAGGGCGCCAACGGGCGCAAGCTGGTCGGCTCGCTGCTGCTCGGGCTCTACGACGATGACGGCCTGCTGCACCACGTCGGCTTCACCTCCGCGCTCAAGAAGGAGGAGAAGCCCGCGCTGACCGACAAGCTCGAGCCGCTGATCTCGCCGCCCGGCTTCACCGGCAATGCGCCGGGCGGGCCGAGCCGGTGGTCGACCGAGCGCTCGGCGGAATGGTGTCCGCTGAAGCCGAAGCTGGTGATCGAGGTCTGCTACGACCATTTCTCCGGCGAGCGCTTTCGCCACGGCACCTCGATCCTGCGCTGGCGCCCCGACAAGGCGCCGAAGCAATGCACCTTCGAGCAGCTCAAGCAGAAGGTTGCTGATCCCTTGAAGCTGCTCGCGTGAGGTCAGCGGATCCAGCCGGTCGCGAGCGCAGCGGCGAATTCGCCGTCGCCATTGGCGCGCGCGAGCGCGGCCATGGCCTGGTGATCATAGGGCACGTGGCGGAAGGTCACGCTCCAGCCGGCCGACCGCTGCTCCAGGATCGCGTAGCGCGCATCGGGCGTGCCCGCTTCGACGACATGCGGATGCGGCACGTCGTAGGAATAGCCGGGACTGCCGACGCTGCCCGGATTGACGATCAGCCGCCCGTCGCGCAGGCGCACCGCGCGGGCCGTGTGCGTATGGCCGCACAGGATCAGCGGCTGCGAGATATCAGCGGCAAGTTTCTCGATCGCATCGAGCGGCGCGCAAGTGATCGCACCGTCCTGAGCGACGCTCTCGAGCCAGTAGACGTTATCGTCGTCGGGCGTCGCGTGACAAAGGAAGGCCTGGTCCCGATAGACGGCGGTTGCCGGGATCGCGCGCAGCCAGTCGAGATGATCAGCTTCGAGCTGGGCGTAGGCGGGTCGCTCCCAAGCCCCCATCTTCTCCGGCGGCCGATCGATCAGCCAGCGGTCATGATTGCCGCGCACATGCATCGCCTCGAGCGGCATCAGCAAGTCCATTGTCTTGCGCGCGTCGAGCGGACCACTGGCCATGTCGCCGAGGTTGACGATATCAGTCACGCCTTGCGCCCGGATGTCGGCCAGCACGGCTTCGAGCGCGAGATGGTTGCCGTGGACGTCTGCGATCGCGGCAAAGCGCATGCGCTATTCCCCTCAGGTCGGCGGCGTGCCGTTGAGGTCGAGCACGTGCCCTGCGAGATAGAGCGACCCCGTGATCAGGATACGCGGCGGGACCTCATAGGCAAGCCGCGCGATGCTGGCGAGCGCGGACGCGACGCCATCGGCGATCTCGACGCGCATGCCGAGCGTGCGCGCGGCGGCGGCCAGATCAGCCGGCGCCATCGCCTTGCTCTCATTGGGTATCGGCACGACGATGATGTGCCGCGTCAGGCCCGCGAAATTGGCGAGGAACGCCGCCGCATCCTTATTGCCCATCATCCCGACGATCACGACGAACTGCCGCGACACGCGTTCCTCGAGGTCGCCGATCGCCGCCGCAACGACGCGGCCGCCGTCCGCGTTGTGGCCGCCATCGAGCCAGATCTCCGCGCCCTGCGGGGCGATGGCGGTGAGCGCACCGCTCGACAGCCGCTGCATGCGCGCCGGCCATTCAGCGCCGACGATGCCGTCCTCGAACGCCTTGGTGGTGAGCTTGAACTGATCGACCGCGCGCAAGGTCGCGATCGCGAGGCCCGCATTGTCGAACTGATGCCGGCCGAACAGTTTTGGCGCCGGAAGATCAAGAAGACCACGGTCGTCCTGATAGACGAGCCGGTTGCGCTCGACACCGACGTGCCAGCTCTCGCCGGCGGCAAACAACGGCGCGCGCTGGCGCCTGGCCTCACGCTCGATCACGGCCATGGCATCGGGCTCCTGCGCGGCCGAGATCACCGGACAGCCGCGCTTGATGATGGCGGCCTTCTCGGCCGCGATCAGCGCGCGGGTGTCGCCGAGAAATTCCATGTGGTCCATGCCGATCGGGGTCAGCACCGACGCTGCGACCTGCTCGAGCACATTGGTGGAATCGAGCCGGCCACCGAGGCCGACCTCGAGCAGCACGACATCGGCCGGATGCTTCGCGAACAGCACGAACGCCGCGACGGTCTTGACCTCGAAGAAGGTGATCGGCGCGCCCGCATTGACACGCTCGCATTCCAGCAGCGCGGAGATCAGCTCCTCGTCGTCGACGAGGACGCCGCCGCCGACCTTGCCGAGCCGATAGCTCTCGTTGATGCGCACCAGCCAGGGCGAGGTGAAGACGTGGACGCGCAGGCCCGCCGCTTCGAGCATGGCACGGAGATAGGCGACAGTGGAGCCCTTGCCGTTGGTGCCGGCGACGTGGATCACCGGCGGCAGCTTGCGCTCGGGATGACCGAGCTGGCCGAGCAGCCGGTGCATGCGTTCGAGCCCGAGCGAAATCTTGCTCGGATGCAGCACGGACAGCCGCGCGATCAACTCGTCGAGCGAGGGCGGTGACTTGGCGAGATCGTTCACGCGGTCGGCGCGACCGCCGGCGCATCCGCCGCCTCAACGGCCTTCGCGGGCGGCGGCAGCTGCGGCGCGGGCTTGGCGTGTTCGACAGCCGGCGCCTTGGTCAGCAGGCGACACAGCCGCGCCAGGGTCGGGCGCAGGTCATGACGATGCACGACCATGTCGACCATGCCGTGGTCCAGGAGGTATTCAGCGCGCTGGAAACCTTCGGGCAGCTTCTCGCGAATGGTCTGCTCGATCACCCGGGCGCCGGCGAACCCGATCAGCGCGCCGGGCTCGGCGATGTGGACGTCGCCGAGCATCGCGTAGGACGCGGTGACGCCGCCGGTGGTCGGATTGGTCTGCACGACGATGTAGGGCAGCTTGGCCTCGCGCAGCATCTGTACGGCCACCGTCGTGCGCGGCATCTGCATCAAGGACAGGATGCCTTCCTGCATGCGCGCACCACCGGAGGCCGCGAACACGATGAACGGCGACTTCTTCTCGACCGCGAGTTCGAGGCCACGCACGATCGCTTCGCCCGCGGCCATGCCGAGCGAGCCGCCCATGAAATCGAAATCCTGCACGGCGATGACAACGCCCATGCCTTCGAGCTTGCCGAAGCCGACCTTGACCGCATCGTTCATGCCGGTCCGCGCCCGGGCATCCTTGATGCGGTCGGCATAGCGGCGTTCGTCACGGAATTTCAGTGGATCTGGCGTCACCTCGGGCAGGGCGACGTCGAACCAGGTCTCGTTGTCGAACATCGACTTCAGCCGCGCCACCGCGCCCATGCGCATGTGGTAGTTGGAGCCGGGAATGACGAACTGGTTGGCCTCGACGTCCTTATAGAACACGAGCTGTCCGGAATCCGGGCACTTGATCCAGAGGTTCTCCGGCGTCTCGCGGCGCAGGATGTTGCGGATCTTCGGCCGGACCACGTTGGTAAGCCAGTTCATGTGTCGCTCCGTGTTGCGGTCGCCCGGATATATGGCGGGACGGCGGGGTCACGGCAAGACGGCCGCGACGCCTGGTCGAATAGTGGTTGACGGCCTATTCCGCGGCCTGTTGCGCCCCGTGCACGCCCCTTGCCAGCGCAGCGGCCAGATCGGCAACGGCGCTCACGGTCTTGGCAGTCGCGCGTCCCTCGGCATCGAGGCTGGCGCGGAGCGCATCGACCAGGGCGGTGCCGACCACGGCGCCATCGGCATTGGCGGCGATGGCGCGGGCCGTCTCTGGTGTCCGGATGCCGAAGCCGACGCAGACGGGCAGCTCCGTATGCCGCTTGATCCGGGCCACGGCGGCTCCAACAGCGGACGAATCCGCCGCCGCCGCACCCGTAATGCCGGTGATCGAGACGTAGTAGACGAAGCCGGAGGTGTTCGCGAGCACGGCGGGCAGCCGCTTGTCATCGGTCGTCGGCGTCGCCAGCCGGATGAAGTTGAGCCCGGCCTTCAGCGCCGGGATGCACAGCTCGGTGTCCTCCTCCGGCGGCAGGTCGACGATGATCAGGCCGTCGACGCCGGCGCTCTTCGCATCATCGAGGAACTTGTCGACGCCGTAGATGTAGATCGGGTTGTAGTAGCCCATCAGCACGATCGGCGTGTCAGCATCGCTCTCGCGGAAGCTGCGCACCAGTCGCAGCGTCTTCCTCAGGGTCATCCCCGCCTTGAGCGCGCGCAGACCCGCCGCCTGGATCGACGGACCATCGGCCATCGGATCGGTGAACGGCATGCCGATCTCGATGATATCGGCGCCCGCCTGCGGCAGCGCCTTGACGATGGCGAGCGACGTCTCGGGGTCGGGATCACCACCCATGACGAAGGTGACGAACGCCGAGCGGCCTTCCTGCTTCAACTGCGCGAAGCGCGCATCCATCCGGCTGGTCACGATGCCTTCGCCTTTCCTCGCAGGATATCGCCGACCTGCGGCACGTCCTTGTCGCCGCGGCCGGACATGTTGACCACCATCAGATGGTCCCTGGGCTTCTTCGGCGCGAGCTCCATCACCTTGGCGATCGCGTGCGCCGGCTCCAGCGCGGGAATGATGCCCTCGAGCCGCGACAGCAACTGGAACGCCGCAAGCGCCTCCTCGTCGGTCGCCGACAAATAGTTCACGCGGCCGACGTCGTGCAGCCAGGAATGCTCTGGGCCGATGCCGGGGTAATCAAGACCGGCCGAGATCGAATGCGCCTCCTCGATCTGCCCGTCCTCGTCCATCAGCAGATAGGTTCGGTTGCCGTGCAGCACACCGGGGCGGCCGCCGGCGATCGAGGCGGCGTGCAGATGCGTCAGGCCATGGCCCGCCGCTTCGACGCCATAGATCTCGACCGAGGGATCATCGAGGAACGGATGGAACAGGCCCATCGCATTGGAGCCGCCGCCGATGCAGGCAATCAGCGAGTCCGGCAGCCGGCCCTCGGCCTCCTGCATCTGCGTGCGCGTCTCGTTGCCGATCACCGACTGGAAATCGCGCACCATCATCGGATAGGGGTGCGGGCCGGCGACGGTACCGATGCAATAAAACGTGTCGTGGACGTTGGTGACCCAGTCACGCAGCGCCTCGTTCATCGCGTCCTTCAGGGTCTTCGCACCGGACTGCACCGGCACCACTTTGGCGCCGAGCATCTCCATGCGGATCACGTTGGGCTGCTGCCGCTCGACGTCGACCGCGCCCATGTAGACGACGCAATCGAGACCGAAGCGCGCGCACAGCGTCGCCGTCGCCACGCCGTGCTGGCCGGCGCCGGTCTCGGCGATGATGCGCTTCTTGCCCATGCGGCGCGCGACCATGATCTGGCCGAGCACGTTGTTGACCTTGTGCGAGCCGGTGTGATTGAGCTCCTCGCGCTTGAAGTAGATCTTGGCGCCGCCGAGATGCTCGGTCAGGCGCTCTGCGTAGTACAGCGGCGAGGGCCGGCCCACGTAGTTCTTCAGATAGCCGTTCATCTCGGCATGAAACGCGGGATCGGCCTTGGCCTCCGCATAGGCCTTTTCCAGATCGAGGATCAGCGGCATCAGGGTTTCGGCGACGAAGCGGCCGCCGAAAATGCCGAAGTGACCGCGGTCGTCCGGACCGCTGCGGTAGGAATTGGGAATGGCTGTCGTCATTGAACGCTCAACTCTTCAGCGGCCCGCGCCGCGCGAATGAAATCCCGGATCATGTCGCAATCCTTCACACCCGGCGCCCGCTCGACGCCCGATGACACGTCGACGCCGCCCGCGCAGGTGATCCGCACGGCCTCGGCGACGTTGTCGACGCTCAGGCCGCCAGAGACCATGAACGGGCGATCGAGCTTCAGGCCCTGTAGCAGACGCCAATCGAAGGTGGCACCGAGGCCGCCGGGGCGGGTCGCATCCTTGGGCGCCCGCGCATCGAACAGGATGCGATCGCACACATCGGCATAGCCCGCCAGCGGCACGAGATCGGCGGCGGTCGCGACCGGGATGGCCTTCATGACGGGCAGGCCGAAGCGCTGCTTGAGGTCACGGATGCGCGCGACGCTTTCACGTCCGTGCAGCTGCAGGAGATCGGGGTGCAGGGTCTCGACGATGTTCTCGACAGTCGTGTCGTCGGCATCGACGGTCAGCGCCACCTTGAGCGCGCGGCCCCTGACGTCACGACCCAGCTCACGCGCGGCCGTCAGACCGACATGGCGTGGGGACGGCGGAAAGAACACGAAGCCCACCATGTCGGCGCCCGCGTCGAGCGCCGCAGCGAGGGTGTCGGGCGTGGTCAGGCCGCAGATTTTGACGATCAGGGACATCGATGAACAACGCACGTCCGGGCGGAAAGGATCACCAGAAGCCCGCGGCTTCGAAGGCCGCCGAGCTTTGGCGCCTTCTACAACGCGGCGCCCTGCTTGTCTCGCCCATAAGGGGCGAAAAGGCGCGCCGGCGCTGCCGGAACCAGGGATTGCGCAGAGCCCTGTTTTGCACGTGCCGCGGCGCTCAACTGCGCCACCTGCGCGCGGGCCGCTTCGGCATCGGCCTGATGGCGGCGCGCGGCCCGCCGCCAGCGGCGCTGGCCGATCCAGGTGGCACAGCCACCCGCGATCACGCCCAGGATCGCGACGGCGATGATCAAGGCGAACAGCGGGACCGACGCCGAGAGCGCCGGATCAGTCGCGTTGAAGGGATCAAACGATACGGTAACGAAATGCCGATTGGCGACCGCGAAGATGACGAACAGCACCAGCAGCGGAAGGACGACCACGACAGTGAAGAATTTTCGCATGCGCTCGCTCGTGTCAGTCAGGCCGGATTCGCCTCGAAATCAGCCGCAGACGATTAGCACGGCCGGCGCGAGATGCTTCAATCGTCGGCGTCGTCAGCCGCGGCGCCGGCGGGATTGTCCCGGTTCAGCCGCTCGCGCATTTCCTTGCCCGTTTTGAAGAACGGGACGCTTTTCTGGTCCACCGGGACATGAGCTCCGGTCCGTGGGTTGCGCCCGGCGCGGGCCGGCCGATGCTTGACCGAGAAGGCGCCGAAGCCGCGCAACTCGACGCGGTCACCGCGGGCGAGCGCCGCGACGATCTCATCGAGGATCGCATTGACGATGTTCTCGACATCCCGCTGGTAGAGATGCGGGTTGTGCTCGGCGATACGCTGAACAAGCTCGGATTTGATCATCGAGAAAATGTACCCGGGGAGACAAGTCCCATTTCCGTGAAAATATGCTGGACTGTCAAGACGCTAAATCATTCATCGCGGCCATGAATCGGGTTGCGAGGCCCGGTACGGGGCCTCGCCATGGCACACGCAAAACGGGAAGATCGCCCTGAGGATGGTCTTGGCGGGTTCAATTGCCCGGCGCGGGCGTCCAGAGCGCGAGCATGCCGTCGAGACCAATCCGATCGACCGCCTGGACCACGCCGGTGCGCTCGATCTGGCGGGCGATCCCGGAGAGGCCGACGACATCGAGCGCGATCGAGGTCGCCGTTCGCAGGAAGGTCAGATCGCCGAACCGCGGCGTGAGCTTGTAGTCGCGCACCGGAAGGTCCTTCTTGACGTTCTTGTTGGCGACGAGCCACGCGACGGCGGCCTTCTCGTCGCCGAGCTCGTCGATGAGCTTCAGCTCGATCGCCTGCCTGCCGGTGAAGACGCGGCCATCGGCCACCTTCTCCAACTGCTCATCGTTCATGGCGCGGCGGTCCTTCACCAGTCCGCGGAACCAGGCATAGGAATCCTTGACCAGGGCGTCGAGCGCCGCGCGCGCTTCCGGGCTGGTCGGCTCATAGCCGTTGGGGGCGGCCTTCAGCGGCGAGGATTTGACCTCCTCGATCTTCACGCCGACCGTCTTCAACAGCTCGCCGACATTCGGATACTGGAACAGCACGCCGATCGAGCCGACCAGCGAGCTCTGCTGCGCGACGATGTGATCGGCAGCGATCGCGCCGATATAGCCGCCGGAAGCCGCCAGGCCTTCCACGACGACGACCAGCGGCTTCTTCGCCTTCAGCCGCACCAGCGAGTCGTAGAGCTGCTCGGAGCCGGCGGTGGTGCCGCCCGGCGAATTGATGTGAACGATGACGGCTTCCGCCGAGGAGTTCTCCAGCCGCTCCAGCGCCGCGACGCGCTCATGGTCGCTGCGGATCAGGCCCTCGATATTGACGCGGGCGATCGAGCCAGAGGTCGAGAGCGCGGTGCGGCCGCGCGGCGACATCGCCAGACCGATGGCGGAAAGAGCCGCAATCGCAATCAGCACGGCGACGACGCGCCAGAACGTCAGCTTGCGGCGCAGCCTGCGGCGATCGACGATCACATCCGAATCAAGCGACATGGACAGCTCCTGGAAGTCTCGGCGCGTTTTGCATCCGCAGCCTGAATATCTCGTTATCCGATTACATCAATCGCGGCGCAATTTGAAGAAAGGAAGGCTTGCGGCGAAGCGGCCGGACGGCCGATCCGCCCGGAACAGAGCGCGTATCTCTGCTTCGCTGGAACAAAAAAAGCCCCGGCTTTCGCCGGGGCTTTGATCTGATCACGCGAACCGAAGGCTTACTTCGAGTCGCGGTTCTTGAGCGCGGTGCCCAGGATGTCGCCCAGCGTGGCGCCCGAATCGGACGAGCCGTACTGCGCGATGGCTTCCTTCTCTTCCGCGACTTCCAACGCCTTGATCGACACCTGCACCTTGCGGGCCTTCTTGTCGAACTGGATCACGCGGGCATCGACCTTCTCACCGACGGCGAACCGCTCGGTGCGCTGGTCGTTGCGATCGCGCGCCAGCTCGGAGCGCTTGATGAAGGTGGTAAAGTCGGTGCCGGTGATCTTGACGTCGATGCCGCCGTCCTTGACGTCGAGCACTTCGCAGGTGACGACCGCGCCCTTCTTGACATCGCCCGGCTCGGCGAAGGGATCGCCTTCGAGCTGCTTGATGCCGAGCGAGATGCGCTCCTTCTCCACGTCGACGTCGAGCACCACGGCCTTGACCATGTCGCCCTTCTTGTAGTTGTCGATGACCTGCTCGCCGGGTTGCTTCCAGTCGAGATCCGACAGATGGACCATGCCGTCGACGTCGCCTTCGAGACCCAGGAACAGGCCGAACTCGGTCTTGTTCTTGACCTCGCCCTCGACCACCGAACCGGTCGGATGCTTCTCGACGAAGACCTCCCACGGATTGCGCATCGTCTGCTTGAGACCGAGCGAGATGCGGCGCTTGACGCTGTCGACCTCGAGCACCTGCACTTCGACCTCCTGCGAGGTCGAAACGATCTTGCCGGGGTGCATGTTCTTCTTGGTCCACGACATCTCGGAGACGTGGATCAGGCCTTCGATGCCCGGCTCGAGCTCGACGAACGCACCGTAGTCGGTGATGTTGGTGACGCGGCCGTGGAAGCGGGCCTGCAGCGGATACTTCGCCTCGATGCCCTGCCACGGATCGTCGAGCAGCTGCTTCATGCCCAGCGAGATGCGGTGCGTCTCGTGGTTGATCTTGATGATCTTGACCTTCACCGTCTGACCGATGCTGAGCACCTCGGTCGGATGGTTGACGCGGCGCCACGCGATGTCGGTGACGTGCAGCAGGCCGTCGATGCCGCCGAGGTCAACGAACGCACCGTAATCGGTGATGTTCTTGACGACGCCGTCGATGACCTGACCCTCTTCGAGGTTCTGCACCAGCTCCTGGCGCTGCTCGGCGCGGGTCTCTTCCAGCACGGTGCGGCGCGACACGACGATGTTGCCGCGGCGGCGGTCCATCTTGAGGATCTGGAACGGCTGCGAATTGTTCATCAGCGGCGCGACGTCGCGGATCGGACGGATGTCGACCTGCGAGCGCGGCAGGAAGGCCACGGCGCCGTCGAGATCGACGGTGAAGCCGCCCTTGACCTGGTTGAAGATGACGCCGTTGACCTTTTCGTTGTTCTGGAACGCCTTCTCGAGCTTGCCCCAGCTCTCTTCGCGGCGCGCCTTGTCGCGCGACAGCACGGCTTCGCCGAGCGCGTTCTCGATGCGGTCGAGGAACACCTCGACCTCGTCGCCGACCTTCAATTCACTGTCACGGCCGGGCCCGGCGAATTCGCGCAGCGCCACGCGGCCTTCGGTCTTCAGGCCGACGTCGATGACGGCCATGTCCTTCTCGATCGCAACAACCTTGCCCTTGACGACAGAGCTTTCCTGCAGGTTGCCCTTCGTGAAGGACTCGTCCAGCATCGCGGCGAAATCATCGCGGCTGGGATTGTAGGAAGAAGCAGAGGTACTCGAAGCCATTTGTTCTCCAGATGCGGACATTCTCGCCAGCTTGGGTTGATCGGCGCATCGAATGGACAGTGCCTGGAGGTCCACAAATCCCCAGACGTCCGCGTGATGCGCGATAAGCGCAAACGACGCGGGCCGGCAGTGCCTGCACATGCGATACGTATGAAGTGCGTCCGGATGATCGGACTCGATTGAACCGCAATCGAGCTATCGATGGTCAAGGGCGGGAGCGGGCATTCCTCCAATGACGCCGGCGGAAATCAAACCCGCTGACGGCCCGCTCGAACGGCCTCGACGATATCGATGGCGGCCCGGACTCCGCCTTCTATATCCAAATGGGAGTTGTCAAGCAAGACAGCATCCGGGGCTTGTTTCAAGGGGGCGACGGCGCGGTTCTGGTCGCGCTCGTCACGCGCCAGGATGTCGGCCAGAACGGCCGCCTCGTCAGCCGGTTCCCCACGCGAAAGCGCCTCGAGGGTGCGACGATGCGCCCGGATGCGGGGATCGGCGACGACGTAGATCTTCACCTCGGCGTCCGGGCAGATCACGGTTCCGATGTCGCGGCCGTCGAGCACGGCGCCGGGCGGCTGGCTCGCGAACTGACGCTGGAAAGCCACCAGCGCCTCGCGCACTTTCGGCAACGCCGAGACCACGGAGGCCGCGGACCCGACCTGGTGCGACCTGAGCGCCGGGTTGTCGAAGGTCGAGGGATCCAGGGTCATGGCGACGTCCGCCGCCCGGGTCTCATCCTTGAGGTCGGTGCCGGCGGTCAGTAGCGCATGCGCGACGGCCCGGTAGATCACGCCCGTATCCAGGTGCCTGAGGCCGTAATGCGCCGCGAGACGCTTGGCCATGGTGCCCTTGCCCGAGGCAGCCGGGCCGTCGATGGCGATGATCATGCGAAATCCGCGCCCGCCTTGCACATCAGCGGGATGAAATCGGGGAAGCTGGTGGCGATGAAGGCGGTGTCGTCGACCGTGACCGGCTTATCAGACGCGAGGCCCATGACCAGCGCGGACATCGCGATGCGGTGGTCCATGTGGGTCGCAACCAGCCCGCCGCCCGGCACATGGCCCCTGCCCTCGACGATCAGATCGTCGCCGGTGATCTCGACCTTGACGCCGTTGACACGCAGCATGGCCGCGGTGGCCTCAAGCCGGTCGGATTCCTTGACGCGCAGCTCATGCAGGCCGCGCATCACGGTCGTGCCCTCGGCATAGGCGGCGGCGACCGCCAGCACGAGATATTCGTCGATCATCGACGGCGCACGCTCCGGCGGCACCACGACGCCGCGCAGCTTCGAAGCGCGCACCCGCAGGCGGGCCATCGGCTCGCCGGCATCGCCGCGGACGTCGTCCTCCTCGATCGAGGCGCCCATCTCGCGCAAAGTCGTGAACAGGCCGGTGCGCAGCGGGTTGGTCATCACGTCCGACAGCACGAGATCCGAGCCGTCGACGATCAGCGCGGCGACCAGCGGGAACGCAGCCGACGACGGATCAGCCGGCACGATTACCGGCGCGCCTGTTAGCTCCGGCTGGCCGGTCAGCGCGATGCGGCGGCCGTGGGTGCCTTCCGGCGTGGTCACGATCTCGGCACCGAAATGCTTCAGCATCAGCTCGGTATGGTCGCGGCTCGCCTCCTGCTCGATCACCGTGGTGACGCCGGGCGCGGCGAGGCCGGCCAGCAGCACGGCCGACTTGATCTGGGCCGAGGCGACGGGGGTGCGGTATTCGATCGGGACCGGGTTGCTGGCCCCCTGCAGGGTCAACGGCAGCTTGCCGCCCTCGGCGATGGCGGTGACCTTGGCGCCCATCAGCACCAGCGGGTCGAGGATGCGCCGCATCGGGCGGCTGCGCAGCGAGGCATCGCCGTCGAAAACGGCCGAGATCGGGCAGCCGGCGACGGCGCCCATCACCAGCCGGCAGCCGGTGCCGGAGTTGCCGAAATCGAGCGGCGCGCTCGGCTGGGCGAAGCCGCCGACCCCCACGCCACGGACGGTCCACGCGAAGTCGCCGGTGCGTTCGACCTTCGCACCCAGGGCCCGCATCGATTGGGCGGTGTTGAGGACGTCTTCGCCCTCGAGCAGGCCGGAAATTCGGGTCTCGCCGACCGACAATGCCCCCAGGATCAGCGCCCGGTGCGAGATCGACTTGTCGCCGGGCACGCGAATCGTGCCCGAGAGGGGCCCGGAGGCGCGTGATTCCAGGGAAGTCGGGGCGATTGACGTGCTCACGGCAGGATCCTCGTGTTTCGGACGCGGCAGGTATCACAGCCCCCGCCCTCCGTCACGAGCGGTGATTTTCCCGTTGACAGCGCTATTGACAGCGGCGCGGCAACTAGCCAAGTGAGACACCGCTTTTCAGACATTGCCAGGACGCCTGCACGTGGCCAAATCCGAGCTCGGAACCAAACGCATTTGCCCGACGACGGGCAAAAAGTTCTATGACCTCAACAAGAACCCGGTGATCTCGCCCTACACCGGCGAGGTCGTGCCGATCGCGCCGGTGGCTCCGACCCGAGCGATGCGCGGCGAGGCTGCGCGTGCCGCTGCGGCGGCCGACGTGGTCGAGCCCGCCGAGGCCGAGGAGTTGGTGTCGCTCGAGGAGGCCGATGCCGAGGAGAACACCGGCAAGGTCAAGGCCGTCGTGCCTGAGACCGAGGACGACATCGAGATCGATGAGACCCTCGACGACGACGAGGATGATGACTCGACCTTCATCGCCGACGAGGAAGAAGGCGACGAGGACGTGACCGACATCATCGGCGATGTCGGCGGCGACGAAGAATAATCGTCGAAGACACTTGAGATCAGCCGCGAACTGTGGTTCACGGTGCTCCCCGGCGGTCACCCAGACCGCCGGCTCGGTTCAGGGGCCATAGCTCAGCTGGGAGAGCGCTTGCATGGCATGCAAGAGGTCGGCGGTTCGATCCCGCCTGGCTCCACCACGCTTCGCCCTTCGGGCTACGCGTGGCGCAGCCACGACGGAGCCCGAAGGGCGAAGCGTGGTGCCCGGCGAAGCCCCTTGGCGAAGCCGGGCTTTGAGAGGCCCGTCATCTTCTCCAGCTGGTGTTTTCTCGAGTCACGCCTGCCTACGGTTTGCGACTTGATTTCGTACGCAGGCAGCCGGGATGACAACCCCCCTTCCCGATTGCAGAATGCCGGCCCGCAGTCCTTCGCGGCGAGTGCCTTCGCATGTGGTACGTCTACATCATCCGCAGCCTCGCCTTCCCCAAGCAGGAATATGTCGGCGCGACAGCGGACATCAGACAGCGCCTGAAGGATCACAACGCTGGCCGGTCAGTTCACACGTCCAAGTTCATGCCGTGGATGCTGGTCTGGTATTGCGCCTTTCCGGACAAGCATCGCGCGTTGGCGTTCGAGACCTACCTGAAATCGCATTCTGGGCGGGCATTCTCAAAGAAGCGCCTGCTCGGTCCAGTCTGACCGCTCCTCACCCCTCCACCGCCGCATTCAAATGCTCCCGCAGGCGCACCAGCTTGCCGTGCAGGTCGGCCAGTTCCGCGAGCGAGCAGCCCGTCGCATCCAGGATCGCGGGCGGCACGATCGACCTTGCCTTGTCGCGTAGTCCCGCGCCCTGGGCGGTGAGGGTGACGATCACCTGACGCTCGTCCTCGGCCGATCGTGTCCGCCTGATGAAATGCAGCGCCTCCATCCGCTTCAGCAGCGGCGTCAGCGTGCCGGAATCCAGGAATAGCCGCTCGCCGATCTCCTTCACCGACAGGCCGTCGCGCTCCCACAGCACCAGCATCACCAGATATTGCGGATAGGTGAGGCCGAGACGGTCGAGCAAAGGCTTGTAGACCCGGTTGAAGGCATGGGCGGTCGAATAGACGGCGAAGCAGAGCTGGTTGCCGAGCTGGAGCGGCAGGTCTGCCGCGGACTTCTTTCGCATCGAGGTCACCACAGGTCGATCCTATCGGCATCTTGAGCCGCACGCCTCGGGTCGACAACGGGCCCGGCGCCCCGATCACGAATTTTCTACCGAACAATTATATTGTTCACAATTCAATTGTATGCAATATTGTGCCACTGAATTCGTCCATCCAACCCGGGAGACACCCCATGTCCGTGAACGTGCTCTACAAGACCAGCGCCAAGGCGACCGGCGGCCGCGACGGCGAAGCCGCGACCCTCGACGGCTCGCTCAAGGTCAAGCTCTCCACCCCGAAGGAGCTCGGCGGCGGCGGTGGCGCCGGCAACAATCCGGAGCAGTTGTTCGCGGCCGGCTATGCGGCCTGCTTCATCGGCGCGATGAAGTTTGTCGGCTCGCAGGGCGGCCCGAAGGTTCCCGCCGACACGTCGGTGACCTCGACCGTCGGCATCGGCCCGCGTTCAGAAGGCGGCTTCGGCATCACCGTCGAGCTCGCGGTGTCGCTGCCCGGCCTCGCCAAGGCCGACGCCGAGGCTCTGGTCGCCAAGGCGCACGAGGTGTGCCCCTATTCCAACGCCACGCGCGGAAATGTCGATGTCAAGCTGACCGTCGTCTGAGGCTGAATTCCGCCCTGCGGCAGCGTTTTCCCGCGTCCGCCGCAGGGCAGGCCTCGCGTTTTCGCGACGGCGCCATTCGGCGAGCCGCGTTTGCACCAGCGCCGCAGCAATGCTTAATGGCCGCGAGCTGAAACCAACCTCGCGACATCCGATGACACCCCAATTTGCTCCCGGCGCCATGGCCGGACTGCGCGTGATCGATCTGACGCGCGTGCTCGGCGGGCCCTACTGCACACAGATCCTGGCCGATCACGGCGCCGACGTGATCAAGGTCGAACCGCCGGCCGGCGACGAGGTCCGCGACTGGGGCCCTCCCTTCCACGACGAGGACGCTGCCTATTTCGTCGGGATCAACCGCAACAAGCGTTCGATCGGCCTCGATCTCGCTTCCGAGGGTGGCCGCGTCGTGCTGATGCGGATGCTCGAGACCGCCGACGTGCTGATCGAGAACTTCAAGCCCGGCACCTTGGAGAAGTGGGGCATCGGCAGCGACACGCTGCGCGAGACATTCCCGAAGCTGGTGCACTGCCGCATCTGCGGCTTCGGCGCAGACGGTCCGCGCGGCGGCAATCCCGGCTATGACGCGATCATCCAGGCGATGACCGGCATGATCGCCGCGACCGGCTCGTCGCAGAGCGGACCGATGCGGATCGGCGTGCCGCTGGTCGACATCACCACCGGACTCTATGCCGCGATCGGCATCCTGATGGCGCTGTCGGAACGGCAGCGCTCTGGGCTCGGCCAGTTCCTCGAGGTCACGCTGTATGAGACCGGCCTCGCGATCATGCATCCGCATACCGCAAACTACTTCATGCACGGCAAGCCGCCGTCGCTGACCGGCAACGAGCATCCGAACCTCGTTCCCTACGCGATCTTCCCGACCAAGACGGACGATATCTTCATCGGCGTCGGCAATGACGGCACCTTCCGCAAGCTCGCCAAGGAGATCGGCCGGCCGGAGCTCGGCACCGATCCGCGCTTCGCCCGCAACAAGGATCGCGTCGCCAATCGCGAGGCGCTGCGCGGCGAGCTCGCCGCCGTCTTCAGCCAATTCGAGGCGGAGCCGCTGTGCGACCGGCTGCTCGCGGCCGGCCTGCCGGCGGGACCCGTGCAGAAGATCGACCAGGCGCTGACCAATCCGCACACGATCTACCGCGGCGATGTCATCGAAAAGGACTGGTACAAGGGCGTCGCGTCGCCGATCCGGCTCGAACGCACCAAGCCGACCCTGCGCTCCACGCCGCCGAAGTTCAGCCAGCATGCGCAGGAGGTGCTCAGCGAGTTCGGCTATTCGGAGCACGAGATCCAGGCCCTGCTGTCCCAGGGCACGGTGTGCGCCGAGCGCAAGCGCTGAAGCGCCATCAGCCTGTCGTCTCCCCACGCTAGCGTCGCCTGGGGCATCGCCCCGGCGCCGCGCTGTCTCGCGCAAGTCGCGGCATTCCGCCGCGAAGCCGCGACGAACGCGCTTTCCGCTGACGGTCCAACCGGTTATACATTCACAAAACTGTCATCTCGCGCTGCTACGGCCGCGACGCCGATGACGTTCCATGGGAGGTATTTTTTAATGTCACTTCGACAATTCTGGACCGCCGCCGCTGCGGCAGCCACGCTGGTCCTTGGCGCCGCCGCACCCGCACATGCGGTGACGGAGATTCAGTGGTGGCACGCGATGACCGGCGCCAACAATGACGTCATCGTCAAGCTCGCCAACGATTTCAACACCTCGCAGACCGACTACAAGGTCGTTCCGACCTACAAGGGCAACTACGCCGACACGATGAATGCCGGCATTGCCGCCTTCCGCGCCGGCAATGCGCCGCATATCATGCAGGTGTTCGAGGTCGGGACCGCCACGATGATGGCCGCCACCGGCGCCGTGAAGCCGGTCTACAAGCTGATGCAGGACGCCAGCGAGAAGTTCGATCCCAAGAGCTACCTGCCGGCCATCACCGGCTACTATTCGACCTCGAAGGGCGAAATGCTCTCCTTCCCCTTCAACTCCTCGTCCACCGTCATGTGGGTCAATCTCGACGAGCTGAAGAAGGTCAACGCCGAGATCCCGAAGACCTGGCCCGAGCTGTTCGAGACCGCCAAGAAGCTGAAGGCGGCCGGCCATCCGACCTGCGGCTTCTCCGGCTCGTGGGTCACCTGGGTCAATCTCGAGCAGCTCTCCGCCTGGCACAACGTGCCGCTCGCCAGCAAGGCGAACGGTCTCGACGGCTTCGATACCGTCCTTGAGTTCAACGGTCCGCTGCAGGTGAAGCATCTCGAAAACCTGGTCGAGCTGCAGAAGGACAAGACCTACGACTATGCCGGCCGCACCAACACCGGCGAGGGCCGCTTCACCTCGGGCGAATGCCCGATCTACCTGACCTCGTCGGCGTTCTTCGGCAACGTCAAGGCGCAGGCCAAGTTCGCCTTCACCGCTGCGCCGATGCCCTATTATCCCGACGCCAAGGGCGCACCGCAGAACTCGATCATCGGCGGCGCCTCGCTCTGGGTGATGGGCGGCAAGAGCGCGGACGAATACAAGGGCGTGGCGAAGTTCCTGACCTTCCTCTCGGACACCGATCGTCAGGTCTATATCCACAAGGCCTCGGGCTATCTGCCGATCACCAAGGCGGCCTACGCGAAGGCCAAGGCCGAGGGCTTCTACAAGGATCAGCCCTACCTGGAGACGCCGCTGCTCGAATTGACCAACAAGGAGCCGACGGAGAATTCCCGCGGCCTGCGTCTTGGCAACATGGTGCAACTGCGTGACGTCTGGTCGGAGGAGATCGAGCAGGCTCTGGCCGGCAAGAAGACCGCCAAGCAGGCGCTGGACGCCGCGGTCGAGCGCGGCAACCAGATGCTGCGCCAGTTCGAAAAGACGGCCGTGAAGTGAGGCCAAGAGCCGGCAGGCCACCCGCGGCCTGCCGGCTCGCCGACCGACCATGCAGAAGAACGCCATCTTCCAATCAAAACTGCTGCCGTTCGTGCTGGTCGCTCCCCAGCTCGCGATCGTGCTGATTTTCTTCTATTGGCCCGCGATCCAGGCCGTCATCCAGTCGTTCCTGCTGCAGGACGCGTTCGGCCTGTCCACGAGCTTCGTCTGGTTCGAGAACTACGCCGACCTGCTCAGTCAGCCGGACTATTTTCAAGCCATTCTCCGCACCTTCGGCTTCTCCTTCGCCATCGCGCTCTCGTCGCTCTCGGTCGCGCTGCTGCTCGCGGTCATGGCGGACAAGCCGCTGCGCGGCGTCACGCTGTACCGGACGCTGCTGATCTGGCCCTACGCGGTCGCGCCGCCGGTGGTGGGCGTGCTCTGGATTTTCATGCTGCACCCGTCGCTCGGCGTGATCTCGCGCTATCTGCGCGCGATGGGCATCGACTGGAATCCGCTGCTCGACGGCGACCAGGCGGCGCTGCAGATCATCCTCGCTGCCGCCTGGAAGCAGATCTCCTACAACTTCCTGTTCTTCCTCGCCGGGCTGCAGAGCATCCCCCGCAGCGTGCTCGAGGCCGCCGCGATCGACGGCGCGCGGCCGATGCGGCGGTTCTGGACCGTGACCTTCCCGCTGCTGTCGCCGACCATCTTTTTCCTGCTGGTCATCAACATCGTCTACGCCTTCTTCGAGACGTTCGGCATCATCGACACGATGACCCGTGGCGGCCCGGGCAAGTCCACCGAGACGCTGGTCTACAAGGTCTACACGGACGGCCTGCTCGGCGGCAATCTCGGCTCGTCGGCCGCACAGTCCGTCGTTCTGATGGTCATCGTCATCGTGCTGACGGCGATCCAGTTCCGCTTCGTCGAGCGCAAGGTGACCTACTGATGGTCGAGCAAGAAGGCATTCGACGCTACGTCGCGCACGCCATCCTGTGGATCGGAATCGCGATCGTGGCGTTCCCGGTGTATCTCGCGTTCGTCGCCTCGACGCAGGACAATGCGGTCATCGCCAACGGGCAGATGTCGCTGCTGCCGGGCGGGCACTTCCTGTCGACCTACTATCAGACCATCTTCGTCGGCACGAGCGGCTCGACCCGCGAGCCGGTGGCGACCATGCTGCTGAACTCGCTGGTCATGGCGCTGCTGATCGCCGTCGGCAAGATCGCGATCTCTATCATCTCGGCCTATGCGGTCGTCTACTTCCGCTTCCCGTTCCGCATGCCGATCTTCTGGCTGATCTTCATCACCCTCATGCTGCCGGTCGAGGTGCGCATCTATCCGACCTACAAGATCGTCGCCGACCTGCACATGCTCGACAGCTATGCGGGGCTCGCGCTGCCGCTGATCGCGTCCGCCACCGCCACGCTGCTGTTCCGCCAGTTCTTCATGACGGTGCCGGACGAGCTCCTGGAGGCGTCCCGCATCGACGGCGCCGGGCCGCTCCGCTTCTTCTGGGACACCCTGCTGCCGCTGTCGCGCACCAACATGGCGGCGCTGTTCGTGATCCTGTTCATCCTCGGCTGGAATCAATATCTCTGGCCGCTGCTGATCACCACGCGCGACGACATGCAGACCATCCAGATCGGCATCCGCAAGATGATCACGACGACCGACGCGCTGACGGAGTGGCCGGTCGTCATGGCGACCGCCGTGCTCGCGATGCTGCCGCCGGTGTTCGTCGTCGTCGTCATGCAGCGCCTGTTCGTCAAGGGGCTGGTGGAGACGGAAAAGTGACGAGGGGGCGAATAGCGAATGGCGAGTGGCGAACAGGGATGTTCGCGCAACGGCTCGCTTCGTCCCCCTTCCCTGTTCGCCACTCCCCATTCGCTATTCGCTAGGTAACCCATGGCCAACGTCACACTCCGCAACGTCCGCAAGGTCTATCCCGGCGGCTTCGAAGCCATCAAAGGCGTCGATGTCGATGTCGGCGATGGTCAGTTCTGCGTGCTGGTCGGGCCGTCGGGCTGCGGCAAATCCACCCTGCTGCGGATGGTCGCGGGGCTCGAAACGATCACGTCGGGCGAGATCGACATCGGCGGCCGCATCGTCAATGCCATCGAGCCTGCCGATCGCGACATCGCGATGGTGTTCCAGAACTATGCGCTCTATCCGCACATGACCGTCTATAACAACATGGCCTACGGCCTGCGCAATCGCGGCATGGCGGAGAAGGAGATCAGGACGCGCGTCGAGGACGCCGCGCGCATTCTCGAGCTCGGCTCCATGCTCGAGCGGAAGCCGCGGCAGCTGTCCGGGGGACAGCGCCAGCGCGTGGCGATGGGCCGCGCCATCGTGCGCCAACCCAAGGTGTTCCTGTTCGACGAGCCGCTGTCCAACCTCGACGCCAAGCTGCGCATCGCGATGCGGGTCGAGATCCGCAAATTGCAGCGTCGGCTCAACACCACCGCGATCTACGTCACCCACGACCAGCTCGAGGCCATGACGCTCGCCGACATCCTGGTGGTGATGAACGGCGGCAAGGTCGAGCAGATCGGCAATCCGCTCGACATCTATCAGAAGCCCGCGACCACCTTCGTCGCGTCCTTCATCGGCGCACCGCCGATGAACCTGATGCCGACCGATGGCGTGCGCGCCCAGTTGCACGGCGCCGACGCGGTTCCCGCAGAGGCGGGCCAGCTCGGCATCCGGCCTGAGGATTTCCAGCTCGGCGACACCGTTCCGCCGGGCGGGGTCGGGCTCGACCTCCGCGTCGAGGCGATCGAGCATGTCGGCGCCGAGACCTATGTCTATGGCGCGCGCCAGGATATGGGCAGCGATGGTCGGCTCACCGCGACCGCCAACGACATCATCGTGCGGCTGCCGGGCACCGCCGCGCCGGAGATCGGCGCGCGGATTCGCGCCGTGGCGCCGCGGGCCAAGCTGCATCTGTTCTCGGCCGACGGCCGGCAGCGGCTGTCCGTTTAAACCCTTCCACAGGCTGGCCGTTCCGGCGCATTCGGGGTGCTTGAACGCGCCCCGGATCGTGCCCATATTGCTGCTCAAGGGGTGCCGTCAGGGCCCTGATACATCAAAGTCGCTTCGAGAGGACTTTGTAAACCATGTCTCGTGTTCCTTCGCTCTCCAGTCCGTTCCTGCTGGGCTTCGACGAGATCGAGCGCGTGCTCGACCGCGTCGTCAAAGGTGCCGACGGTTATCCGCCCTACAATATCGAGCGGTTCGAGCGCACCAATGGCCAGCCCGAGCGTCTGCGGATCACGCTGGCGGTGGCGGGTTTTACCCGCGACCAACTCGATGTCACCATTGAGGAAAACCAGCTCGTCATCCGCGGCCGGCAGCAGGACGACAAGACCAGGCAATACATTCATCGCGGCATCGCCGCGCGCCACTTCCAGCGCACCTTCGTGCTGGCGGAGGGAATGCATGTGCTCGGTGCGGACCTGAAGAACGGGTTGTTGTCGGTCGATCTGGCCAGGCCGGAGCCTGAGCGGATCGTTAAGACAATCGCTATCAATGAACACGAATAATGGTTTGGTGGAACGAGTAGCGGACTCGACCGCTTGAGTCTCAGAAGGAGTCGAGACCATGACTGAAGGTAATGTCGCGTCGGAATCCCCCGTCTCCCTGGAGTCACTGGCGACCCTGGGCGAGGGCCACATCGCTTATGTGAAGCAGATCCGCTCCGAAGACGTACCGGGACTGTTTCCGCAGGCGCCGCACATCGCGCCGGGACTGAAGCTGTTCGCCTTGCATGCCGCCGACGGCACGCCGATCATGCTCACCGACAGTCGCGAAGCAGCGATTGCGAATGCGTGGAGCCACGAACTCCAGGCCGTGAGCGTCCACTGACGCAAAGGCCGAGCCGCAGCGCTTGCAGCGACCGCTTCTCGTGAGACTCAATGCTCATTGAGACGCGATGCTCATGAGGAGCATGCAGCTCACGGACTGACACGAGGGCGGTCCCCGGAAACGGGGACGGCCCTTTTTTCTGCTGGGCTGCCCGGAACGATCGCCGCACATGACCTTGCTGACAACACCCATGAGCGCGGCCGGGTTGCGTGCAGATCCTGCGCTCGCGGACGCACTGCTCGCGCTCAACAACGCGCATGCCTCCGAGCTGTCGTGGCTCACGCCCGAAACGCTCATGCAGCTGCTCGATCAGGCATGGCGGGCCTGGCGGATTGGCGGGGCCGATGCGCTGATGATCGCGCTGGACCACGCCGCCGCCTATGACAATCCCAATCACCGCTGGTTTCGCGCGCGCTACGATCGGTTCATCTATGTCGACCGCATCGTGGTGGCGCCGGCCGCCCGCGGCCGGGGCCTGGCGCGGCAGCTCTATGAGGAGCTGATTCGGGAAGCGACCGCGGCGGGCCACGACCGCATCGTCTGCGAGGTCAATCTGGATCCGCCCAATCCGCAGTCGGACGCGTTTCATGCTGCGCTCGGCTTCGCGCCGCTGGCGGCGGCCAGCATCCATGGCGGCGCCAAGACGGTGCGCTACATGGCGAGATCATTGCGATAGCCGGGGAAGGACGAAGCGGCTGCCGAAGTGCTTTTGAGAAAATTGTTTCCGTCGATGTCCGTAACGGTCGATTTGACAACCAGATACAATCCGACCCGGTTTAAGGCGAAGGTGTCCAATCCTTAAGTTGTCCCTGTTGCGGCACGCGCTAGTCCGCTGTGTGACGAGCATGTGTAGGGATGGCAAATGCATGGATCACGGCTTGATGCAGGCGTCTTTCGAGAACTTGCACTCGGGACCCTACCCAACCGGCACGTCTTTCTTGACAGTCCTCCGCCGGGGCCGAGCCCTTACTACGTCATCTGCAACAGCGTGCCGAAAGCGGGGACGTACCTGCTGGTCGAACTCGTGAGAGCGCTGGGCGGTCATGTCGATGTCGGCTATCACACCTACACGTCATCGATCAGCAAGCTGAATCCCGACGGTTCGCTCGACTACGGACGCGCGCTTCCGGCCCCGCTCTGGGCGTCGGCCCTGCGCTCCGGCTACTCCTGCGCCTCGCACACCGAGTATTGTCCGTATCTTGAGCAATACCTCCTGGGCAGACCAGAACACAAGATGCTGTTCATCGTCCGCGACCCCCGCGACATCGTCGTGAGCTGGGTCGACTTCATCTACCACTCGGCGGCCTACCCGAAGATGCGGAAGTGGAACGCCTATCTGCGGTCGGCCGGATCGGCCGCTCACCCCGATGACGCCTCCCGGATCACATCGACCCTCCTCTCTTTGCCCCGATCGGGCATCAAGAAGTTCATGAGCTGGCTGGACTCGCCAGCCTGCCTGACCGTCAAGTTCGAAGAGCTCTATTCGGAGCTCGCGATCGACGATGTGGCGCGGTCGTCGTTTCCTGTCCTTAACCGCATCTGCGACTACCTGGGACTTCCGCGCAAGACGGCCGCGGAGCTCGATGTGCTCGGCCGCGGCCTGACGTCGTCGGGACGCGGCCGGAAGGTCGGCATCTACAAGGAGCGAATGATGCCGCATCATTTCGACCTGCTCCGCAGCGAGGCATTCCAGGAGCTCGTCGTCGAGTTCGGCTACGAGCCGACGCCGTTGCACACGCCCGCGCGGACGAACGGGTTCGGTGCCGCGCGGAGGCTCGTCAGCAGGCTTTCTCGGTCGTTGCAGGGCGGCGCGATACGACGTCAGGCCGCGGAAGCGGGCGGCAGCGCCAGCACCGAATAGATCGCCTGGGCGTCGCGCGAGGCGCGGAGCTTCTTGGCGACATCCTGGTCGCGGAGCAGGCGAGCGATGCGGGCCAGGGCCTTCAGATGGTCGGCACCGGCGCCTTCCGGCGCCAGCAGCAGGAACACGAGATCGACCGGCTGGCCGTCCATGGCTTCGAAATCGATCGGCCGCTCCAGCCGGGCGAACAGGCCGAACAGCTTCTCCAGCTTCGGCAGCTTGCCGTGGGGAATCGCGACGCCGTAGCCGACGGCCGTGGTTCCGAGCTTCTCCCGCTGCAGCAGGACTTCGAACACGTTGCGCTCGTTCTGCCCGGTCAGCGCAGCCGCGCGCGCTGCCAGCTCCTGCAGCGCCTGCTTCTTACTGATGACCTTCAAAGCCGGCACGATCGCCTCGGGTGCGACCAGATCGGTAATCGGCATAGGGCGTTCCGAGGTGATTGAACCGTCAGGGTGCGAAATAGGTCGGGACAGACCGGCGTCAAGAAGCTGAGGCGGCAGGCGGGCTTAACCCGTGTCCGATGGGTGGGGCTTCTACCCCAACGCAACGGCCGTGCCAACACCCGCAAGCGTGTTCCCGCAGCCTATCCTTAAAGATCGCCGGAGCGTGGCGGCCTGAAGGCGCCAGCGCCCCAACCGCTTGATCGCATCTATTCATTGCCGTGGCGTGACGTCGCAACCGGCCGGCCAACCGCCTGATCGGGAACCGGTTTTCGCGCCGCCGGAAGATCCCTGGAACGCATCCGCGGGACTACGGCTTCACCGCCGGCGGATCGACCCAGCCGATATTGCCGTCGGCGCGGCGGTAGATGATGTTCACCCGGCCGCTGGAGCCGTGCTGAAACACCATGCAGGGTGCCCCCGAAAGATCGAGCTCCATCACGGCTTCGGACACCGACAGGCGCTTCAACGCCGTGGTGTTCTCGGCAATGATCACCGGGCTGTAGCCGGTGATCTCCTCGTCGCCCTCGGCCGGCGCCTCGATCACGTAGCTCGGCGCATCCAGCACCGCGCCGTCGAGATTGGCGAGCGCCGCATTGGCGGCGTGGGATTTGCGCCCCGAGCGGTCCTTCAGCCGGCTCTTGTAGCGGCGCAGGCGCTTCTCGATCATCAGGAGCGCCTGGTCGGCGCTGGCATAGGCGTCCGGCGCGTTCGATTCGGCCTCGAGCGTGATGCCCGAATCGAGGTGCAGCGCGCAATCGGTCTTGAACCCGAAACCGTCCTTGGAGAGCGTGACATGGCCGGAATAGTTGCCGTCGAAGTATTTTCGCAAGACCTCGTCGGTGCGCTCGCTGACGCGCCCACGCAGCGCTTCGCTGACGCTGATGCTCTTTCCGGAAATCCGCAGGGTCATGTGCCGCCTCGATTCATGTGAACCAAGTATGACACTAAGCCTATTTGGTGAAGGCGCAATCTTGCGCAGCGGTCAAACTGACGCGGTATCCCGGGTGCGGTCGGCGCTGGCAGGGGCCGAGAGGGCATGCGCCAGCATGCTCTGCTTGTCGCGGCGGCGCTGCACCGAGGACGGGATCCGCATCGCCTCCCGGTATTTCGCGACCGTGCGGCGGGCGATGTCGATGCCCGCGGCGCGCAGCTTCTCGACGATCGTATCATCGGAGAGAATTGCGGAGGGATCTTCCGCATCGATCAGTTGCTTGATGTGGTGACGTACGGCCTCTGCCGAATGCGCCTCGCCGCCATCGGCCGATGCGATCGAGGCGGTGAAGAAATATTTCAGCTCGAACGTGCCGCGATTGGTCGCCATGTATTTGTTGGCGGTAACGCGCGACACGGTCGATTCGTGCATCTGGATCGCATCCGCAACGGCCTTCAAGTTGAGCGGACGCAGATGCGCGACACCATGGGTGAAGAAGCCGTCCTGCTGGCGCACGATCTCGGTCGCCACTTTCAGGATCGTGCGGGCGCGCTGATCGAGCGCGCGCACCAGCCACGTCGCGTTCTGCAGGCAGTCGGTGAAGTAGGACTTGTCGCCGTCCTTGCGGATCGTCTTCGACAGCTCGGAGTAATAGACTTGGTTTACCAGGACGCGCGGCAGCGTGTCGCTGTTGAGCTCGACCAGCCAGCCGCCGTCGGGACCGGGACGGACGTAGACGTCGGGCACCATGGTCTGCGTGCGCGTGGTGCCGAACTTCAGCCCCGGCTTCGGATCGAGCCTGCGGATCTCGCCGATCATGTCGACGAGGTCCTCGTCATCGACGGCGCACAGCTTGCGAAGGGCAACGAAGTCGCGCTTGGCGAGGAGATCGAGATGCTCGACCAGCGCCTGCATCGCCGGATCATAGCGGTCGAGCTCGCGCAGCTGGATCGCGAGACATTCGCTCAAGTTGCGCGCGCAGATGCCCGGCGGATCGAAGGTCTGCAGCACGCCGAGCACGGCATCGACGTCGGCCTGCTCGGCGCCGAGGCGGTCGGCGGCCTGGCCGAGGTCGGCCGGCAGATAGCCGGCCTCGTCGACCAGATCGATCAGGTACTGGCCGATCATGCGGTCCGCCGGCGCAGTGAACGCCACCGCCGCCTGCTCGGCGAGATGATCCGACAGCGTGGTCTCGGCCGCGACAAAGGCTTCGAGATTGTAGTCCTCGTCACCGGAGGCGCCGCCGCCCCATTCGGTGTAGGTGGTCGGCGCTGCGTCCTGCGCGGTACGCGCAGCGGCCTCAGCCGGCTCCTCGGAGAACACGTTGTCGAGCCCGGTGTCGAGCGTCTGTTCGATCTCCGTACGGGTGCCGAGATCGCGGCTCATCCAGTCTTCCTGGGCGCCCTCGAAGCTCTCGCCGCCGCTGCTGCCGGCCTCGCCGAAATCGTCGCCGTTGGCTTCGCTGCCTTCCGAGAACTCGGCGCGCTCGGACATCTGCTGCTCGCCGGCGACCGGCGCTTCCGGACCGTCGCTCGCGCGCTCCAGCAGCGGATTGCGCTCCAGCTCCTCTTCGACGAACGTGGAGAGGTCGAGATTGGACAGTTGCAGCAGCTTGATCGCCTGCATCAGCTGCGGCGTCATCACCAGCGACTGCGACTGGCGGAATTCTAATCTCTGCGTCAACGCCATGGGAGCAAGAACATTCCCTTACTGGTCCAATTCTTGCTTATCCTAATCCGCGCGCGATGTACACGGCTTGACGAATAAGAAAAACGGAGTATGGCGCGCGGAGAAGACGAGGTTACCGGTCCTCGCGAACCTGCTGGAAACAGCGTTGATCGTAGCGTTTCCGCCTGATGTCGCGCAGACGACAAAAGCCGACAAACACCGCGTCCGTAATCCTACAGCCGGAATTCCTCACCGAGATACAGCCGGCGCACGTCGGGATCGGCGACGATCTCCTCCGGGCTGCCTTCGGTGAGAATCTGCCCGGCATAGACGATATAGGCGCGGTCGGTGAGGCCGAGCGTCTCGCGGACGTTGTGGTCGGTGATGAGCACGCCGATGCCGCGATTGGTGAGATGGCGCACCAGCTGCTGGATGTCGCCGACCGCGATCGGATCGATGCCGGCGAACGGCTCGTCGAGCAGCATGTAGTTCGGGCGCGTCGCCAGCGCGCGCGCGATCTCGACGCGGCGGCGCTCGCCGCCAGACAGCGCGATCGACGGCGACTTGCGCAGCCGCGTGATGGTGAATTCTTCCAGCAGCGCGTCGAGCTCGCGCTCGCGCTTCTTGCGCGAGGGCTCGACGACCTCGAGCACAGCGCGGATGTTCTGCTCGACGGTGAGGCCGCGGAAGATCGAGGCCTCCTGCGGCAGATAGCCGATGCCGAGCCGCGCGCGCTGATACATCGGCAGCCGCGTCACGTCATGGCCGTCGAGCTCGATGGCGCCGCGATCGGCCTTGATCAGTCCGGTGATCATGTAGAACACGGTGGTCTTGCCGGCGCCGTTCGGCCCGAGCAGGCCGACGGCCTCGCCGCGGCGGACGTAGATCGACACGCCGCGCACGACCTGGCGGCTGCCAAAGCTCTTCTCGATCGAGTGCACGGCGAGGAAGCCTGGCCGGCGCAGCAGCTGCGGGCCGCCGCTGCCATTGTTGCGCGGCTTGGCTGGCATCGGCTGCGAGGCCGGCCGCTTGCGCTGGATCTGCTCGGTGTTCTGCGGCGAGCGCGGATTGATGCGTGGCACCGTTTCGTCGCGCACGGAGTCGGCGAGCGCGGCGAGCGGATCATCGCTGTAGGAATTGCCGAACGGATCGTCCATGGCCGTGATGTCGTCGCGCCGGCGCGAGGAGCCTCGCTGGCCGCGCTTGGCGGGACGCCCACGAAACATGCCGAGTAGATCCACCATCCCCGCTTCGCTTACGCCCTTCGAGGCTGCCCGTCATCGACCGCAGCGCTGGCTCGCCCGCCCACCGCGAGCGAACGCATGTCACCTCTCTCGCGGATCACAGGGAGCGCGAGGCCGGCCAAAGCGCGGGAGGCCGCGCTCCGGAGTTCGTCGTCTGACGGCGAAGTCGCGGTCGCCACGCAAGCGACCGATCGCAATCGTGTCCGGCATCACTCTTTCGCAGCGATGCAACGGGGTCCACGGCATCCCGCTGCGCCGGTCCTGCGACAGAACCGCCCGCCCGCTAGATAGAGGCAGCAGCGGCGCGGTTCAACTGGCCCGCCGGCGTTTTGCTAAATAATTGAAGTCACTTCGATTTGCCTGGACCGAGCTGCAGCGGCCCGGCGCCGCCCGGAGCCGAGGCCGTCGACGGGCCGCAGCCGCCGCTCGCGCCCGCGCCCGCCTGCGGCAGCAGCACCTGCACCCCGCGCCCGCTGTCCGATTCGACCCGCGACACGCCGGTCGTCATGTCGACCGTCAGCCGGTCGCCGCGCATCACGTTCTTGCACTGGGTCAGCACCACGCCGCCCTGCATCGAGATCATGTTGGTCTTGGTGTCGTAGACCGCGGTCTCGCCGGTCACGACCTGGTCCTTCTGCGTCACCTTGACGTCGCCGCGCGCCTCGAGACGGCGAATCGCCGAGCTGCCATCCGGCCCGGGCGTCGCAGCCGGCGTCGCCTTGGTCGCCTTGGCGCCGCCCTGCTGGGCGCCGCCGTCGTAGAACACCACCAGCGACTTCGAGGTCATGGTGGTATCGCCCTGCACGACCTTGACGTTGCCGGTGAAGGTCGCCTCCTTCTTCTTGTCGCGCATCTCGAGCGCAGCGGCCTCGATCTGGATCGGCTGGTCGCGGTTCTGCGAAAATCCCTGCAGCGCGTTCGGAACACCGGTGGTCGCGCTCTGCGCCTGCGATGAGTCGGCAAGCGCGAGCAACGCCAGCGCGGCGAGGCCGGCGCCGCGAATCGCTACGGGAATGAAACGGCACGTGGTCATGAGGTCACTTCACGTTGCGGGCCGGACGGCCGGGATCGGCGCTCGCCGTCGTGGCCGGAGCGGCATTCATATTGTCGAGGTTCATCATCACATTACCCTCGAAGCGGATGACCTCGCCATTGTCGGTGATGCGCAGGCGGTCGGCGGAAAGCGTACCGTTGGTGAGCTTGACGT
Organism: Bradyrhizobium sp. SZCCHNRI20481; assembly: GCF_032485055.1. Classification (NCBI taxonomy): domain Bacteria; kingdom Pseudomonadati; phylum Pseudomonadota; class Alphaproteobacteria; order Hyphomicrobiales; family Nitrobacteraceae; genus Bradyrhizobium; species Bradyrhizobium sp. SZCCHNRI20481. The sequence continues at coordinate 402,958 of NZ_JAUEUE010000006.1, forward strand.
CGACGCGCTCGTCCGAGCTCACGGTGCCCTTGGCCATGTCGACCGAGGCCCGGCTCAGCCGCGCCTCGTAGCCGGTCGACGTCGTCAGCAGGATGTCCTTCGTCAGCTCGAGCTGCTGCTGCTTGGTGTCGAACACGCCGGTATTCGCCTTCAACGTCACCGTCGACTGATCCTCCATCAGCACCTTGGCGCGGAGGATGTTGAGCTCGACGTGATCGGGATCAGTCAGGTCCTGCACCGCGCTCCGGGCGACGAGATCATACGGCCGCTGGTCCGGCGTGAAGCCGGTGAGATGCGGCGTCTCCATCGTGATCTTGCGGCCGGAGATGACGAGGTTGCCGGTGAGATTCGGGGTGTTGATCTCCATGTGGAACGGATTGAACAGCGCGATGCCGATCACGACCGCCATCGCCAGTCCCACCGCCGCCGGCACCGCGACCCGCAGCACGCGCACGAAGCGGCTGTGGCGCGCCGCGACCGCGAAGCGCGCCTGCAGGGTGGGATCATAGGCGGGGTTGTGGACCGAGTTCACCAGGGCTCCGACGGACACGGGATGCGCGCGAAACAGCACCCATCCTACCATGGGGGGCCCCACCATTGCAGCCTGGAACTGGCGCGAAATCGCGACGCGGGGCGGCTTGCGATCATTACGAGACATTAATGATCGTGAACGCGCCCGCGATTCGCCGGCTTCAGGAATGCGCGAAGATGTCCTCAGCCTCGAATCCGCCCAGATCGAGCGTCGCCCGGTGCGGCAGGAACGCGAAGCAGGCCTGCGCCAGCGCCAGCCGCCCTTCGCGCGCCAGCATCACGTCGAGCTTTTCGCGCAGCGCATGCAGATGCAGCACGTCGGAGGCGGCGTACGCGAGCTGCGGCTCGCTGAGCTGCTCGGCGCCCCAGTCGCTCGACTGCTGCTGCTTGGAGAGATCGACATTGAGCAGCTCGCGCACGAGATCCTTCAGGCCGTGCCGATCGGTGTAGGTGCGCGCCAACCGCGAGGCGATCTTGGTGCAATAGACCGGCTGCGGCATCACCCCGAACGCGTGAAACAGCGCCGCGACGTCGAAGCGCGCGAAGTGGAAGATTTTGGTGATGTCCGGGTTGCCGAGCAGCGCCTTCAGGTTCGGCGCGTCGGTGTGCCCCTTGGGGATCTGCACCACGTCGGCCGAGCCGTCGCCGGGCGACAGCTGCACCACGCACAGCCGGTCGCGGTGCGGATTGAGCCCCATGGTCTCGGTGTCGATCGCCACCGAGGTGGTGTAGCGGGAAAGATCGGGCAGGTCGCCGCGGTGCAGGCGTACGGTCATGGCTCTCAAAACCTCGTCGAATCGAAATCGGACGCGACGGGCCGGAGCAACGCCGCGGGAAGCGCTCGGGAACCGGCTGTAGCCCGGCGCTGGTAACCAACCGGCAAACGCGCCGGGCCGGTCCGGAGATCAGCCGTGGGAATGCCAGCCCCGCCGCCCGGGCGCAAGGGCCGGACAGGGTCAGGTGATCGCATCTGAGGTGGCGCCGGCAAATGTCTCCGCGGCCGTTCGAGGCGGCGCCTTCATCATTGAGGCGGTCGACCCGCTGGTTGCATCGCGCCAGATCGCACCCAATCGATCGATGCAACTCGTGCATTGATCGATGCCGCCTTTGGCTTGGACAGAAAATGCCACTGGCCGTACGCGTGATATTGTCGCATGACTTCGCATCTGGAGTGCAGCGACCCAAGGCGGCCTGCAGCATCTGCCCAACAACAACGACATAATCAATTGAGGAGGAAGCCAAGATGAAGGCACTTACAGGTATCATTGCGGCCGCTGTGCTGGCGGTCTCGTCGCCTTTGGCGACCGCGCGCGATTTCCGCTCCGCCGATGTGCACCCCGCCGATTATCCGACCGTCGAAGCCGTCAAGTTCATGGGCAAGCAGCTCGCAGCCGCGAGCGGCGGCAAGCTTGGCGTGAAGGTGTTTCCGAACGGCGCCCTCGGCTCCGAGAAGGACACGATCGAGCAGCTCAAGATCGGCGCGCTCGACATGATGCGGATCAACTCGTCGCCGCTCAACAATTTCGTGCCGGAGACCGTCGCGCTGTGCCTGCCCTTCGTGTTCCGCGACACGCAGCATATGCGCAATGTCCTGGACGGGCCGATCGGCGACGAGATCCTGGCCGCCATGGAGCCCGCGGGCCTGGTCGGCCTGGCTTATTACGACAGCGGCGCGCGCTCGATCTACACGGTCAAGGCGCCGGTGAAGTCGCTCGCCGACCTCAAGGGCCTGAAGATCCGCGTCCAGCAGTCCGACCTCTGGGTCGGCATGATCCAGAGCCTCGGCGCCAACCCGACCCCGATGCCCTATGGCGAGGTCTACACCGCGCTCAAGACCGGCCTCGTCGACGCCGCCGAGAACAACTGGCCGTCCTACGAGTCCTCGCGTCACTTCGAGGCCGCCAAGTTCTACAACGTCACCGAGCACTCGCTGGCGCCCGAAGTCCTCGTGATGTCCAAGAAGGTCTGGGACACGCTGAGCAAGGAGGATCAGGCGATGATCCGCAAGGCGGCCAAGGACTCCGTGCCAGTCATGCGCAAGCTCTGGGACGAGCGCGAGCAGACCTCCCGCAAGGCCGTCGAGGCCGCTGGCGTCCAGGTCGTGACGATCGCCAACAAGCAGGAATTCGTCGACGCGATGAAGCCGGTGTACCAGAAGTTCGCCGGCGACGAGAAGCTCTCGAGCCTCGTCAAGCGCATCCAGGACACCAAGTAAGAACCACATAAAAATAGGGACCGGGTCCGGCGTCGCCGTGCGGCGGCACCGGACTCAGGCCAGGGAGGGCCGGGAATGACAGATCCTCATGTTGGAGACCACGAGCAGCAGGAGAGACGTCCGTCGACCGGCCTGCTCTCGCGGATCAACGCCGTCATCGCGCGCGTCGGCATGTATCTGTCCGTCGCCGGCCTGCTCGTCATCGTCACCATCGTCTTCTACCAAGTGTTCGGACGCTACGTTCTCAACTCCAGCCCGACCTGGACCGAGAACCTGGCGCTGGTCCTGATCCTCTATGTCACGCTGATCGGCGCCGCCGTCGGCGTTCGCGACGCCGGCCATATCGGCATGGACAGCCTCCTCGTGATGCTGCCGGATCATATGCGGGAAAAGATCGAGCTCGTCATCCACGTGCTGGTCGCTATGTTCGGCGTCGCGATGGCCTACAACGGCTGGATCCTCGGCGCCTCCGTGGGCACCGTGAAGATCGCCAATCTCGGCCTGCCCGAAGTCGTCCGCTACGTGCCGCTGATCGCTTCGGGAATCCTGATCGTCATGTTTTCCATCGAGCACATCATGGCTCTCTTGCGCGGTGAAGAGGTCGTCCCGTCATGGAACTGATCATTCTCGGCGTCACCTTCTTCGGCTTCCTGGTCCTCGGCGTTCCCGTTGCGTTTGCGATCGGCCTCTCGGCGATCTGCACCATCCTCTATGAAGGCCTGCCGGTTGCCGTGATCTTCCAGCAGATGATGTCGGGGATGAACATCTTCTCGTTCCTCGCCATCCCGTTCTTCGTCTTCAGCGGCGAGCTGATGCTGCATGGCGGCGTCGCCGACAAGATCGTGCAGCTCGCCAAGAATCTCGTCGGTCACATCCGCGGCGGGCTCGGCATGTCGAACGTCGTCGCCTGCACGCTGTTCGGCGGGGTCTCCGGCTCTCCCGTGGCCGACGTGTCGGCGATGGGCGCGGTGATGATCCCGATGATGAAGAAGGAAGGGTTCGACACCGACTACGCCGTCAACGTCACCACCCACGCCTCGCTGGTCGGCGCCCTGATGCCGACCAGCCACAACATGATCATCTATGCGCTCGCCGCCGGCGGCAAGGTGTCGATCGGCGCGCTGATCGCCGCCGGTCTTCTTCCGGCGCTCGTGCTGATGGTCTGCATGCTGGTCGCCGCCTACGCGGTCGCCGTGAAGCGCGGCTATCCCGCGGGCAAGTTTCCCGGCTGGGCGGAGGTGTTCCGCTCGTTCGCGGCGGCGCTGCCCGGCCTCTTGATCGTCGGCATCATCCTGGCGGGCATCCTGTCCGGCGTGTTCACGGCCACCGAGTCCGCGGCGGTCGCCGTCACCTACACGATCCTGCTGACGTTCTTCATCTACCGCACCATGAGCCTGCAGAACTTCCTGCGGGCCGCCGCCAAGGCGGTCAAGACGACCGGCGTGGTGCTGCTCTTGATCGGCGTCTCCACCATGTTCCAGTACCTGATGGGACTGTACGAAGTCGCCGACTTCGCCGGCGATCTGATGAGCAAGGTGTCGACGCAGCCCTGGATGATCTTCCTGCTGATCAATGTCATCCTGTTCCTGCTCGGCACGTTCATGGACATGGCGGCGACGATCCTGATCTGCACGCCGATCTTCCTGCCGATCGCGATGAAGGCCGGGATGGATCCGGTGCAGTTCGGCATGCTGATGCTGATCAACTGCGCGCTCGGCCTCAACACCCCGCCGGTCGGCACCACCCAGTTCGTCGGCTGCGCCATCGGCGGCATTTCGGTCGGCGCCGTCATGCGCACCATCCTGCCGTTCTACGCCGCCCTGATCGCGGCGCTGATGTTCGTGACCTACGTTCCCGCCTTCTCGCTGTGGCTGCCGCGCCTGTTGATGGGCTACAAGGGATAGCTGGACTGGGCGGTCGCCGGCCTCGGCCGCGAGCCTCGGCCGGCGAACCGCCGCCTGCGATCGTTGGCGTGACAGCCACATGCTCCGCTGTCGTCCCGGACAAGCCTGCCGACGCAACGCGTCGGCGGGCGCAGATCCGGGACCCATAACCACCGAACGGAGTGGGGCACGCGGAACGTGCCGACTGCCCATTTCAGACATCACGCGGTATGGGTCCCCGCGTTCGCGGGGACGACACCGGTTATGAGTGGAAGGGTCGCGTAAGAAATTCACTACGGGATTAAGTCGATCAAGGGCGCCGGCTTCTTGCTCCAGACATTTCGTCACCTTTAGCCTATGGCTGCTCTGGAAGGTCGACCCGGCAAACACCGACTCATCATCATAGATATTCGTGCCTTTGCTGGATCAAATTCGCGATATCTAGAGCATCACCACCAGCCTATGGTGTGGCCGACGCTGGCGGCGCCAGTGATAGCAGTGATCAGGGTGGCAACGGCCACAACAACCTTATTGAAGCTGTCGAACCTGTCGCGCGAGCTCATTTCCGATCTCTCCCGTATTGGGGCCAGTAGCGCTAACCGATGCAGGCGAGCGTCAACCGCTACGGTCGGCGCTGCAACGCACCAGTAATGTGCTGATCATCATGCGGAAGTTCGGGCCTAACGTCGGGCAGGTAAGAGTAGAAAGGGCCAGAAACCTAGTTTTTGCCTTTTATGGCTGCCCACAACTTGCGGGCACGCGGCCGCACGGTACTTTCATTGGCATTGTGGCCCTTGGCCGTGAGCCACGTAAGCATGGCCTGTTCGATGTCAGCTTGCTTCTCTGGTTTCAGGTCGCCCTCGTATAGCTGTCGGCATATCTCGACCCATAGGTCATCCCACCACTCAGCCGGTGGACGACCGCCAGCTACGAGCGGAACAACTTCAGGCTTCACGGCTTCCACCGGCAAAATCTTCTCGATCGCGGCACGATCAAACTTCACGCCGTACGCAAAGATCTGAATCTTGCTATCCAGCCAAGTGGAAAAGTCGCCGGAATCCCATTGTTGTTTTAGCGCGATCTCTCCGTGAGCCCACCAAAACGCACGGGGAATGTCCCTATCCTCGAACTGCTTCTCATTTATTTGAAGGCGTTCAGCACGAGCACGGATAAGTCCATGGTTAGCTCGCTCACAGATCCGCCGCGTTGCGATCGAAAGTTGGAGGCTCTTTAACATCTGCAAGGCGCGACTTGCGCTGATCCATTCAATTTCATCGCTCTTTGGATTCTTATGTAATTCGTCCCACTCGTCGCTGAATCTCTTTAGATTACCGTATCCGTACGCTGATGCCATTGTTATCGCTCCCTGTGCGGCAGCAAAGCCTGGACCGTCACCTGCACCAGATGTGATCTACTTCAGAACTCCAACAACATTTCAATGATATCTGCGCAGCATGATCCCCGCCAGGTGCGGCGATTGATAAACACTTCGGCTACGGCTTCATCCCGCCAGGATTGTTGTGCAATCAACCCAGATTTCTGTCACGGCAGCCTCCCCGAGGGACCGACGTTTGACGGCTGCGATAATGGTTTCGAGGACTACCTGTTTGAGGCAGCCCGTCGAGTTATTATGTCGCATGCTGAAACGTTGCGCCGACGAGGCTGGGCAAGAACTCAGTGTTCACGGTAAGATTTGGGGGCATGACGAATCGGCCGTTCAAGAGCGGCGA